>NZ_LT800497.1:0-329418 GCF_900166635.1 Oceanobacillus timonensis
ATCCTTAGAAAGGAGGTGATCCAGCCGCACCTTCCGATACGGCTACCTTGTTACGACTTCACCCCAATCATTCGTCCCACCTTCGGCGGCTGGCTCTTAAAAAGGTTACCCCACCGACTTCGGGTGTTACGAACTCTCGTGGTGTGACGGGCGGTGTGTACAAGACCCGGGAACGTATTCACCGCGGCATGCTGATCCGCGATTACTAGCGATTCCGGCTTCATGCAGGCGAGTTGCAGCCTGCAATCCGAACTGAGAACGGTTTTCTGGGATTTGCTAAAACGTCACCGCTTCGCTTCCCTTTGTTCCGTCCATTGTAGCACGTGTGTAGCCCAGGTCATAAGGGGCATGATGATTTGACGTCATCCCCACCTTCCTCCGGTTTGTCACCGGCAGTCACCTTAGAGTGCCCAACTAAATGCTGGCAACTAAGATTAAGGGTTGCGCTCGTTGCGGGACTTAACCCAACATCTCACGACACGAGCTGACGACAACCATGCACCACCTGTCACTTTGTCCCCGAAGGGAAAACTCTATCTCTAGAGCGGTCAAAGGATGTCAAGACCTGGTAAGGTTCTTCGCGTTGCTTCGAATTAAACCACATGCTCCACCGCTTGTGCGGGTCCCCGTCAATTCTTTTGAGTTTCAGCCTTGCGGCCGTACTCCCCAGGCGGAGTGCTTAATGCGTTAACTTCAGCACTAAGGGGCGGAAACCCCCTAACACCTAGCACTCATCGTTTACGGCGTGGACTACCAGGGTATCTAATCCTGTTCGCTCCCCACGCTTTCGCTCCTCAGCGTCAGTTACAGACCAGAGAGTCGCCTTCGCCACTGGTGTTCCTCCACATCTCTACGCATTTCACCGCTACACGTGGAATTCCACTCTCCTCTTCTGCACTCAAGTCCTCCAGTTTCCAATGCACGTTTGCAGTTGAGCTGCAAGATTTCACATCAGACTTAAAAAACCGCCTGCGAGCGCTTTACGCCCAATAATTCCGGACAACGCTTGCCACCTACGTATTACCGCGGCTGCTGGCACGTAGTTAGCCGTGGCTTTCTGGTCGGGTACCGTCAAGGTACGATCAGTTACTATCGTACTTGTTCTTCCCCGACAACAGAGTTTTACGATCCGAAAACCTTCATCACTCACGCGGCGTTGCTCCGTCAGACTTTCGTCCATTGCGGAAGATTCCCTACTGCTGCCTCCCGTAGGAGTCTGGGCCGTGTCTCAGTCCCAGTGTGGCCGATCACCCTCTCAGGTCGGCTACGCATCGTCGCCTTGGTAAGCCATTACCTTACCAACTAGCTAATGCGCCGCAGGCCCATCTGTAAGTGACAGCAAAAGCCGTCTTTTAACTCCTCATCAGGTGATGGGAAGTGTTATCCGGTATTAGCTCGCGTTTCCGCGAGTTATCCCAGTCTTACAGGCAGGTTGCCTACGTGTTACTCACCCGTCCGCCGCTCGTTCCACGAACTTCCCTCCGAAGAGTTCCGTTCGCTTCCCGCGCTCGACTTGCATGTATTAGGCACGCCGCCAGCGTTCGTCCTGAGCCAAGATCAAACTCTCCATAAAAGTGTTTGAAACGTTAGCTTTCAGAAGTCAACTTCTGACTTATTTTTTAAGAAAAACGAGGTTGTCTTTCTTCTTTCGTACTGGTTGTTTTGTTCAGTTTTCAAAGAGCAATTTGTATGTCGTCGTCTCAAATCGGCGACTTTATTAATATATCATATCTGAAATTCTTTGTCAACAACTTTTTTTAATTTATTTTATTGTTAACTTGTCGAATCGTTTGTATGATGCGCATTGCGTTATGCAACGATAATAAATTTATCATGATTCCAAACGGAAAGCAAGCATTTTTTAAAATAAAATTACATAAGGTAAATATTTCTATAATTCATTTTATTGAAGCAGCTTTACAAAACCTTTACAAACCAGTTTTTATAAAGATTTCCAGGCTTTCTCATCCTTATACACACAAAAGCGCCGACTGATGATTTCTCTTTAGCCGGCGCTTTTTATACTATCTCACATTATACAATAATGTATTAACGATCTTTCATTTGCGGGAATAATAATACATCCCGGATGGACGGAGAATTCGTTAACAGCATTACCAGGCGGTCTACTCCAATTCCTAATCCGCCAGTTGGAGGCATACCATATTCTAATGCTTCCAGGAAATCTTCATCCATATAATGTGCTTCATCATTTCCTTGATCTCTTTCTTTTACTTGTGCTTCAAAACGCTGACGCTGGTCAATCGGATCATTCAATTCACTAAAGGCATTCGCGTGCTCTCTTCCTACAATAAATAACTCGAAACGATCTGTAAAACGCTCATCCTCTTTATTCTTTTTAGCAAGAGGAGATATCTCTACAGGGTGTCCGAATATAAATGTCGGTTGAATCAGTGTTTCTTCTACCTTCTGCTCAAAAAATTCATTTACAATATGACCAAATGTCATTGCATCTGTAATTTCAACGTTATGTTCTTTTGCTAAATCACGCGCTTCTTCATCAGATAGGTGCTGCCAAAAGTCTACACCTGTCTCTTGTTTGATGGCGTCAACAATATGCATCCTTGTCCATTGAGGTTCCATATTTACTTCGTGATCACCATATTGAATCGTTGTTTTTCCGAATACTTCTTTTGCAATATGTGCAATCAGACTTTCTGTAAGGTCCATAATATCATGGTAGTCTGCGTATGCCTCGTATAACTCAATCATTGTAAATTCAGGATTATGCCTTGTTGATACCCCTTCATTACGGAATACACGGCCAATTTCATACACTTTTTCTAATCCGCCGACAATAAGACGTTTTAAGTGTAATTCAATCGCAATACGCATATACAATTCTCTGTCCAGCGCATTATGATGGGTAATAAACGGACGTGCAGACGCTCCGCCAGGGATACTATGCAGCATTGGTGTTTCTACTTCCAAATACCCTTGAGCGTTTAAATATTCCCGCATGGATTGAATAATTTTACTACGAGCCACAAATGTATCTCTGCTTTCCGGATTTGTAATTAAATCCAGGTAACGTTGACGATAACGTTGCTCAATATCTTTTAATCCATGATACTTTTCTGGTAAAGGACGCAAGGATTTTGTTAATAAATGAAATTCCTTTGCTTTAACAGATAGTTCTCCGACCTTTGTTTTAAACATAACACCAGTAACACCAACAATGTCACCTAAGTCTGCTGATTTAAATACCTCATACGCTTCTTCACCAATAGCATCTTTACGGACATACAATTGGATCTGGCCGCTTACATCCTGCATATGCGCAAATCCGGCTTTTCCTTTTCCGCGCTTTGTCATCAAGCGTCCGGCAACGGTTACCTCATCTGTCATTTCTTCCAACTCTTCTTTGGAAAACGAATCGTACTTTTCAATTAAATCTTTTGATAAATGCGAGCGTTCGAATTTCCCGCCAAATGGATCCAATCCTTTTTCAATATACTCTGTTAGCTTATCGCGTCTTACCTGCATATGGTCATTTAATTCTTCTGACACTTCTACCACTCCACTTCCAAATAATTAATAAACGATTTCCTGACCAGATTATTAAAACAGTAACTGCTTTATCTTTACGAAGACGAACCTCCGCTGCTTTTTATATCTCTTCCTTCCAAAACCGGACATCTGCTTGATCCTGCTCTGGAAGTTCTTTTAAATAATCTTCTGCTGACTTCCCATGTACAGGTATAATAAAAGCTGGGGCAATTTCCGCCAGCGGAATCAATACAAAGGCCCGTTCGTGCATGCGAGGATGCGGTATAATCAATCTTTCTACTTTACTATTTTCATCATTAAATGTCAAAATGTCAAGGTCAATGGTTCGTGGTCCAAATCGGATATTGCGTTTTCTTCCGAGTTCCTTTTCAATCTGCTGACAAACATCTAGCAAATCCATGGATAACAAACTTGTTTGCAGCTCTATTACCATGTTTAAAAAGTCTGCCTGATCCTGATACCCAACCGGAGCCGTTTCATATACAGAGGACTTTTTTTGAATTGTTATCTCCTTGTTTGCTTCTAATAAGTCTAATGCCTGCTTTACATACGTCTCTCTTGGTTCAATATTTGTACCGAGTGCGATAAATGCTTGATTCATACTGTTCTCTCCCTATAAATTTCTACAGATACCGAATCATAATGACCTGGAATCGGCGGATCTGGTTTTGTCACAAGAACAGAACATGCTTCCAGTGACCCAAAAGAAGCAAAAAGCTCCTCTGCAATTGTCTCTGCCACTGCTTCTATCAGATGAAAGCGTCTATTTTCCACAATGTGCTTGATTTTTTCATATGCTTCTCCATAATGTATTGAATCCTCCATCGCATCTGATTTACCCGCTTTTTCGAGCGGCAGATAAAGGGTGGCGTCCACATTAAAACGTTGTCCCAATGTGTTTTCTTCCGGCAAAAGCCCATGGTAACCATAAAACTGCATCTGTTTTAAAATAATTTTGTCCATTGCTGCCCTTCCTTCCTGCTAAAACATATTCTATTCTATCTAAATGTTATCTATAGCTTTGTCCGGTGAATTGCATCTGCTACTTTTGCCGCTTCCAGGTTTGTTTTCACATCATGGACACGGACGATTTGCGCACCTTTAGCAATCCCTATGACTGTTGTTGCTGCTGTTCCAATATCTCTTTCAGCTGCCGGCGCATCTAAAATATCACCGATGAATCTTTTTCGAGATGTCGCCAGAAGCAGCGGATATCCAAATGCTTTCAGCTCTTGCAGTTCTTTAACCATATACTGATTCTGTTCCATTGTTTTTGCAAAGCCGATACCCGGGTCAAGAATAATCTGATCATCCTCTACACCAGCTTTTTTTGCAATGGAAATACTTTCTTGTAAATCTGCTTTCACATTCGTTATAAAGTCACCGTAGTCCATATCTGTCCGATTATGCATCAGAATAATCGGCACCTGGTAACGTGCAGCAATCTCTGCAATTTCAGGCTCCTTTTTCGCGCCCCAGATGTCATTTATCATTGAAGCGCCAGCTTTAACAGCTTGTTCCGCTACAGTTGCTTTAAACGTGTCTACGGATATAGGTATCTGTAAAGAATCTTTTAAACCCTCTATAACCGGAATAATTCTCTGGATCTCTTCTTCCGCACTTACAGGAGTATGGCCCGGACGAGTGGATTCTCCCCCAATATCAATAATATCCGCTCCTTCTTCCTCCATTTTCTTCGCTCCAGCAATTGCCTTTTCAATATCTGTATATTGTCCACCATCCGAGAAGGAATCCGGGGTGACATTTAATATTCCCATCATATGTGTCCGCTTATTTAAATCTAATTGAAATTTTTTTGCATGCATCACTCTTTTTTCCGCCTCTTTCCTATTAAAAATACATCTATTCTACATCCTACCTTAAGAAGTCACAGAAAAAAAGCGCTGGTTAAAAAAAGGAATATAAAAAAAGAAACCAGCCATCTTTAGCTGATTTCTTTCCGTTCTTTTTTATTCATCGTCCTCAAATTGGTAAAGTGCTGTAGAAAGGTAACGTTCCCCATTATCAGGCAGGATTGCAAGAACTTTCTTGCCTTTACCTAAATCTTTCGCTACCTTCACTGCTGCTGCAACTGCTGCCCCGGAAGAAATACCTCCCAAAATCCCATTTGTTGTAGCCACTTTACGTGCTGCTTCAAAGGATTCTTCGTTACCAATCGGAAGAACGCCATCATAAATAGCTGTGTCCAGTACTTGCGGCGTAAAGCCTGCCCCAATTCCCTGGATTTTATGCGGGCCAGGATTTCCTCCTGAAAGTACAGGTGAATCCTCTGGCTCTACAGCATAAATTTTTACATCATCGTAATGTTTTTTAAGTACTTTCCCTGCACCTGTGATTGTTCCGCCTGTTCCGATTCCGGAAATAAAAGCATCCAATCCATCCGGCATCTGTTCAACAATTTCTTTCCCTGTTGTTTTTTCATGAATGTCCGGGTTTGCAGGATTGTTAAATTGCTGTGGCATAAAATAACCATTTTCTTTTTGTAATTCACCAGCTTTCGAAATCGCGCCCTTCATGCCTTCAGCTCCTGGCGTTAAAACCAATTTCGCTCCATAAGCTTTTAATAAATTACGACGTTCCTTACTCATTGTATCCGGCATAACAAGAATTGTCTGATACCCTTTTGCCGTTGCAACCATCGCTAAACCAATACCAGTATTACCGCTGGTTGGTTCAATAATAGTGTCACCAGGCTTTAAGTCTCCTGATTCTTCCGCAGCTTCAACCATTGCTGCTGCAATACGGTCTTTTACCGAACTTCCCGGGTTCATAAATTCTAACTTTACATATACATCTGCACTATTCTCATCCGTAATATTACGGAGCTTTACAATAGGTGTTCCACCAATTAAACCTGAAATATTATCTACGACTGTCATATAACCCCTCCTAAAACCAAGTATTTTTATAAGATTTATATATAATGTATTTCTTTATGGGTAAAATGTCAATCCTAAAGCCGAAAAAAACGCCTATTTTTCTATTCCACAAAATCAGATGTTTATAACATCTGATTTTGTTTATGCAAAAAGTAATCCTTTGTACTTTTTATCTGTATTACATGATTGCTGTTTATATTCTTTCCTTATGATTGTTTGAGTTCTTCTAATTCTTGTTCTGTAAAAGTATAATGCTCATTACAGAAATGGCAGGTTGCTTCTGCCCCGTGATCTTCATCAATCATTTGCTGTATTTCATCATCACCTAATCCAATAATAGCATTGGCCAGTCTCTCTTTGGAACATTTACATTGAAATTCAATAGGCATTTTCTCTAATATATTTACATTATCTTCATCAAACAAAGAATATAAGATTTCTTCAGGTGACTTTCCTTCCCGGATAAGGGTAGAAATAGCAGGGAAAGATTGTATACGGTCTTCTAACCGTTCAATAACCGCTTCGTCTGCTCCAGGCATTACTTGTACAATAAAACCGCCTGCAGCTAAAATACTCAAATCCGGGTTCACAAGTACTCCTGCACCTACTGCTGATGGAACCTGCTCAGAAGTTGCGAAATAATACGTGAAATCCTCTCCTATTTCACCGGAAACAATCGGCGTTTCCCCCGTGAAATAGTCTTTCATCCCCAAATCCTTGATAACGCTGATATTTCCTTCTGTTCCTACTGCTTTGGCCACATCCAGCTTACCAATTTCATTCAAATCAAAATCGACATGTGGATTGGTCAGATATCCACGTACATGACCTTTTGCATTCCCATCTGCAATAATTGGTCCGACCGGTCCATCCCCCATTACTTTTACTGTAACCGTGTCGTCCCCTTTCAACATTGCTCCCATCATGGCCGTCACGGTGATTGTTCGGCCAAGTGCAGCGGAGGCTGTTGCCCATGTGTCCTGTCTTCTGCGGGCTTCTTCTACAGTATCTGTCGATGTAATCGCATATGCGCGGATCATATCGTTATACGTTGTTGCTTTGATTAAATAATCCTTCACAATCATCAATCCTCCATTTTCATTTCATGTAATAAACAGGCTTCTGACACATCCATCAGCTTTTATACTTGTTATAAATAAGGTGCAGCCCATTTAACGTTAAATAGGATTCAACAGCATCTATCGTTTCCGACTCATGCGCAATCAATTTTGACAAACCTCCTGTAGCAATAACAGTAGGATTTGTCCCTTTTTCCTGTTTCATTCGTTTTACCAGTCCGTCAATCTGTCCAATATAGCCATAGAACACACCGGATGTCATTGCCTCGACAGTAGAAGAACCAATCACATGCTGCGGTTTTTGAATCTCAATTTTTGGAAGCTTCGAAGCCCTTGTATTTAAGGCCTCCATCGAAATATTCACACCGGGAGTAATAATTCCACCAGCGTACCTCGCTTCTTCATCTATATAGCAATATGTTGTCGCTGTACCAAAATCAATAATAATTAAAGGCGCCCCGTATTTTTCGATACCTGCTATGGCATTAACAATCCGGTCCGCTCCAACCTCAGATGGGTTGGGATAATTCATTTTTAACAGTCTGTCATAAGACGTTTTCCCAATCACTACCGCCTCGATATTAAAATAATCCCGGCTCATTTTTTCTAAAGCAAACATAATTGGCGGTACAACAGAAGAGATAATAACGCCTTTAATATCTTCAAACTGTATCCCTTTATATTCAAATAAAGAATGAATAAGCATGCCAAATTCATCTTCCGTCTTATAGCGGTCTGTTTTTATACGCCAATGATGCATCAATTGATCATTATCAAAAACACCCAGAACAGTATTGGTATTCCCTACATCAAGCACAAATAACATCTATCATCATACCTTCCTTCGTTTCTTTGGAAAACCTGGTATTTATTAAAGGAACCTTGAAAGCACATTTTCCTCTCTTCAAATCCCGCTTTACTTTGGAATTAAACTTTTTGCCGCATGTTTTATTAAAAACCGGGGCCCGGATTATCAAATACATCATCCTTTTTCCCATTGTAATCAGGCCTGTCATTAGAAAGGTTGAACGGACCTTTGCCACATGGAATCGGGATTTTTCTTGCTTCCCGGCTTGTCATATAACATACTTTTTTCCCGGAAAAACAAAAGCGTGGATACTGCGAAAAAAAGAAGCAGCCTTTCTATTCCCTGGCTGCTCCTTTTATATAGCTTTTCCAAATGCTTAGTTTTTACGATCTGAATCTGGATTTGAATCTGAATCTTCCTTGTTATTTTCATCGGAATCAGATGTATCTTGTTCATCAGAATCGTTATTCATAATCGGATCATTGATGTAAGCGTCGGATTTCTTTTCCGCTTTTTCTTTTGCTTCTTCAAAAGAGAGACCTTTTTTATCGTCGTCATCATCTTCTTTAGATTGAATACTTACCTTCAAATCATCCGAATCTTCTTCCGGTTCTGGAAGTGTTCCATTGTCAAACAGGGACTTAATTTGTTTTGCATCTAATGTTTCCACTTCTAATAATGTCTGTGCAAGCAATTCCAGCTGCTCTTTATGCTCTGTTAGAATTGTTTTGGCACGATCATAACAATAGTTAATGAAATTCTGCATTTCCTGGTCAATATCTTGTGCAATGGCATCGGAATAGGTTTGTTCATTCTGAATGTCACGGCCAAGGAATACATTTCCGCCGCCGCCACTGCTGAATTGAAGCGGGCCAATCTTATCACTCATACCAAACTCGGTAATCATTTTATGCGCAATGCTTGTTGCACGCTGAAAATCATTGGAAGCGCCTGTACTTACTTCGCCAAACATGATTTCTTCCGCAACACGTCCACCAAGTAAACCAGTGATTTTATCAAATAGCTCCGGCTTTGTCATGAAGTAACGATCTTCTCTTGGAAGCATGACAGCATACCCGCCTGCCTGGCCACGAGGAACAATCGTAACTTTGTGAACTACGTCCGCATCATCAAGCACCATACCGATAATGGTATGACCACTTTCATGGTGGGCAACAATATTTCTTTCTTTTTCAGAAATTACCCTGCTTTTCTTCGCTGGTCCCGCAATAACACGGTCAATTGCTTCGTCAATGTCCAGCTGGCTGATTTTACTGCGGTCAGCTCTTGCTGCAACTAATGCCGCTTCGTTAAGCAAGTTCTCTAAGTCTGCACCAGAGAATCCAGGTGTACGCATAGCAATTGTTCTTAAATCAACAGAATCTTCCATTGGTTTATTTCTTGCATGTACGCCAAGAACAGCTTCACGTCCTTTTACATCCGGACGGTCTACCATGATTTGTCTGTCAAAACGTCCTGGACGCAGTAAGGCAGGGTCAAGAATGTCAGCACGGTTTGTTGCAGCGATCATAATAATTCCTTCATTCGCTCCAAATCCGTCCATTTCAACCAACAGTTGGTTTAATGTTTGCTCACGTTCATCATGTCCACCGCCAAGACCGGCTCCACGCTGACGGCCAACGGCATCAATCTCATCAATAAAGATGATACATGGTGCGTTTTTCTTCGCGTTTTCAAACAAATCACGTACACGGGATGCACCGACCCCGACAAACATCTCTACGAAGTCTGAACCACTGATGGAGAAGAATGGTGTTCCTGCTTCACCAGCTACTGCTTTCGCTAATAATGTTTTACCTGTTCCTGGAGGTCCGACAAGAAGGACACCTTTTGGAATACGTGCACCCACTTGCGAGAATTTACGCGGATCTTTTAAGAATTCCACAACCTCAACAAGTTCTTGTTTTTCTTCGTCAGCACCCGCGACATCTTTAAAGCGGACTTTTTTCTTATCTTCAGAGTACATTTTTGCTTTACTCTTACCGAAATTCATAACACGGCCGCCGCCACCGCCGCCTTGTGCCTGACTAAGAATAAATAGTAAGAATAGACCAATCAATAGGAATGGAATAATTCCAGTTAAGAATGTAAGCCAAGGGCTTGGCTGTTCTTCTTCTTCAACCGTCAACTCACTTTGACTGCTTGCTGTCTCTGTAATTTGCGAAACAAGTTCATCGTTATCCGGTACTTGAGCCACAAATTCCGTATCATCATCCATTAACGTACCTGTTAAACGAATGATTCCATGTGATGGCTGAAAGGTCAGTTCCTGAATCTCACCATTATTTAAAGCATTCATAAATTGCTGTACATCATACTGCTCCTGATCTTCGCTTGGATTATTAAATACTCCAATTACACCAATAATGATAATAAACAAGAGTATCCAAACAAAGACCTTGCGAAATATCTGATTCATTGCTTACCTCCTCCCAAATGGGGAAAAACTATAGTAAATCGTATCATAGTAAATTCGCTTTATACAAATAATTTAACCATTTTTGACGAATTATTTTTTTAGGGTGTTTCAGAAGCTCCAAAAAGCAATTGTCTTCTGTCAACCCACGTTTTTATGAAATAAAATATTGCAAAATGCTCATGGATGCCCTCCGGACTATTTTATCAAATTTACACGCTATTCACGAAAAGAAAAAACTGTCTTTTTCTGCAACGCCATTTACAGCGTGTCCATCTCCCCAGAGGCTGCTTTATTGTCACTTTTCTTATCATCCACCGTAAACTTCTGGTTTGAGAACGCCGATGTAAGAAAGATTTCGATATTTTTCGGCATAATCTAAACCATAGCCGACAACAAATTCATCCGGAACTTCAAAACCAATTAAATCAGCTTTGATATTCGCTGTTCTCCCGGCTGGTTTATCAAGAAGTGTGACGATCTTGATTGAATTTGCCTTGCGATATTTAAACAAGTCCACTAAGTAACTTAAAGTAAGCCCGCTGTCGATGATATCCTCCACAATGATAATATCGCGTCCTTCGACTTTTGTATTCAAATCTTTAATAATTTTTACTTCCCCAGTGGAAGATGTACCGCCATCATAACTGGACACATCCATAAAATCCATTTCTAAATGTGTTTCTGTGCGGCGGAGAATATCAGACATAAATGGCAATGCGCCTTTTAACACACCAATTGCCAAAGGAAACCTGCCCTCATATTCTTCGGTTAATATAGCGCCAAGTTCCTTACACTTGTTCTGAATTTCTTCCTCGCTGACTAAAATTTTTTCAATCCCGTGATGAATTGTTCCTTGCACCATTTTTTCTCCTCCTAATTTCGAATCGGGCTAAACGTTAGCTTCACATGCATTCCTTTACCATTTTGTGCAATCTCCGCTTTTTTTACACCGGCAATCCAAAGAATGTCCCCTTTATCATCCGTAATAATCGGCCAATTATCCCGTAGATTTTTTGGTATTTTGGCATCTATAAAAATATCCTTCAGCTTTTTTGACCCATTTAATCCTCTTACAGACATACGATCTCCTGCTTTTCTTACTCGGATATGTAGTGGTAATGAAACAGAATCTAACGGAAAAATAAAAGTAGCTTCATCCTCTTTCGGGGCTTCTTTCACCATGATTGCCTCGACCTTGGTTCCATCTGAAAGCTGTACTTCGCCTGGAACTGTCAATTGGAAAGAATGAGCCGGCTTCGTGGATGGTTGATGGCCAAATTGCAGATATATTTGCCCATATGTATTTGTCATACGGAGCCTTAAAGGAAAATCCATACTCAAGCTTCCATTCCGGCGCCTTAACAGGTCAAAAAAGTTTACTTCGTGGATATAAGATAGGTCTTTAGGTAAGGTTCCATACAGATAATTTAATATTAGATGAAAGGCACGTCTTTGTAAAGCCTGAGGAAACTCTGAAAAAGCTTCTGCAGCAAAACAAACTTCCCGCTTCTTCCCGCGAAATTCCACCACTTTTTCCACCATTTCTTTTGCCTGCTCCTGCAAATAGTTTTCATCCTGAGATAATGTCTCACTAAGCGTCTGAATCGTCTCTGCAATATTTGGATTTTTCTCTTTCAGTAACGGAACAATATTTTTACGATAATAATTTCTCGTATACGAATCATCTGTATTCGTTTTATCTGTCCGGTAACGCAATAGATACTTCTCCAAATACGTAAGGATGCTATGTTTTGTCGTACCTAATAAAGGACGGATGATTTCACCGCCAGCGAAATGACGCCGCACAGGAATTCCCTTGAGCGCATTCGAAGCTGCTATTCTTACCATCCGCATCATCATCGTTTCAATTTGATCATCCGCATGATGGCCAAGAGCCAAAACATCTGCTTGTTTTTCGCGCATCAGCTCCTCATACACACTGTAACGTAATTCACGCGCAGCAACCTCTTCACTGACACCCATTTTTTTTTGGTATTGCCTGACATCTACTGTTTTTACAACGCAAGGAATATTCCACTCCCGGCAGATGTCCGTCACAAAACGGCAATCGGCTCTCGAATCTTCACGTAATTGATGGTCTATCGTTACAGCCGCCAAGTCCAATCCCCACTCAGACTGTCGTTTGTGCAGGAAATGTAAGAGTGCAATCGAATCCGGTCCTCCTGAAACGCCGATAAGAACGGTAGCATGTTGTGGAATTAATTGATGCTTTTCAATAAAAGCACATACTTCCTTCTCCATCACATTCTTCCTCCATCCAGATTTCCTGCCTGTCTTACGGTCATTCTTAATTAGAAAAATCCTTATTTTGTCTACGCTTCTATCATACTCTTTTTTCAGAGACGGTTCAAAAAAGAGGGCGTTAAAACCAAGTATCTTTTTTGATGTCAGGGTAACAGCATAGAAATAATCCAAAAAACCGAAGCCACGACAGAAATACTAAATGATTCTTTGACAGGATAACGCTTCTTGCGCTGCGTCTTTTGACGATATTGACTGCGCTTATTTTGCACCTGTTTGATCTTACCAATAACATCCTTTTTCATTTCACCTGCTGTCGTATACTTTCCTTTTAATGCTTTTTTCAGAACAGGATACAGTACTTGTAAATCTCTTGCACGATATAACTTTTTCTCCAGCAGCTTTTCAGAAGACTCTCCTGCCATACGATCAAACCGCCGTGGATAGTAAATATGCAGAAATACCATCGCAACCGCAAATAAATCATACCCCGGCTCCGCTTTACGCGTCCCCAGCCCCCAATATCCACGGTCGAAAAAAGCGGTATACTCTTTTATCGAACGCCCCATTCTCGTTGTACCGCCTACATCCACCAAACGGATTCTCGGCGGATTCGATTCTACAAGAATATTATCCGTTTTTAAGTCTCCAAAGATCCAGCCAGCCTGATGAAGCTGTTCTAAATCTTCCAGCAGCTGCATCATCAAAGGTCCCAGCCACTTTTTTCCTTTCAACTGAATAAAGTCACCTAACGTTTGCCCCTCCATATATTCCATGACATAAAATGAATATACGCTTCCGTTTGGTGCTGTCCAATCATCCACATCCAATAAAGAAGGCCCAAGGCGATATCCTTGAACCTTTTTCAACGCTTTGAGCACATTAACTTCTACCGTTACAGCTGTATCCTGTTCACTTACTTTCAGGGCAACAGGATGCCCCTGGTACGTGCAGAGATACACGCTGCCAACCGCACCTTCACCAATTTTCCGAATAATGGTGTACGTTTTTTGATGCCACTTTCCGGTTACCTTCTGCTGGGCATGTAAACTAATAGCCGGTTTCTTCCACGTCGAATGGTTCCTCATCCGAATTCCTCCGTAGCTGCTTTTTGCTAAATTGGTACATCGCTGCACGTAATGCTGGCCCGGTCGGCGTTATTCCGCCGCTTGTTAATTTGGGAAAGACTTTTGAAATCCCATCCAGTCTCGGCGCCCAATCAAGCACAAGCTCAATATCACTCCGTCTTCCTGGAAACCGGTAAATGCAAAAACGGTTTTTCCCGACACGAGCATTTAAACTCATGGATAAATCAAATAGAGCTTCTTTCACCGTTTCTAAGTTATCACGCATACTTGCGCTGCTGTCAACAAGGACAACTACCTCGAGATCACTGGTCTCGCCTAAATCTTCAACGACTTCCATAATTTCACCGCGCTTATCAGGCTCCAATTCCTCCATGGACTGCCCTTTTCCTAAAATACTGCGCAGCTCTTTATTAACAAATCCCTGCAGTGTTTGCGTCATTGCCTGTTGTGTTACCATCTGTACCGTTTGAGATAAGCGCTCACTATAGACAATCTGGCTAATCCCGCCACCGGATACTGCAATATCCTCTACTTCCTCGAGGCCTTCCGGATGTTCTGTCTGATCGTCATCTAAAATACCAATGACATTTACCGTAATCCCTTGCTGATGCGCTAAATTAGCTACGATTGCAGGGTCCTCACCTTTGTTGGAGCAACCATCTGTTAACAGCAAAATTTGTTTTAATGTTCCCGCCTTCATTTCATTTATACCTCCTCAACTTCCATTACCATCATCACCAAATTGCGTTTTGTATATACATCTATTTGATGATTTCATAACGAGAAGGGTATAAACTTATCATCCGGTATCAATCTGCTGCACTACATCATCACCACCTTTCCTTTGTGGACAGGTACATTCGCCCATTTTGGTGTGTTTTTCTTTACTTTGGTAACCAATACCGTCATATCATCATGAATCTCACCCGACCGGGTCCGGATCACCTCTTCCAATAATAAATCAGCAATTTCCTGTGGATTTTCCGTATCCATTTCTTTAACCTTCCGCTTTATCCAAATATCGATATTTTCTACATTTTTCGGCCCATCAAAAATACCATCACTCATCATAATTAATAAATCATCCGGCTTTAATTGCTCACTGACAATATCAACATCAAACTCTTTTATAATTCCCATTGGCAAATTACTTGCCTCTATTTTTATCATGTTGTTCCCCCTGCGGACAAAGCTTGGTGTCGAGCCAATCTTTAAAAACTCGGCAGACGCATTATGCAAATCAACAACGGCTAAATCAAGCGTTGCAAACATCTCATCTGTCGTACGTAAGGCAAGGATCGAATTAATCGTTTTAATGGCAACTTTTTCCCGTATTCCCGTCTGTAAAATTTGCTGCAGTAAGCGTAATGTCTCTGTACTTTCCTCTTTTGCGCGCTTTCCATTCCCCATGCCATCACTGATAGCCATGGCAACTTTTCCAGCGCCCAGTTCAATCGTTGTAAAACTATCACCGGATACAATTCCTCCTCCTTTTGCTGCATTTGCCGCCCCTGTTTCTACTGTGAAATCCCTGGCTGAACTAAAGACAAAGTGACTGTAACCATAAGGAAAGGCAGAAATATCTTCGTTCTTGACAACAATCATTTCATCGAGCAGTTCGGAAAGAATGGGCGCAATCAATTTTTCCGCTTCCCCATGGTATTCATAAAAACTTGTTGTCAATTCAATATCTACATTCCCTTTTTCCAAATGGTAGATATC
Source organism: Oceanobacillus timonensis (assembly GCF_900166635.1). Lineage (NCBI taxonomy): Bacteria > Bacillati > Bacillota > Bacilli > Caryophanales > Bacillaceae > Oceanobacillus > Oceanobacillus timonensis. Next base: position 15,831 of record NZ_LT800497.1, read on the forward strand.
TAGACGAACCAGTTCAATACCCATCTCTTTAAGGGCATGAACAATTTGCGACTCCTGCAATTCATGATGCTGCCGTTCTTTTAATATTTCTTTAGCAAAGTCATTCATCACGTCAGATACTCCCTGGAGCTGATCGGAAACTAAGCGCTTACTTTCTGTCACCTGTTGCCTAAGCTGCTGATTGGCCTCATAAAAGCTCATTTCCGAATGCATGGCCTCCATCACCTGACGCGGCTTCACACAATGATTTTCAAACTGCTTCACGATATTCCGGTGCGGTTCCTCTCCGGCAGTTATATTCTCTTTCATCGCCTCCATCAGCGAATAGGTTTTATCAAAATCCTTCTGCCAGCATTTACTCTTTAAAAAACACCCTTGGCATGTTTTTTCCGTCACCTGACTTAAAAAGTAATCGGTATCCCGCTTCTCCTCCCATTTTTCATCACTCATCGTCCGGTCTGTCACCGCAAAGCTTTTGGACAGCGCCTCGAAGACACTTGAAAATTGTTCCACACGTTTGGCTGTAACATTACGGACCTTTTGCGAATACTGCTCCTGCTCATTGGTATATGCTTCTGTTCCCGGAATATAACGGGCAATCTGTTCAAACCAGGACGCAGGTGTTAACAAAAATAAAACAACGGCCATCAGGGATTCCGTTAACGATGGTAATAGTGCCACACTTTCTCCATATACACCAATCAGGCCTGTCCCAATTAAGAGCCCCACCGCCGTCCCCGGCTTCTTGCCTTCCTTCAATAATCCACCAAGCACCCCTGAAAAAGCCAATAAGCTCATTTGATAAAGATTGGCAACGTTGGCCAGTGATAAAATCATCCCTGCCACAACCCCCACTGTCGATCCGATTGCCGCTCCACCAATAAATGCAAACACTAAGACAAAGTATCTGGAAAAAACCTGCTCTAAGGACGCACCGTATACCTCCCAGCCGATGAACCCGGTTAATACCGAAGCAATAAGAATAATCAAACAGACGATTTCTTCACTTTTCAGCGCAGGTTTATAACGTTTTGGTGATAATAACGGAATGCTTTGCATAAATATAAGTACAAGAATAGCTCCAAGTATTCCTTCAACTGCTAACATCATCCACTCAAAGGATGATATCGGACCTTGAATAGAATATAGAAACATTCTCGGCAGACTCGTCGCCAAAAAGACAGTAACAGGCAGCATCCATTGCTGGTTTTTGATAGACTTTACTGCTGCCGATATAAAGATAAATAAGATAAAAGCAAGAAAAATATAAACCACATGCTGCATTGAATAGGTGACAGCCCCTAAAATCACGGCAATCATCGACCGGAATGATTTTTCCCGGTGGACAAGCCACATGCTGGCAATGAACGCTACTGCAAACGGAGAGACGGTCTGTAAAATCACAGCTCGTCCTAATAAGAAACCGGTAATATAAAATAACCAGCCTTGCGCGATTAAAATATGATTCACCTTTGACGTAATCTGCTCTCTCCATTTTTTCTTTTTTCCTGCTTTCTCGATTGCAATGCTTCCTGACTCCACCCTTGGAATTGAACCTATCATTTTATCCACTCCTATCTTTCCAACTAGTAAAACACAAGCCGCTTTCTTTTTTTGTCAAAAAAACATAGTCATTTCAAAAAATCGTTCGACGTAATTTTGGTCCGTTAACATTGTTTTTGCAAAAAGGGTGTGGGTGAAAACATCCACCTGTTTCCAACTGTAATACAGGGGGATCATGCTTTTTCTATTATAAATTGCGACTTATTTTCGTTTTTTCCACTTCGCAGCTTTTTAGATATTCTTACAGCATTTGTAGAAAAAATGATTGGAAAAGCGGTTCTTTTTCATGCACTCGACAAGATGAGAGACCTTTTTGAATCCTTTTAACGAAAAACAGCAGGCTTTTTAACATAAAAATATAAAAAGAAAGTATTGACACTTTATATAGTCTGTTGTATGATTTTTCTTGTCGGTTTTTACATGGCGGTGTAGCTCAGCTGGCGAGAGCGTACGGTTCATACCCGTGAGGTCGGGGGTTCGATCCCCTCCGCCGCTATCTTACATACGAAAAAAGCTCATTTCCAATTTTGGAAATGAGCTTTTTTTGCGAGCGGCACAAAAGAAGCAGGAACCCACGTCCCTGCTTTTTTATCTATCATAGAGCATTATTCATAGACAGCAACTGCTATCCTCTTCTTGCACCCCGTCCACCACGCTTTGATTCGGTATGCTTTTTCAAAGAGGCTAAGCGATCCTCGGAATCCTTAAGGAAACGATTCATTTTGGACTCGAAGTTCTCTGTGCGTTCTTTTTGACTCTTTTGACGTACTTTCGGGCGGTCTTTCGCCTTTCTAATGGACAGGCCTATTTTGCCATCCTTTTCAACATTAATAACTTTAACGGTTACTTCATCACCTACCGTTAAATGTTCATTAATATCTTTTACATAATTGTCAGCAACCTCACTAATGTGAACGAGACCTGTTTTTCCTTCTTCCAACTCCACAAAAGCTCCAAAATTAGTGATTCCGGTTACTTTTCCTTGCAGCTTGCTGCCTACTTCAATTGACATAAAAGAAATGCTCCTCCTTAAAAGATTAAATGTTCTTCAATATATAGTATATTAATCAAAATAAAAAGTGTCAATATGATGGGTCTTCATCTGGTAATTTAAATATTAATTCTCCCTCATTGGAAAAGAAATAATTCGTTCTGGCAATTTCAAGAACATACTCTTCATCTTGCAAATTCTCAATTTCATTATTTAAATCCGTCTCTTCCTGATTTAAATCTGCAAGTTGCTGCTCCAACTGTTCGTACTCTTCCAACTTATCTGCTTTCAAAGCCCGCTGATTAAAATGGTAAATAGACATACTTCCCACAATCAAAGCTACGACGATTGCATACAGTATCAGCCTTCTGGTAAGGCGCTGTTTTTTTCTGTTCTGTCTCTCTATGTACGCATCGTACTGGTGCACGGATTTAGATGGAAGCTTGGTTACTTTCTTTTTTCTTTCCTCCACAGCTTTTACCTCCTTCAATAAGACTGCATCCAGGGTGTGTTTAAAAAGTCCAATAAATACATCCTTTTTAGTCTTCTTTTTTAAACACGTATTTATCAATTATATTCTTCATTTTACTATAAAATCCTGCTATGTGCAGAAAGAAATTTTGAACAGATGAAGGACAAAGCTGAAAAATCCCTTTTCCTGCCCATCGGAAAGGAGTAAATAAAAACAGGCACAACCATGCCATTGTTTTGAAAACGCCAAACAGGATTGTTTTTATCATACGATAGAACGTCAACAATATCCACCGCAAAGGGGAAATAAGCAGTAAATTGATTAATCTTTCTATACCCCGGTAAATCATTTTAAAAACCTGAATAACATATTCTAATAACTTTTTGTATGCAGGCTTTGCCAAAGCCTGATAAACAGAAAAACCAAGGAGACATGCTAATACAATATAGACTCTGAGCTCTCCTTGGTTCACTTGGTATAATATATAAAATAAAATGCCAGCCTGCGTCATCCAAAAAAATATTTCTAAAAAATAAGTTAAAAATAGCCGCCCCTTCCAATATATTGTGAAGCGACGGAAGGTTTCTTGAATAACGCCTAAATAAAACCCACTTAAAATCATCGTGAGAAGTGTTAAAAATTGGGTGGATAATGTCATCGGAATATCTTGCTAAAGAACCCTTTAGCTTTCTCCTGCTGTTGATCATCTACATAGGAAAGCTCATATATTTTTCCTTTAATGGAGACAACGCCTTCTGTTACATCTAAATTTTTCAATTGCAAATTCTGTCCGCGAATAATTAAATATCCCATGACCGTTTCTAAAAGGAATGCTTCATTATCAAAACTGTCCACTTCTTTAACGCCAGTAATTTCAAGGTTTTTTCGTTTGTCTACTTTTACCGTATGTTCTGGTTCCGTATGATTTCTTACATCTCTATTCTCATAATAATTCATATAAAAACCCTCCCTGTCATGAATAGTTTATGACGGGAGGGACAAGTATAGAACTAGATTTCTACTGCTCTAATTTCTCTTCTTTCACAATGGTGTATAATGTGTCTGTTTCCTCTTTACGGACATTTTCCCGCAAGGAGTTTACTTTTAACGTAACCCGCTTTTGTCCAAACCGAATCACGAGCTCATCCCCTTCAGAAAGGACAGTGGAAGCTTTCGCCTGATTCCCGTTCACGGTAATTCTTCCTTGCTCTGCAACTTCTTTTGCCATGGTACGGCGTTTAATGATGCGAGATATTTTTAAAAATTTATCTAGTCTCATCTTCCTTCTCCTCTCATAACTTTGCTTTTTTCGCTTCTTCCCAGTAAGCATCCATTTCCTGCAGAGAAACGGTTTGTGGTGTTTGATTGTTTTCCAGCAGTTTTTTCTCTATATATTGAAACCTGCTGCTGAATTTTCGATTAGCACGTTCCAATGCGACCTCAGGATGTACTTTATAGTATCTGGAAATATTCGCTAAGACAAATAATACATCTCCCAGTTCTTCTTCTACATCCGTCTTATCTTTTTCCTGAACTGCTTCGATGACTTCCTCTATTTCTTCCTTCAATTTATCCCAGACCTCTCCGACATGCTCCCATTCAAATCCGACACGACCTGCTTTTGAGGTGAGCTTATATGCCTTGGTCAACGCAGGCAGATAAGTCGGGACACCATCCAGCACCGATTCCCTGTCTTTTCCCTTTTCCTGTTTTTTAAGCTCTTCCCAGTTTTCCAGCACAGCTTCCTCTGTATCTGCTACAGCGGACTGGAATACATGCGGATGACGATAAATCATTTTATCAGAAATCGACTGAATCACATCATCTATCGTGAAGTAACCATTGTCCTCGCCGATTTGACTATGCAATAAAACATGCATCAGCAAATCGCCAAGCTCCTCAACAATATGGTCATCGTCTTCCTCATCAATGGCTTCAATCAGCTCATAGACCTCTTCAATTGTATGATAACGCAACGATTCATGGGTCTGCTTCTTATCCCAGGGACAGCCGTCCGGTCCGCGCAACACTGCCATTACCTCCCGTAAAAAAGGGAATGTATGATGCAGATTTTTTTCAGGAACCGGCGGAATGTAAAGTGTGGTTAAATTACTAATTTCCATCCTGTGATCCAATTCCTCTAATGGGATTTTTTTAATCTTTTCGGCACTGCTCCCAGCTGCATCCACGATATAAATGTCATAATCAGGCGGCAAGTCTTCTAATAGAGTCAGTTTGACCTCGGATGCAATAAAGGCATCATATACTTGGCACACAAATAAATGTTGCTGTAATTGCAGTTGACTGCGTTGGAAGTCTGTCCCATCCACAAATTGAAAGCCCTCAATCGGATCAATCTGCATCGCTGTAAATAAGTCATCCAAATAGCTTTGCCCACCAGCAATCGATATGTCCACTTCTTGTTGCTCTAACAGAAGCTGTACCGTTTTTTCTGCGAGCATTGGGTGACCAGGAACGGCGTAAACCAGCGGTTCATCACTTGTTTTCGCCGTTCCTATCAATTTTTCGGTAATACGTTCATACACTTTTTCAAACTGTGCTTCCTCTTCGTAAAGATGATCAAAGGAAGTAAAAGAAACCCCTTCCGCTTCCAGCTCCTGAACAACTGGATGATCGGATGTTCTTGCATAAATGGGTTGTTTTATTTGCTTTAATTTTCGATATATCCCGAGCGGCAGCTGTTCCAAATCTCCTGCGCCCAGTCCGATAACCTCTATTTGCTTCAAGGCTTTTTCCTCCCTTTATAAATACGTAATAAGTACACTGATTTGGGTAAAATACGAATCTGTGCTTCGGTCAATCCACCAGTTTTCAACAATACAAACAAAAACAGGACGGCTCCTAATATGGAAATAAACAGCACATATATAAGCAAGAGCCATCTTATGTCCATCACCAAACCGGAAAAGACAGCTTGCATGATTAAAAGATAGACAACCATGACCGCACTTGCAATCGTTAAGCTTTTCCATGATACAGAACGGAATAACAGCATATTTGGCAGCTTCCGATAAAGCTCTATAACTACCAGTAATAATAACACGGTAAGACTGACAACGGTTGCGATGCTTGCTCCATGCATGCCATAAAGCGGAATAAGAATCAGATTACTGCATACCTTTACGATAAATGAAATGCCGATAAATACAGCCGTGCGCACAATCATCCCTAAACTTTGCAGAATCGAGGCACCAATAATAGAGACAGTAGACATCGCCATCGCAACGATTAATAATCTTAACGCACTCGTTCCTTGTATATTTTTATAAAGTAATTGATTCACCTCAGGGAATATAATAAATAATCCGATAACAGCCCCGACCGCAATAAATATGCCAATATGCAGCGCTGTTTGAATATAGTTCATCACTTGTGTTCTTTGTTCTTTTAGCTTCTGATAACTGATAGCCGGTATAATCGCTAAAGCAATCGATGAACCAATAATGGTTACAACCTGAATCAACGGTTGTCCCCGGTCAAACACACCCTTCATTTCTTTCGCAGCAATTTCTCCTGTCCCCTCCGCGATTAATGTCGGAACAAATGTGAAGGCATCTGCTAACTGCATTAACAAAAGCGTCATATGATTCATCGCAGCAGCTATTCCGAATAACAGCAACGTTTTCATATACTTTTTCCATGGGACAACTTCTCCCTGGGAAGGAACTTGTGTGACTGCTTGTGCGTCATTGCGATGCTGATAGTAGTAAAATAACAGAATAGCAAGCGCACTGAAACTTCCCAACAAGGACGCAAGCACTGCGGTCGTTCCAATCGCATATATTTGAAAAATACCCTGACTGACCAGCCAGGCCCCTGCAACAATCGTACCGACACGGATAAACTGTTCACCAATTTGTGAAAGCGCAGTAGGAGCCATTTCATACCTTCCCTGCTGTATGCCGCGAAATAACGCCAGAACAGGAACGATAAGAAATAATACGGCGGTCAGCTGATATAACCCTGTAAAACGCGCATCACCAGCCAAATGAGCTAATAAAGGCGCCGTAAAATAGATGATTGCTATAAGCAGGATGTGAAAGCCTCCAAGTATAAGAAGAATTGGACGATAAAATCCTTCCCAAGACAACGTTTTTCCTTTTTCTATTTCCGTTGCTGTTAACGAAGAAATGGCGGAGGGAAATCCATACAATGCCAGCATCATCGCAATACCTAACAATGGATAGAGCTGCTGATACATATAAAATCCGATATCTCCAGTTAAGTTTTGCAAGACAATGCGATAAACAGCACTAAATATTTTACTTATCAAACCGGCGATACTCAGTAATAGCGCACCTTTAATCAGCCGGCTTGTTTCGTTATCTGACATGACGTATTTTTCCTTTTCCAAATAAATTTCTCTTAAGTATATCATATCAAGGAGAAGCATACGTTATCATTTAGTGCTGTTTGCTTTTCCTATCGATATATAATAAAAAGAAGCCTATGCTCTAGATTGGAGGTAACCCAGAGAAAGCTTCTTCTTGCAATCTTATTCTAACATACTGTTCCTATTCCATTTGTTTTGCCAGGAAAACAGAAGCTGTTTCTGCTGCTTTCTGCTCTACTTTGTTCAACTTATCATCCCCGGAAAAAATCATTACGCAACCAATTGGATCTCCATTGGCAATAATCGGATGAATCGTATAAGAGTGCAGCTCTTGTTCCTTTCCATCTACAATTTCTACTTGCGTTTTATCTCCTTCGTAAACAGGGGAACGTCCTTCAATAATATCTGTAATACGACTGCTGAGCGGCTTATTTAAATATTCTTTTTTGGACTCTCCCGCAATAGCAATGATTTCATCCCTATCTGTAATAACGATTGGTGCTTGTAAAGATTGAAATAATGCCTCCGCATATTCTTTCGCAAAATGGCCCAGCTCACTAATTGGTGAATATTTTTTTAAAATGACCTCTCCTTCTCGATCGACAAAAATTTCGAGGGGATCTCCTTCACGAATCCGTAACGTTCTTCTGATTTCTTTCGGTACCACTACTCTTCCTAAATCGTCGATACGACGTACTATTCCAGTTGCTTTCATCTAAGTATCCTCCCTTTCTAAGTGACGATTCCGACTTACATAGACAACTTTTCATCACCGATTGTTGTTATAGTATGAATCAACCAGAAATAACTATACATGCCAAATGAAATTTTTGTAATTTTATTGGGGGACGAGTCTTTATTTGCCTTTAAAGAAAACCATTACATTTCTACTTGGTACCTAAACATTACTCCTGTGCGAATTCTTCTTCATCAAATTTTACGCTTTCTTCCTGTCTCAACTATTGCACTAAGAATAAGTATACAAACCTTGCTGTTCCAAGATAAACACGACCGCTATTATCATGCTTGCTTTCCGTTAAATCATCCTTTTATTTTTTGAACAGGATAGGCTGTATAGCAACCGCTCCGGCCAAACACTACGTTTTCCGCCACAGCGGTCGCCTTACACCTTACCTTCTCATCTTTATCAACAGCTTTATGGAAGAAACAATCAACCCCTGTTCCGATGGAAAGGAAGTTACTTTTTAAAAGGGGGAAAGTCGAGTTCATACATTAAAAAAGCTGCTCTCTTACAGAAAGAAAGCAGCTTTTCACTGGTTCAGCCCTATTTAGCGATTGACATCATTTAATTTTTTTATAAATTCTATCACGAGATCATGACGTTTATAAGCTTTGTCATTACGCCATTTAAGACCTGCTTTTAAATTTTGATTTTCTGTTCCCAAGCTGATTTGACGGTCAAATTGATTCGCCACTTCAAATAACTTAGACCCATCTATTTCCTGGCTTCTCGCTTCATCAACCAGCATTGTTATTTTTTTCGGCGCTTCCGTAATGGATTGGACACGTTGTTTTTTAGCATGCATTCGCATAATACTTACTGTGAATAAATTTTCTACTTCTGCAGGATAATCTCCAAAACGGTCAATTAATTCATCTCTCAGATCCTGGACTGCTTCCGGACTATCGAGGTTTTGGAATTGTTTATACATTTCAATTTTCTGTTTCTCATCATCCAGGTACTCATCCGGAATATACGCATCGATTTTCAATGAAATCTCTGGTTCAAACGGCTGGATATCTTCCACGTCTTTTCCTTCTTTACGTGCATCAATGGCATCTTTCAGCATTTGAGAGTACATATCAAAGCCGACGGAATCGATAAAGCCATGCTGCTGTGCTCCGAGCAGATTTCCGGTACCGCGAATAGATAAGTCACGCATTGCAATCTTAAATCCGGAACCAAGTTCGGTAAAGTCTTTAATGGCCTGCAGCCTTTTCTCAGCAACCTCTGTTAACACTTTATCACGCTGATAGGTGAAATAAGCATAGGCGACCCGGTTCGAACGTCCGACACGTCCTCTTAACTGGTAAAGCTGACTGAGCCCCATATGGTCTGCATGATTGACAATTAAAGTATTGACATTCGGAATGTCCACACCTGTCTCAATAATGGTCGTACTGACTAAGATGTCAAATTCTCCTTCTATAAACCCGAAAATAACATTCTCTAATTCTGATTCATTCATTTGCCCATGTGCGATACCAACTCTTGCATTTGGCACCAGCATACCAATATCGCGGGCTGTTTTTTCTATACTTTCCACCCGGTTATGCAAGAAGAAAACCTGTCCGCCTCTGGACATTTCCCGATCAATGGCTTCCCGGATGAAGGACGGATTATATTCCATCACGTATGTTTGAATAGGAAATCTGTTTTCCGGCGGCGTTTCAATAACAGATAAATCCCTGACACCGAGCATGGACATATGTAATGTCCTCGGTATAGGGGTTGCTGTTAACGTTAATACATCCACATTGGTTTTTAACTGTTTAATTTTTTCCTTGTGCTTCACACCAAAACGTTGTTCTTCATCGACAACGAGCAAACCTAAATCCTTATACTTCACATCTTTTGATAACAGACGGTGCGTTCCTACGACAATATCCATGTTTCCATCTTCCAGGCCTTTTACCGTTTCATTGGATTGTTTACGTGTGCGGAAACGACTTAATAACCCAATATTTACCGGATAATCCTGGAATCTTTCCCGGATGGTCTCATAATGCTGTTGTGCCAGAATCGTCGTCGGTACCAGAATAGCGACCTGTTTTCCATCAGCCACTGCTTTAAAAGCAGCACGAATAGCTACCTCTGTTTTCCCGTAACCTACATCTCCGCAGAGCAAGCGGTCCATTGGTTTTACTTTTTCCATATCCTCTTTAATTTCTGCGATACAACGTAACTGATCTTCTGTTTCCTGATAAGCGAAAGAAGCTTCGAAATCACGCTGTAATTCTGAATCCGGAGAAAAAGCATATCCTTGCCGGGCTTCGCGCTCTGAATACAACTTGATTAAATCATCTGCAATATCCTCCACAGAACGCTGGACTTTTCGCTTCACTTTTGTCCATTCCGAACCGCCTAATTTATATAATTTGGGCTCTTTTCCTTCTGAGCCGACAAATTTTTGAACTAAGTCGATTTGATCAATCGGTACAAACAGTTTATCGTCCCCGGAATATTGAATCAGCATATAATCCTTATGCAGCTTATTCACCTCTAGGGTTTCAATCCCGATATACTTCCCGACACCGTGGTTCGCATGGACGACATAGTCGCCGACTTTCAGTTCTTGATAACTTTTAATCCGTTCGGCATTTGTAATTTTAGGCTGCTTTCTCGGACGCTTTATTCGCTGCTTAAATAATTCATTTTCCGTAATGATCGCCAGTTTGTGCATCGGAAACTCAATACCGGAATGCAAATTACCAACAATGATAGTCGGCTTTTGGACAGGCAGCGTTAATTGTTTTTCTACCTGCGTTTCGATATCGTAATCTTCTAAAATAGAATGTACTTTCTCTGCACGCTGTTCATTGGGCGTTAGAATAACAACAGAAAAATCGCCCTTTTCCCATCGTTTCAACTCATTTTTAAATAAAGGCATCTGTCCATGGAATTCCTGCATGGATCTTGTCGATAGATTAATAACATTTTGCGGAGTGGTATTTGGGATATGCCGCATAAACACAGACATATAGACACGTGGATGCGAAATACCCTCTATCAGCATATTCCATCCGAAAGAAAACTGGCTGTCACGGACCATTTTATTACCTTCCAGCAGTCCCGTGTACCATTCTAGTTCTTCGTGATCCAAGTTGGTTGCTGTTTCATGAATACGGCTCATTTCATCAAAAAAGATAACGCCATTTCCCGGCAAATAGTCTAATAAACTAGCTGGTTCATCGTATAAGTAGCCAATATATTTATACATACCCGGGAACCGGTTGAATTGTTTAAATTGTTCAATATCCTCTCCGACTATCTCCGTAAGTTCTTCCTTATCAGCAGCATTGTTCATTTTTTTCAATGTATCAGAAAGTGCATCTTCAACCCGCTCTGCTACTTTCACCATTTCCTGTTTATCAATCAGTAATTCCGTTGCAGGGTTGATTGTTGCCTCTTCTAATTTATCCAGAGAGCGCTGAGATGCCGCATCAAAATAACGGATAGAATCTACCTCTTCATCAAATAACTCAATTCTGATTGGATTCTGCTCCGTAATAGGATAGATATCAATAATTCCGCCACGCTGGCTGAACTCTCCGGGAGCTGAAACCATTGAGGCGCTTTCATATCCCATTTCTACCAAGGAACGCAAGTAAGCCTCCACCTCAATGTCCTTGCCAACTTGAAATAGAAGCTGATATTTATTCCAATATGCTTTTGGCGGCAATATTCTTTTTAATGCCGCAACAGGTGCTATTAATATTCCTTTATCTCTCTCCGTCCAAGCCGTTAATGCATCAATCCGCTGAGCACGCAGTTCCGGACTGGCGACAGCCATTTCAGAAGCGATTAACTCGTTGACAGGATAAAGATACACACCTTCCCCATTTGTCAGCTCTGCCAAATCATCATAGAGCTGCTGTGCTTGAGCCAGTTGATGTGTCACAATTAATAAAGGACGATTCATGGATTGATGGACGGTGGACAGGAGCAGGCTTCTGGCAGAACCGCTCAAGCCGGCAACCATCTGCTCTTTCATTCCTGCAAGCAATCCATCCATGATCGACTGAATGTCTTCCTGTGATTTTAAATAATTATGAATTGCTTTCATTCGTATTCCCCTCTAAATTAATAAAGTATTTTTCAAAATGCTATATATCCTATTATATCTATCTGGAAAATGATTATCCGTTTAAAACCTTTTCACCTATTGTAAGAAATAGTCGAGTTCATGATAATCAGGATGTGCGTCAAGTGCCTGCTGGCAATATTCACAAATAACTTCCAAGCGGAATGATCCGTCTTTTTCAGACGTCAGCATTTCTGCCATATCCTGTTCTTTCAAAAGATCAAAAAAGCGCATGGACACATCCATTTCTGTATCGTGCAACACGCCCAAGTCATTCCCGCAATGCCGGCAACCATAGTAAATAACCATCTCATTCACCCCGATTTAAGATACAAAGATTTAAAGCACAGTTTCTTTTCTTCATCATAAAAGAGAATATCTGCACCTTTTCTTAGTTTTAACCGGGCTTGATAAGAATATACCTTCCTTCTATTTTGTGTTTAAGTAGAAAGATATGTTTTATTGATTAAAATCATTCATCACTTCAATAAATGGTTTTCCTTCTGCCCATGATTCTATAGCATCCGCTGCATCTTGAATACTTTTTTCAACAGCCTCTTTTTCCTCTTTTGGAAACTTCCCTAATACATAATCTATGACAGGGGTTGCGTTTACCGGGCGTCCCACACCTAAACGGACACGCTTAAATTCTTTTGTACCTAAATGTTGAATCGTCGAACGAACACCATTGTGACCGCCATGGCCGCCTTTTTGCCGTAACCTGATTTTTCCGGTTGGCAAATCCAAGTCATCATAAATAACGACCACATCGTCCGTGTCTATATGATAATAATCCATCAATGGACGAATGGATTCCCCTGATAAATTCATATAGGTTTGCGGTTGTAATAACACAATCTTTTCTCCATTGAAATGTTCGATGGCATAATCCCCATGAAATTTGGAATTGTTTAATTTCCAGCCATGTCGTTCCAATAATGCATCAATGGTGGAGAAGCCAATATTATGACGCGTCTTTTTATATTTTCTACCAGGGTTTCCCAGTCCCACAATTAACTTCATTATCATACCCTCACTTTTCCAAACCACATTTTTCCAAACACAACAACCCTTCTTTGCGCACACCTATACAATGTACGTAAAGAAGGGAGGTATTAGAGGGTGTCCAAAAAAGTCCCATTACCCGGACGCACCTGGAAATGCTTCTGCTCGAATCACCCAGATCTTCAAATCTTTGCTGTGCCGGTGTTGTCCTTTTTTGAACACACACTATTACTTCTTGTTCATTTAATCATTAGGATTCCTCTGAATCAGATTTTTCCTTGATAACTTCCGGTTCTCCACTTTCATCTTCTCCAGTATCTAAATCTTCTTCAGTAGTTGGAGGAACAACGGAAGCAATGGTTGTGTCCGGTTCAGCCAGGAATTCAAAGTTTCCGGTTACGTTCAAATCAGAAATAGATAAGCTGTCGTTTACATCGAGGTCAGAAACATCTACCACGATTTCTTCAGGAATATCTTTCGGTTTTGCACGTATCAGAATTTCATAAAATGGCTGCTGCAGTACGCCGCCTTCTTTTTCGCCTTTTGATTCACCTTCCAGGCGAACAGAAACGTCGACGTCCATTTCTTCAGCCATATTGACGATATAGAAATCAGCATGAAGCACGTCATCTTTTAGCGGATCTATTTGATAGTCGTGAAGCATCACATCTACTGCGTTACCACCTTCGACTTGCAATGAAATGATGGCGTTTCTGCCTTCATCCCGTACTGTTTTCACTAAATCTACACTATCCACAGAAATGGTCTTGGATTCTTTATCTTTCCCATAAACAACTGCTGGGATTCTACCACTTTTTCTGATTTCACTTGTTACTGATTTTGTAAGATCTTCTCTTTTTTGTGCGTTCAATTTTACTGCCATTCGTATCACCCTCCAAGTTGATTAAAAAATATGATAAAACATCGTCATTTATTGTGATGTATTACATGTCTCTCAATAAAATAAACGGTCAATATAATACTTACCCTAAAATGGAACAAGTTAAACCTTTAAATTTAAAAAAACGGAAAGCACCCTTAAAGAAAGGCTAAAAATTATTTTTATATATTAATCAAACAAAATACTTACAGATTGCATTTCGTGAACACGGATAATAGCTTCTCCAATCAGGGAAGCAATGGATAATTCCGTAACCTTTCCAATTCTTTTTTCTTCCGGTAAAGGAATCGTATCTGCAACAACAAGTTCTTTAATTTTTGAATTATCGATACGCTCCATCGCCGGACCAGATAGAACTGGGTGTGTACAACAAGCATATACTTCTTTGGCGCCACTTTCAATTAATGCGTTTGCTGCTAATGTAATGGTACCTGCCGTATCGATTAAATCATCAATTAGAATGGCTGTCTTGCCTTCAATATTACCAATGATATTCATTACCTCTGAAACATTTGGTCTCGGACGGCGTTTGTCAATAATACCAATCGGTGCTTTTAAACGGTCGGCTAATTTCCTTGCCCGGACAACACCACCGTGGTCAGGGGAAACAACAATCACATCGTCTAAATTCTTTTCCTCAAAATAATCAGCCAAAATAGGCACACCTTGTAAGTGATCAATTGGAATATCGAAGAAACCTTGAATTTGCGGAGCGTGCAAATCAAGTGTAATCATCCGGTTTGCTCCTGCTTTTTCAAATAAATCTGCTACTAATTTTGCTGTAATTGGTTCACGCGCTCTTGCTTTACGATCCTGGCGTGCATACCCGTAGTAAGGCATCACAATGTTAATGGATTTGGCAGAAGCCCGCTTCAACGCATCAACCATAATAAGCAATTCCATAATATGCTGATTAACCGGGGAAGATGTAGATTGAATAACATACACATCAGATCCCCGTACGCTTTCATCTATATTAATTTGAATTTCTCCGTCACTAAATTGTGTTACGGTACATTTCCCTAATTCCGTCCCGATTTGAGCTGCTATTTTTTCTGCTAATGCTGGATTTGAGTTTAATGAAAAAACTTTCAGCGACGCGTCCTTATAGTTGGATGACATTCCTCTAACCTCCATGAATTTGTTGTAATCTATTTTTTAAACTTCTTTGCATATCCTTCTTTATTTGACTGCTTGGATCTCGCAATGGACAATGCATCATCCGGCACATCGTTTGTAATCGTTGATCCGGCTGCCACATATGCCCCTTTGCCCACTGTAACCGGCGCAATTAAATTGGAGTTACATCCAATAAATGAATCATCTTCAATGGTTGTCAGGAATTTATTTTTCCCGTCATAGTTTACTGTAATTGTACCACAACCAACATTTACACGCTCTCCTACACTGGCATCTCCAACATAGCTAAGATGTGAAACTTTACTGTTATCACCCAGTTCTGTTTTCTTCAACTCAACAAAGTTACCGATTTTCGTATCATTTCCTACATTTGAGGCAGGACGAATATGTGCGTACGGTCCAATCTTTACTCGGTTACCAATGCGGCTGTCCAGAGCGACACTAAACCGAATCGATGCATCTTCTCCGACTTCACAATCTGTGATTTCTGTATGCGGGCCAATTTCTGATCCAGTAGCTATAGACGTCTCCCCTTTTAAGACGGTCCCCGGATAAAGGTTTACATCTGCAGCAATTTTTACATCAGGTCCGATATACGTGTGATCCGGATCTTCAATGGTTACACCGTTGCGCATATGTAGCTCATTAATACGTTTTTTCATAATTTTTTCTGCTTCACTTAAAGCCACACGATCATTAATTCCGATTGTTTCATTAAATTCAGGTGCTACATAAGCACTGATACGCTCTTCTTGATCCGCTAATATTTTGATGACATCAGGCAAGTAATACTCTCCTTGTGCATTGTCATTGGAAACGGATTTTAAAGCTTTAAATAGCGCTTTATTGTCAAAACAATAGGTTCCTGTATTTATTTCTTTTACATCTAATTCTGCTTCATTGGCGTCTTTATGTTCAACAATTTTTTCAACTTCTCCTGCATTATCTCGTATAACCCGGCCATACCCGGATGGATTATCTGCAAGAGCTGTCAATACACTTGCTTTAGCACCTGTTTGTTCATGGTGTTCAAACAACTTCTGGAATGTTTCTGCTCGAATCAAAGGGGTGTCCCCACAAGCTACAATTGTTACACCTTCTTTATCCTGCAACAATTCCCCGGCCTGCATCACAGCATGTCCTGTCCCCAGCTGTTCTTCCTGTACAACAAAATCACTGGTTTCTCCAAGCTGCGCTCTTACTTGCTCTGCTCCAAATCCGACAATGGTAACTAATTGATCCAGTTGCGTCTCTTGCAATTGATCCGCAACATGCTGTACCATCGGTTTGCCAACTACAGGATGAAGTACTTTGTATAATTTTGATTTCATCCTTGTTCCTTGTCCTGCTGCTAAAATAACAGCAAATCGATTCGCCATTAGGAAACCTCCATCATCTCTAAATATCCATTTAAAAATATATCGTAAAAAAACCTTTATTTCAATTAAATGAAAGGTTTAATTTCTATTTTCTATGTTATCATATTTTCATTTTTTATTGCATTGCTTTACGTAAATGCACAAAAAAACTTTCGCTCCTGTATTCGGATACACCAATATAGGAGCGAAAGTTTTCGATAGGAAGCGTAATCGCAGTTCCTAAAAAAAGATTGCATACAAAACAAAAAAGAAGGCAAATCTTCGTTCAGATTTCTGCCTTCCTATCCATTCGGTTTTTAATTATCTGTCAGGAAACACCAGCTTCTTCTTTATAACCCAATCCTTCTTCATTTCTGCGTTCACGATGATACTCCCCTAAGACAGCTTCCTGAATCTTTGAGCGTGTCCCAGAGTTAATAGGATGGGCAATATCCCTGAACTCTCCGTCCGGCGTCCGCTTTGAAGGCATTGCAACGAACAATCCGCTATTTCCATCAATAACACGGATATCATGTACAACAAACTCATCGTCTAAAGTAATGGAAGCAATGGCCTGCATCCTTCCATCTGTTTTCACGCGGCGTAATCTAACGTCAGTCACTTCCATGATGTTTCACCACCTTTTTCCTAATTCAAAAATCATCCTTTATACTTATATTACTTCAACATAAATTACAAAAATCCTTCTTATAAATACCAATAAAATAAAATATTTTAAATTCATTATCCTCTATACCTAAAAATTCGATTGGTTTCGACATTTTTAGGTATCATTGTCTACCTTTTTCTTCCAGTTATATTTTTCATAAAAAAAGACCTTAATCTGTATATAGACTAAGATCTGTATGCTAGTTAACATGTTGGATTACGAACCCATTTGGTAATTTCCAGGCTGTATGGAAACGTGATGATTCTGTATGTCAACAGGAGAAATTTTTAATAGAGAAGTATAATCCGTAACTACTCTTTCGTCTTCTTCATCATCTGCTTCTGCCAGTACGCCAACAGCTTGTACGGTTGCTGAGAATTCCCCTAAGAGGCTCTTTATCCCTGTAATGGTTCCTCCAGCTTTCATAAAATCATCTATGATACACACATTGGAACCATCCGGTAAACTGCGTTTTGGCAACACCATCGTTTGAATTTTTCTGGATGACCCGGAAACATAATTAATACTTACGGATGATCCTTCTGTTACTTTTGGGTCTCTACGTGCTATAATAACGGGAACATTTAAAAAGGAAGCTGTTGCGTAGGCAAGAGGGATTCCTTTTGTGGCAACTGTTACAATAGCGTCAATTTCCAAGTGAGCAAAGCAGGAAGCAAAAACACGCCCAATTTCCCGGACCATGGAAGGATCGCCAAGGATATCGCTCATATATAAGTATCCTCCCGGGAGAATCCGTACAGGGTCTTCCAATTTCTTTTGAAGCGTGAATATAAAGTTTTCACCAGCTGCTGCAGAACTGGTAGCAATATATTTCACTCCGCCGCCAGCACCGGTTGTTCTCTCCAAATATCCTAATCCTTTATTTTGAAACACTTCATGTATAATATCTAAATCCTCACTTATCGATGACTTTGTTGTATCACAAAGCTCTACAAAGTAAGGCAATTGAATATGCTTTCTCGGGTTTTCCAAAAAATATTCCGTTAACACAACCAATCGATTACTTCTTTTCAAAATCACACCTCAAATCCGAATGTTCTTTATATAATATAGCATTTTCATATGCATTTTAGCAATGCCTAACCCAACATCCGGATTAATTGTACGTCCTTACAAAAGCCTCGCATGCTATTGTAGATTCGCAATGCTTTTCGATGGTGCTTCATCAGTCCAAACACGGTCGGTCCACTGCCGCTCATCATCACACCTTCTGCTCCCGCAAGGCGCATAGCCTCTTTTAACTTTGCAACCTCAGGATGCATAGAAAAAGTAATCGGCTCCAGTGCATTTCCCAAATGGTTACACAATTTCGAGAAGTTTCCTTCGTTTAAAGCTTCTAATACCTCTTTTGTATCCGGGTGCTCTAATTCGGGGAGATTAATTTGATCGAATACGGTATAAGAGGATACACCGATATCAGGTCTTGCGATAACAACCCAGCAAGCAGGCGGTGCCGGCAAGAATTCAATCAACTCGCCATACCCTTTTGCTATCGCTGTTTTACTGTAAACACAAAAAGCAATATCCGCTCCTAATTGTGCTCCCAGGTCAGCTAATTCCGTTAATGAAATATCCATTTGCCATAGCCGGTTAAGCCCTCGTAAAACGGCCGCTGCGTCCGCACTGCCGCCAGCCAGTCCGGCTGAAACAGGAATAGATTTATCAATCCGGATGTGAACACCTTTGTTTATTTTATATGTTTCCTTAAATAAGGCCGCTGCTTTATATGCTAAATTTCTTTCGTCACTAGGAACGTAACGGCTTTCCAAAGATAATTGAATTTTATCTGCTGACAACTCCCGGAATTCCAAACGATCCGCTAAGTCGATTGTCGTCATTACCATTTCAACATCATGATAGCCATCTTCCCGCTTATTTAATACATCTAATGACAAATTTATCTTAGCAGGCGCCTTTTCCATGACAAGCATCTTCAATCACATCCTCAAAGCGTTGGAAATTCGTTCATCTATTTGAAATTATACCTGCGTCCAGAAAATATGTTTTATTGTATCATAATCAAAACACGGAGGCTAATTTTGTACAAATATATAAAAGCTCCGATTACGCAAATTGAAAAATGTAAATGTATTTGTCGGAGCAGCCATTAATACGATGATTAAACTGGTTTGTAGTGAAAAAGAGCAAGCCCTGTTTTAGGACTCGCTCTTTTTCATGCTTTCTTCTGCCATTTCAATTGCCCGTTTCACCATATTACCGGCATCACGGGATTTGATTCCTCCCCAGCCTTCCTGCTGTACCGTATCGTAAAAACCTAATTCTTTCGCTATTTCTTCTTTCATTTGCGTAGACATCATCCCGCGTCTGCTCATATAAAAGCTCCCCTTTACGAATGAATATATTTCTCGACCGGTAAGGATAGCTTATGTACTTTGCCTGTATTCACTCGGAGAAGAATTAACCAGGAGAACCATTTCTTACGCGCATCCATCGGAAATGCCAAAAGCTTGTAAAAAAGCCACAGCAACTTTCATTTCCCTTTTAAACGCGTCCTTATAGCAAAACAGCAGACAAATGCTTGTCTACTGTTTTAAAATTATCGCTGAACTTCCTTCTACAAAATTCAGCTCCACCGTTTCTGTCAATATGTCTGTATAGCTGTATGAAACACGTTCGAATGCATTCTCGTCCTGGTCAAGCTCAACAATGAAAACAGAGGGATATGTCTCCGCTAGAATACCACATCTCTCAATGGTTTTCCGTCTTCCGCCATTCGCTCTGAGCCTTAACCGTTTACCTACCTGACCGTCTAGACCTTGCTTAATTTCGATCAACGTTTTGCCCACTACACTCCACCTCACATATACACATTTTAACATATATGCCGATGGTTAGTCAAATAAAATATACAATTATATCAGCATATGTTTTTGGTTGTCAACTATTAATTATGACTATTTCTGTTATTATTTGTCGTATCCCTCATTTTATGCATGAATTGTCACAAAAAATTACATAATAAGTTGATTTCATAGCAATTATTTTGCTCTAATCAGGATGTCATTTAAATTAAAAAAGAGGAGGAGCAGGAGCAGATTCGTAACCTCAACCATTCTCGTTTGCAAACATGATTTTCTCTTATATGTCCCCTTCATCTTCACTAGCTAAGTAAGGCATACCTGTTCGCAATAATCCTCTTGTCTGTATACCTCCCAAACCTTTTTCTCCAGTTAATGTATTACGGAGTGCTTCCCACACAGATACACTTTCCATAAATGAGGTATATGCTACTTTCGCGGCGATATAAACCGGATCCAATGCATGAATATTGACCCGGGATGGGGAACTGGCAAAGTTTGCTCCTGCACGGATTAAGGACTCAAAATGAGATTGGCAAGCACCTGCAAAAATGACAAGCTCATCCAGATTAGGATAAATGCTTCTTGCCTCCCGAACGGCTTCTACAAAGTATTTTGAATGACGATAGGCACTTAAATCATTCTTCATCCCTTTATGATGGGAATAAGCATCATGGCCAGTAATGAC
This sequence comes from Oceanobacillus timonensis, assembly GCF_900166635.1. Taxonomy (NCBI): domain Bacteria; kingdom Bacillati; phylum Bacillota; class Bacilli; order Caryophanales; family Bacillaceae; genus Oceanobacillus; species Oceanobacillus timonensis. The sequence continues at coordinate 36,639 of NZ_LT800497.1, forward strand.
CATAATGTCGGGTTGAATTTTTTGAAGTAAATCTTGTATTTGAAATGACATCTCTGTCTCTGCAGAATGAACACCATGCACCTGCAGCCCAATTCGTTGATATAATTGGATGCATTTTCTTAAATAAGACGGGTCACCATCTATATGAAGCACTTTTGCCGGCAGTTGAAAATAGCTCACGGAATCTGTATACCCTTCCGTTGCTTCGTAGTTTCTTTTTTCTTTCATCATCTGATAGTCCTGACGAAATAAGCGGTAGGACGATTCTTGTTTTTCTCTATCCTCCGCTTTTCTTTTTTTATGCTCTCTTTGATCCACCAGCCTTAAATCAGACAGGTCTGCATCTGCTTTTAAGCGGAGTTCTTCCCCATGAAGAATAGCCATCCCTTTTTTTATTTCTGCCACACGGAATAATAAATCATGATTATAGGACTTCCTTGTTACTAACGCACCATTCTGTATATCCATCACTGCACCTCTCACCTTTTATCGCAATTTAGCTGTCGTAGGAAGGAACCGATACTCCCCTAAAACAGCCATATGGGATTAAGTGTTTTGAATCACCTGTATAACTCTGCATTTCTCTCTCTTATTGTATGAGTAAAAGTACAGCACTGTTCCACTACCCAACTCTTAGAACAAAAAAATGAACAGCATGCATACCTATCGTTCATCTGATGCACATATATACTTTTTTATGTACAATGGCTTTGTTTGGTATGCAAGAATGAAACTAATTCATGCAATGTAACACAAGGCTGTTTTTATATCATTTATCCATTTGTTACAAAATAAAAGGCCTGCCCAAAATGGACAGACCTGCTTATATGTTTCCTTTCACGAACCTTCTCCGCCCGCTGCTTCTTTTGAATCATGATCAAGGTCATCTTCATCGGCGGATTCTTCCACTGGCACATTCATGATTCTCCAAGGAGCTGTTATTTCGATAGCACCTTCATGATCACTAAATACGTCACTATGTGGCAAATCGACTGTTACTTCTTCTGCATCGAATGCCGGCCACACAATGGTAGCTGTGTAAAATCCATCTTCTCCTAAACGGCCTGCGTCCGTAATATTTCGGTCAGCTAATGGGACAATAAAATTGACATCATCTTCGGCATCTTCTATTTTCTCATCCACAAAGCTTCCTTCTAACGGCGTTAAATAGTAGTCAATTGGATAATAACGCTGATTTCCGTGAATTAACGTCACCGGGTATACACTCCATTGATTATAGTTGCCCGCATCATCCGCATGCCAGCCGCGTGCGCCAATTCCTGCAGTCTGCGTTAATGCATCATAATCACTATCGCCCTCGTCATTCGGCCGTACACGTACTCTTCCAATGAACAAATCATTCACCCTGCGAATACTTTGTATTTCAATTTCTCCATAACGTGTTTGCACGGTTTCCGGATAATCCGCTTCTTCCCCTAAAGCTTCTGGAAGTTCCTCTTCTGATTCAATCATAATTTCTTCTGCAGGGGGCGTAAAGTGTAATTCTACTCGACGATTTTGTGCTTGCCCCTCTTCCGTATTATTATCGGCAATTGGCTCCCGAAAAGATTCTCCTTCCGTAGTAACCTCATCAAATCCTTCTAAATCTGTTAATTCTTCTAACTGCTCATACACCGATTCAGCTCGTTCTTCTGAAAGCGTCTGGTTATAATCTTCCGTATTCTCGTCATCTGTGTGTCCAACGATGTTTAGTTCTCCACCGTCTGCGCCGGCTAACTCCTCAATCGCTGCTTCCAACTCTTTATCTGCTTCCTCTGTTAAATCGGAGGAATCTGAATCAAACAAGACATCACTGGACAAAATAAGTGTCGAATGTTCTATTTCGTCAATACGACTGACCGTTGTTTCCACACTTTCACGGTAGCTTTCAAAAGGCTCCACTCTTGCGTCAATTCCTTCCAAATCACCAGTTAATTGATCTTGCTGACTGCTAACCAATTCTTTCTCTATAATCTCCTGTACGGTTGGAACGACTTCTTCTATATTTTCTTCTTTCAACATCTCTTCTTCATTGTCTTCATGTTGTTCCAAAATCGCATCATATTCCTGCAACGTAGACATATCCTCATCTTTGCGATCGATGACAGGAATATCCTCAACTATGCCGACCTCTCCCGTAAACATCGCATGAACGACATCTGATTCCGGAGCGGCGAACACTGCAAAATACCGGGTTGGTTCATGCTCCTTTCCTATCGTCATCTGCTGGTTGCCGCTTCCTTCTCCTATAAATGTCTGTAAGGCCGCATCATTCGAATCCTCAAGCTGCTGTACAGCTATATGAGATGCTGTATTTTCTTGCGAATCAAGCAAACGAATATCATATCCTTGCTCTGAAGCAATTCCTTCTCCAGTACTGAGCCCCCCATCGAATAAATCTTTAAAAGTAACTTCTATATCACTGTTGGAATCAAGCATAAAAGGAAGAATGGCATATTCTCCTTCTCGAATAATCGGTCCCACTTCCGCATGGATATCGTAAGCTGTTTCATCTTTAAAGTGCCACATGTCATGTTCTATCATCACCGGGTCTGTATCTTCTAGTGTTTCTTCTGATGCTGCTTGCTCCTGTTGCTCTTCAATATTTTCTTCTACATCTTTATCTTCCGTTTCTGACACTTCTGTTTTCTGTGTTTGCTCTGGTGGTTCGTCCTCTGCTTCTTCATTATTACAGGCTGCTAATAACGATACGCTAAATAAAACGAGCCATATTTTTTTCATTCTATCCCCCCAAACACTTTTTCAAATCATTATGTAAAGCGCCGATTAAGGTGTCTCTCCTTTTGTTATTAATACAACTTGGAAAAATGGTTTAATTAGATTAGACTGAAAAATCTGTTATTAATAAAAAGCTTTATAACCTATAATCACCTGTCTTCTAAATAATAACGCCCCCCTAACAAGGTTAATAAAACTACTGAACAGCCAAAGGAAATCGCTTACAATAGCTACTGTATCGTAAATTATAGCGGGATTCAATAGTTAAATCAAAGTACCTCATTTGTTATGCATAGATTCTGGGGAGGTTTTCGGTATGTGCATCATTCAAATATATTTAGATATTAAAAAGCTGATCAAAAGAGTATCTCTTCTAATCAGCTTTCCTGGAGTTCTGTATAAAGAACAAAGGCTAAGTTCGCAACATCGTGTCTCAGGAGCCTTTGTAACCTACATCCTGCAGGCCGGAACAAATCAGGCCGTTACTGGCCCCACTTAGAAATAAAATGTTCATTCATTTCTTGAAGCGGGATTCTCACAGCCAGTTACACTGCGATAAATAACATTCGCTAACGAAGCAAATTCCTCCATAGTCAATGTTTCTCCGCGTCGTGTGCCATCGATTGCAGCTTTTTCAAGGAGTGCTTCGATTTGTTGCTTTTCTAATTTATCCTGCAAAAACCTGTTCAAATTATTTCGCAGTGTTTTTCTTCTTTGGGCAAAGCTTGCCTGGATCAGTTCAAAGAAAAAGTCTTCATTATCTACCTGAACTGGCGGTTCTTTTCGCATCACAAGTTTTAAAACACTGGAATCAACATTAGGCTGCGGCATAAATACCTGCTTCGGCACATTTAATACCACGCTGGCTTCGGTATAGTATTGTACGGCAATACTCAGCGAGCCGTAGCTTTTCGTATTTGGCACGGCAGCCATTCGATCTGCTACTTCCTTTTGAATCATCACAGTCAGACTCGTTACAGGAAGCCGATCACGAATAAGTTTCATCAGAATAGGTGTTGTAATATAATACGGGAGATTGGCAACAATATGAATATCCTGATTTTCCCGGAAATGTGTTCTAATCACTTCTTCTACATTCGCCTCTAAAATGTCATGATGAATCACTTCTACATTTGCATAATCTGTTAACGTCTCTTTTAAAATAGGGAGCAGGCGCTGATCAATTTCAAAAGCAACCACCTTATCAGCATGAATCGCGAGCTGTTCTGTTAAAGCGCCCATGCCTGGACCAACTTCAATCGCACCTGTTTCTTTTGTAATTCCCGCTTGTTGAATAATATTTTCTAATACATTCACATCAATTAAAAAGTTTTGTCCTAAGCTTTTCTTAAATGCAAAACCATATTTGTCCAATAGTTCTTTGGTTCTCGACGGTGTTGCTATATATTTTTTAGACATCCTGTTCCTCCTGCTCTATCCGTTCCACCGCTTCTTCAAATTGTTTCCTGGAAATTTGAAATTGAGTAAGGCGTTTTAACAGCTGCTTTCCGTTCGTGTGACCAATATGCAACAATTCTCCAAGCCGTTTTCTTCGCCCAGAAGCTTTCTTACCGCCAATGAATCCATGATGGACCAGGTCCTCTCTGGTAATATCACTATCCGAAAAATCAGCCAGTTCATAGACATCGGCAAGTGCTTTTTGAATATCCTCCACCGAAGCATGTTCAATCCCTAAGCTTTTATTCCCGGAATGCTTTGCTTTAGCTTGGTCTCTTCGCAAAAAAGCATGCTTGCAGCCGGGAACAGCCTGATTAATCAAATGGCGGATCCGTTCACCCGGATAATCCGGATCGGTAAAAACAATCACGCCACGTTTTTCCTTGGCATGACGAATTTTATCGAGCGTCCCTCTATTCACTGCAGAACCATTTGTTTCAATCGTATCTGCATCTACAGCCAGCTGAATCCGTGTCGTATCATCCCGGCCTTCTACTACAATCATTTCTTTTATTTTCAATCGTTTTCCTCCACTTTATTCTGTTGTCCTTGAAAAGTCAGTTAATCTTAAAAAACCGTTTCGCATTCTCCGTTGTGATGTTTCCGAGTTCCGTCACATCCATCTCACGTAATGCCGCAATATCTTCTGCTACACGAGCAACATACGCAGGCTCATTTCGTTTTCCGCGATATGGGTGTGGTGCTAAAAATGGAGCATCCGTTTCAACCAGCAAGCGGTCTAAAGGAACCTGTTTTGCTACTTCTTTTGGTAATGGAGCATTTTTAAAAGTTACAGGACCGCCTAAGGAGATATAAAAATTCATATCCAGGCATGTCTGTACATAATCGACAGAATCATTATAACAATGCATAATACCGCCGACTTCTGACGCCTGTTCCTCTTGCAAAATTTCAATAATATCTTCTGTTGCTTCCCGATTATGAATAATAACCGGCATATTTACTTTTTTAGCAAGCGCAATTTGCTGGCGGAACACTTTCTTCTGTACATCTTTCGGCGATTTGTCCCAGTGATAATCCAAGCCCATTTCTCCGATTGCTACCACTTTTGGATGAGCGCTTAACGTCTCAATCCATTCCAGCTCTTTTTCTGTCATATCAATCGCATCAACCGGATGCCATCCAACCGCTGCATAAATATTCTCGTTCTCTTCCGCAATTTCAATCGCAAGCGGAATCGTCTCGTGATCAAACCCAACCACGACCATGTACTCCACACCTGCATCTCTTGCCCGCTGAATCGTCTCTTCTCTATCTTCAGCAAATTGTCTCGCATTTAAATGAACATGTGTGTCAAATAACATTTTAACCATCCTTTTTCACTCTTATAGTGCGTGTTCAAAAAGTCCGATAAATAGGACCAAGTCGGCTAAGTTCGCGACGTCCTGGGGTTGCGATTACTCACCCCATCGAAAAGCGTTGTCGCAACGCCGACACTAGCACGTCCTGGGACTGCGATTACTCGCCCCACCGGAAACATTTGTGCGTCGAAAGTTCAAGGCGACTAGTAAATTCCAAACGGACTTGTGCGTGTTGTGATGACTTCTACATTGCCCACAGGACGTGGGCGTTCTTAGTAGAAGTTCTTCTATGCCCTATGATACGTGAGTATTGGAATTTGCTAGTCAACGCAGAAATTCGCCGTGTTATTTTTATTGGACTTTTTGAACATCCTCTTATATCGAAAAGGAAGGAGCTGACATGATGACAGCTCCCCTTCCATTTACTATCGTTTAAGAAATCGGCGCGCCGTTTGGTACGCTTTCCGGTGCAGGAACAATTTCTAATTTACCGTCCTTCTCTGCGGAAAGAATCATTCCCTGACTGATTTCCCCTCGCATTTTACGCGGTTTAAGGTTCGCTACAATAACAACCTTTTTACCAATCAATTTCTCCGGTTCCGGATAATATTCCGCAATGCCGGATAAAATTTGCCGATCTGCTTTATCACCGGCATCTAAGCGGAATTTCAATAATTTATCCGCCCCTTCAACTTTACTGCAATCTTTCACTTCCGCTACTTTCAGCTCCACTTTATCAAACACATCATATTTGATTTGTGTTTCTTTTTCGGAAACAAGCTTCGTTTCATTCGGATCCCAAGTTGCTTCTTCCTCTTCCTCAGCTGCAGGAGCGCCACCCATTTGTGAACGGATGTATGCTACTTCCTCTTCTGCATCCAACCGTGGAAAGATCGGTTTTCCTTTTTTCACAACTGTGATACCTTCCGGGAAATTGCCAAACTGGATATTTTCCCAAGATAATCCGCTCGCTTCATCTAAACCAAGCTGTTCAATGATTTTCTTCGGAGCATGGGTCAAACAAGGTTGCAGCAGCGTAGCAGCCACACGTAATGTTTCGGCCAGATGCGCCATCACGCTTGCCAATTCTGTATGTTTTGCTTCATCTTTTGCAAGAATCCATGGCTCGGTTTCATCAATATATTTATTCGCACGGGAAATCAGCGTCCATACTTTTTTCAATGCATTACTGAATTCCATTTGATTCATCGATTCTTGATAATCTTGAATCACAGTGGCTGCTGTCTCTTGCAAATCAGCATCTTCTTTATTTACAACTCCATTTACAGTCGGCACATTTCCATCAAAATATTTATTAATCATCGCTACGGTACGATTCAATAAGTTTCCTAAGTCATTTGCTAAATCATAATTTACTCTGGAAATAAAATCTTCCGGCGTAAAAATACCATCGCTGCCAAAAGCAACTTCTCTCATTAAATAATAGCGCACGGCATCTAAACCATAACGTTCTACCAGCATTTCCGGATAGACAACATTCCCTTTAGATTTCGACATTTTTCCATCTTTCATCAATAACCAGCCATGCCCGAATACTTTTTTAGGAAGCGGCAGATCCAAAGCAATTAACATAATTGGCCAATAAATGGTATGGAAACGGACAATTTCCTTCCCAACCATGTGTACATCTGCCGGCCAGTATTTTTGGAAGTCTGCATCATTATCTGTACCGTACCCTAATGCTGTAATATAGTTCGCCAAAGCATCAATCCATACATAAATAACATGCTTCGGATTGCTCGGAACTTTAACACCCCAGCTGAAAGTTGTACGGGATACGGCCAAATCCTCCAAACCAGGTTTAATGAAGTTATTAATCATTTCATTTTTTCGGGATTCCGGCTGGATAAAATCAGGATGGTCTTTGTAGTATTGTAGTAATTGATCTGCATATTTACTCATCCGGAAGAAATAAGATTCCTCTTTGATCAGCTCAACAGGATGCCCGCTGTCCGGTGATTTACCGCCAATAATATTCCCATCATCATCTTTTTCAATCTCTACAAGCTGAGTCTCTGTATAAAATGTTTCATCAGGTACAGAATACCAGCCTTCATATTCATCCAGATAAATGTCACCCTGCTTCAAGAAACGCTCAAAAATATCCGCTACGACTTTTTGATGCTGACTATCTGTTGTACGAATAAATTTATCGTAGCTTATTTCAAGTGTTTTCCATAAATCTTGCATTCCGGCAGCCATTTCATCAACATAGTTTTGAGGGGATACATTTTTTTCAACTGCCTTCTGCTCGATTTTCTGACCATGTTCATCACTTCCTGTTAAGTAGAACACGTCAAATCCAAGCATACGCTTATACCTTGCCATCGTATCACAAGCTATCGTTGTATACGCATTACCAATATGTAATTTCCCGCTCGGATAATATATTGGCGTTGTAATGTAAAAAGTATCTTTGCTTCCCATCCGTTTCATTCCTCCTAGATTGTTTCTTGCTATTTAAAAAATCTTATCCCGAATGATCGCACAGATGTGTATTTTATCCATCCATACAAATTGACAGCTGTTATGCAACAAGCATTGCCATCTCCTTCGAAAAAGATTCAAAATTAACTTTTAGAATTGAATATTTCATACTATTTTTTATCATATCACACTGAAAATATAAAAGAACAACTTCTATTGTAGCTATTATAACGTAATTTGCCAAATTGTGTACCTATTCGCTGTGTACTTTATCTTCCATTTTAGAATAAATTTACGAAAAAAAGTGATAACTCCTTTCTCTGGAACGATAAAATGTCGTTAAAAAGCTGAATATTTATAAAAAAGCGATAATACTTTTCCTTTTACAGTAAAATTGTATTGACAATACCAAATATTGTTGCTATTCTAAGATTATTAGTAACGACGAGTAACGACATTTTTTTCAATTTATCACATTATCTGAATGAAATAGCTAGGTTTATTCATTCAGAAAATTCTATTAATCTATTATTGGAGGAGTGCTAAGATGAAATCTACCGGTATTGTACGTAAAGTTGATGAGCTTGGTCGTGTAGTTATTCCGATTGAATTACGTCGCACGCTTGATATTAAAGAAAAAGATACAATGGAAATCTACGTAGATAATGACCGCATTGTATTGAAGAAATATCGTCCAAACATGACTTGTCAAATAACTGGAGAGCTGACAGATGACAATCAAACCCTGGCTGACGGCAACTTGATTTTAAGCCCTGAGGGTGCAAAAATTTTAATGGAAGAAATTCAAAACCGTTTTCAATAAACATACTTAAACAGCAAAAAGGGATGACCTCTGAAAATCGAAGAGGTCATCCCTTTTTTGTATCGATTCTTGTATACAAATGAACGAAAAACAATTAATCAATATGATAACTTTGATAAACTTCCCTTTTTGGTAATTTTCTTTCCACCGCTGCTTTCTTAATGGCTTCTTTGCTTGATAAATGTTCCTTGTTCATGAGTACCTCTACATGCTCTTTCACGGATAAATCCTGCCACCATTCCCATTCCTGCTCAACATATGCCGAAGCAGCTTCATTTTGCCCTTCAATAACAAGAACAAACTCGCCTCGCATCTCATTTTTCTTACTCCAAGAAAAAAGTTCTTGAATGGAACCTCTAACAAATTCTTCAAATTTCTTAGAGATTTCCCTCCCTATTGCCGCTTGCCTGTCCCCTAGTACCTCTTCCATAGCTTCCAGTGTGTCCTTGATACGATAAGGAGACTCATAAAAAATTAAAGTAGCATTTAAAAGTTTTAATTTTTCCAATGTTTCTTTCTTATCTTTTTTCTTCCTGGGAAGAAAACCGTAAAATGTAAAAGGTTGTGCTGTTAAACCTGAACCAACCAGTGCCACTAATGCTGCATTGGCACCTGGTAAAACAATCACATCCAGCCCTTCTCGGACAGCAGCTTGTACCAGCTCTGAACCTGGATCAGAAATCGCTGGCATTCCTGCATCACTGACAACAGCTATGGATTCACCATAACGAATCTTATCCAAAAGCTGTTTTTCCCGGTCTTGATGATTATGTTCATGATAGCTGATGAGAGGTGTATGAATCTCAAAATAATGAAGCAATTTTTTCGTATTTCTCGTGTCTTCTGCAGCAATTAATGCACATTCCTTTAATATCCGGATAGCCCGAAAAGTCATATCCTCCAAATTTCCGATTGGTGTCGGTACTACATATAAGGCAGCATGTTCCTGCGGACGGTAGCTATTTTGAATATTCATTCATCGCACGTTCCTTTCTTATGGGCTTGAATTATGGCCAGCTTCTCTTTTCGGGTTAACCTTTTCATTTTATATTCTGCACGCAACGCAGCTGATTTCGTTTCAAATGCACAGGTATACATAATTTCAAAGGGTCCTCTGCCTCTGGTATATTTTGCCCCTTTTCCCGCTTCATGCATACGTATCCGGGATTCTAAATCATTTGTATATCCCGTATACAGTGTTTCGTCCTGGCATTTTAAAATATATACCACGTGTTCTCCGCTAGCCATAGATAACTTCCTCTGCCTGTTTTGTATAAGAACCATCTTGTTCATAAATATAGAACGGCGGCAATATTTTCACATCTGCTTTCCCGTCACGAATCCCTTCAATCAAGAGCATATTTGCTTCTTTTCCCTGTTTCGGATAAATAAATTGCACACGCTTCGGCTCAATACGGTACTTTCTAAACTGCTCCACGATATCGACGAACCGCCCTGGACGATGTACCATCGCTACTTTTCCGCCAGGTTTGACATACCGTTTGCAGGCTTTTACGACATCTTCTAATGTACAATGTACCTCATGCCTCGCAATGGTCAAATATTCATTGTGATTATGTTCCGTTACAGAAGGTGTTTTAAAATAGGGCGGATTACAAGTTACCGTGTCAAATGAGCTCTGTTCCAGGATGGGCTGCATTTCTTTTAAATCCCCATGAATCATCTGCAGCTGGTGATGTAAACCATTTAAAGTGATATTTCTTTCTGCCATTTGAAAAATACGTTCTTGAATCTCGACACCAACTATTTTTGCATGTGATTTTTTTGACAGTAATAAAGGAATAACCCCATTTCCCGTACATAAATCAAGAATCTTTCCTCTTTTTTTAGGAATTGAACTAAAATGAGCTAACAATACAGCATCGATTGAAAAAGCAAAGGCTGTTGGACTTTGGATAATTTTCATTGTTTCATCCGCTGATAAATAGTCCATACGCTCATCGTCATAAAGTTCCACCATTGGTCATTCACATCCTTGTTCTCTCTATACCTTACCATAAAAAGAGCTGCCTCCACAGGAAGACAGCTATCCAATACGATACCATACGTTTATTTCGTTTTATCAAAGAAATCCAAACAGAAAATACAATCTTCATTTCTTCTCGGACTGCCAAATTCCAAACTGCAAATATGGAATCCTTCTTCGTAAAGACGGGCTAAATTATCATAACCTTCTCCAGGAAATGTTCCCTTTTGTTGTTTAGAGCCGCTTTTTTCTCGTTGTTTTTCCACAGATTCTTCTGTAAAACTATCCAGGTGATTGCGCAAATGGTGATTTTCATGGGCTAATCGGTGATTTTCTTCAAGCAAATCACTTAGCTTTCCTTTTAAATTACCTAATTGCTCATATAATTCACCAATTTGCTTCTCCATATCGGAAACTTGATCAAATATTTCCCTGTTTCCCACGACGAATCACCTCTATTCTGTGACTTGAGCTACAATTCCTTCTTCAATCAATTCATCCAATGTATACTCCACAACGCGTTCTTTATCCAGGAGTTCAATTTGAATCATTTTTTCTAATATATTTAAACCTACAACCTTCCCTTTTCCAAGTGGTGTCGGCATGGTCTCTCCAATATCAGATAAATCTCTTTTTGCTGTTTCATACGCGTCATTTTCATATTTTAAGCAGCACATCAATCTTCCGCATAAACCGGAAATCTTCGCCGGGTTTAAAGAAAGGTTTTGATCCTTTGCCATTTTTATGGATACCGGTTCAAAATCACCTAAAAATGTGGAACAGCAGAGCATGCGGCCACATGGGCCAATGCCGCCCAACATTTTCGCTTCATCCCTGACTCCGATTTGTCTCAGTTCAATGCGTGTCTTAAACATGGATGCCAAGTCTTTTACAAGATTTCTGAAATCAACTCTTCCGTCCGCTGTAAAATAGAAAATGATTTTATTGCGGTCAAACGTATATTCTACATCTACCAGATTCATATCCAGCTTATGTTGCGTAATTTTATCTGTACATATGTCAAAGGCTTTTTGTGCCTGGTCCTGATTTTCTACAACCGTCCGCTTATCCTTCTCATTTGCGACCCGGATGACTTTCTTTAAGGGTAAAACGACATCTTCTTCATCTACTTGCTTTTCTGTAATAACTACTTTCCCAAATTCTATTCCTCTCACCGTCTCTACAATCACATAACTGCCTGTAGTTACCGGATAAGAATCCGGGTCAAAATAGTAGATTTTACCCGCTTTTTTAAAACGTACGCCAATAACTTCTAACATTTTTTCACCTCTGTATTTGAAGCGCTAGTTGTTCAATAACCAATGTGGGCTGAACATTTGCCTTTAAATTTCTTTTCGCCATGAGTATCTGATGTAAGATAGTCAATAATTGAGCTTGCGAAAAAGTAATAAGTCTCTTTTCTGACTTAGATGGATCATTAGGTAATAGTATCGTATTGGCGTCTGTATATATGTGCTGATTTAAAATATCTTTAAAACCTAGTATTAATAAGTCGAGTCCTCGTTCATGGCCTTCTCTATCTTTAAAATGAGGTATCCAATTTTGATGAACAAATGTGTAGATATCCTCAGGTTGTGTAGTATACATTTCTACCCATTGTATCACTATTTTTCGAGCCCCTGCAAACCAATCATCTTGAGCCAGTTCAAGCGCCTCTGTCATACTGTTTGTCAGTGTACTTAAGAGTTTGGCATCCGGCTCGCTTAAACCTTCCTGTTGCAACCTTTCCTGCAAAACACCCGGCGGAAGCGGCTGCAAATCTATAATCTGACAGCGTGACCGGATAGTGGAAAGCATGGCATGGCCATTCTCTGTAAGCATCATGGCAGTTGTTTGCACACTGGGCTCCTCTAAGAATTTCAACAAACGGTTAGCTGCATTAACTGTTAATGTATCTGCATCCTTTATGATATAAACTTTCCGATTTGATTCCATTCCAGAATACGTAAACTCCTTCTGCAGATTACGTACCTGTTCTATTTTGATAGAAGCGCCCTCCGGCTCAATCCAATGCATATCCGGATGGTTTCCGGAATCAATTCGCTGACAGTTAATACAGTTGTTGCAAGGGTCTGCCCCCTGCCGATTTTGACAGAATAAATATTTTGCCAAGATTAGTGCCATTTCCTGTTTTCCGGTACCTCTGTCTCCTTGGAACAGATAAGCATGGGAGATACGATTTTTATGGATACTGTTCATGATCGTCCGAGTTGCTACAGGCTGTATTTTTTCGATTTCTTCCCATGTCTGCATGATTACTTCCACCTTTAAACATAAGCTTACTTATCATTTATGTTTTCATTTACTGCTTATTCTGCCAATTTCATGAAGCGCTGCACTCATGTATAAATATTAATCAATAAACCCTTAATTTCTCCAATTAACCCGAGAATATCAATGGTTTTCTTTTCTTCATCCATCACGTCTTCTGCCAATTGGGCAATTTTTTCATCAATTACCTTTATCGTAGACAATTGCCTGCTCCCTTGCATACCGAAGCTGTGCTTTTTCTCTAAAAGATACCCTTCTGACGTTGCCTTTTCCAGGAACCCTTTTACCATTCGTTTAAATTTAACCAGCTCACGAAAGGAACGATAGCGGCTCAGTTTATTACCCTGTTCCGCAATCTGCTTAACCATCTGTGTGAATTCCTGTGTTTTAAGCTGTTCCGATTGGGATTGAACAAATTTTTGAAAAGAAGAGGCATTATTTGGCTGCGTAGAACGCTGCAAATTACCCTCTCTTGGCGCTGCTATATCACTGGAAATTTTCATTGTTCTCTCCCTCCTGACAGGTTAAATCATACATTTAAAAACTTCTTTCTTAGAATTGGTAAAAAGATTCGATAGGCAGGATAAATACAGTCGCACCGCCAACTTCGACCTTCACTGGTTTCGGAATATAAGAATCCGCATTTCCGCCCATCGGTGAAATTGGTGCTACCATCTGTTCACGATGTGAGCAATTATCGCGAATAATTTCAAGCGCATCATTCACATATTCATCTTCGCAACCAATCATCAGCGTTGTATTCCCTTCTTTTAAGAACCCGCCTGTTGTTGCTAATTTTGTTGTTTGAAATTTATTTTCACCTAATGCGTTCACCAAACGATTGGAATCTTTGTCTTGAATAACCGTTATAATTAACTTCATCATTGACCAGCCCCTTTTAGCTTATTTATTTAACAAAGCAGTTATTCTTTTAAATACATCTTGATATACTGCTTCAAGCGAACGTTCTGCATCGACTGTTTGAAAACGCTCCGGGAAACGGGATCGGATTAACTGGTAGCCCTGATAGACTTTCTCATGAAATTCAACCGTTTCTAAATCCAGGCGATTTTTTTCTCGGTCAGCATTTGCTGCAATACGCTCCAGCCCTTTCCTGGGAGTAATATCGAAATAAAGCGTTACGTCCGGCATACAGTTTTGAATGACAAATTTATTAATAGCATACACCTCATCGATGCCAATGCCTCTTGCATATCCCTGATAAACGAGACTGCTGTCCACAAAACGGTCGCATAATACGACTTTGCCTGCTTCTAAAGCCGGGAAAACCTTTTCTACAAGGTGCTGCCTTCTTGCTGCTGCATATAACAATGCTTCTGTTCGTTCTTCCATTTCAAGATGGAGCGGATTATGAATAATATCTCTAATCTTCTCAGAGATTCGAATTCCTCCCGGCTCTCTCGTCTTGATAACTTCTATTCCTCGTGCTGTCAGTTCTTCATAAATCTGATTTAGAATGGTGGTCTTGCCGGCTCCATCGCCACCTTCAAATGTAATAAACAAACCCTTTGTCATCTTCGTTCCCCTTCATTTTTATATATGCGTATCCCCGCGTCCCTATGCTGTATCCGGACGCCCTGTTCCATTAATTTCTCCAAGCGCGCGATATGCACTGCTTTGATTTTTTCTCCTTTTAAAAGGAGCGGGATGCCAGGCGGATAAGGTATAACCGCCTCAGCAGCTATGTCTCCTATACTTTCCTTCATTGGGACCAGATACGTTGTTTCGCTATTCATTTTTTGATAAGACAAATCCAATTCCTGAATCTTATTCGGGAAAAAGTTTGTCTCCTCTATTGTAGCACGATTTACTGATTTTTTTAATGGATGCTCCATCGTTTTCAACCTTTTTTTCAACGAATTTATTTGTGTAAAGGAAGCTAATCCGTGAACAAATAATATTTGCTCATCTGTAGCAAGTTCCGGAAAAATACCTGCTTTTTCGAGTGCGCTCATAACGGACTTTGTCGAAAAAGAATGTTTCACGTGAAACGTTAACTTTAATGGATCCGCTGAAGGCACCATTTTCCAAAAAGGAAAAGATGTCAACAAAGTCTTCACATGTTCGACACTTTTTATCGTTTTTATTCGTTCTTCATCTGAAAAATGGGCTAAAAAATGTCTTGCCATATCTAATGAAGCCATAAGCACGTAAGATGGACTGCTTGATTGAATGATTTGTAAATAATGGGCAATTTGAGCTTGATGTATTCGGTCCGTTACAATATGTAAATAAGAAGCCATTGTCATTGCCGGAGCCATTTTATGCGCAGAGTGAACGACAGCATCCGCCCCCAGTTCTATTGCTGAAGCAGGGAATGGGTCTCCCAAAGCAAAATGCACACCATGCGCTTCATCCACCAGAACCGGGATATGAGATTGATGTGCTTTCTCAATCATTGCTTTCAGATGATAGGTCTGTCCAAAATAATCCGGATAGGTAAGAAACAACGCTTTGGCATCCGGATGCTGTAGTATTGCTGCTGTTACTGTTTCGTAACTTGGACTCGTAAACCTTTTGACGTTATCATCCCACTCCGGCGCCAGTAAAACAGGAGTTGCTCCAGCTAATTCTACGCCGTTCATCACCGATTTATGACAATTACGCTGAATCAACACCTTATCTCCAGGCTGACATGTGGCAAGTATCATCGCCAGATTACCAGCTGTCGAACCGCCAACCAAAAAATGTGTACGCTTCGTCTGAAAAAAAGCAGCAGCCAGATTTTCCGCTTCCGCGATAATGCCTGCAGGTGCGTGTAAATCATCCATCCCTGTTATTTCTGTTACATCCCAGCGCAGCATGTGCTGAAATTCTTCTTGGTACGCAGAAGAGAAAATCTGTCCATGCTTATGTCCAGGAACATGAAAAGAGATCGGATTGTTTTTGGTGAATGCCTGTAAATGCTCTGCTAATGGCATACGCTGTTGGTCCATTTGCTTTCCTCATTTCTTTAAATAACCAAACCAATGCATAGAAATTAATTTGATTATCTTGAACTGCTTCTATTATAACAAGCAGGGACAGCGGAACAAAAACATGTGTAGAAAAATAACAAATGAAATGATAAAGATGCAGCTATTTGTTCTCTATTTATTTTCGCTGCTAGAATCACTCATACCTGGCAAACACCCCCTTTTTCAGATTTTAAACAAAACAAAAAAGCCTTTGCATGCAAAGACTTAGAAAAAGGGGGAATATGATTTTAATGTAATGTTGATTGTTTAATATTTTTTAATTTTGAAAGATAGTATTGGTATTTTTCTTCCCGTGGCTCTGTATGAATCATATTATGCTCACACTCGGAACATAGAAACATGGAATATAAATGAATACCGTTCTCCTTTGGTTCCTCACAAATTCCACAATACTCATATCCTTGTATTTTTTGCTGTTTCATCTCTCCACCTCCGTTAAAAACTAGTATCTCCTAATCTAACGGAGGTTATACATACATTGAATTATTTTTAATAATCCATAACTCAAAGAACGAATAAATGAATTGCTGCCAGAGATCCAACACCAAATATACCAAGAAATCCGGATACCAGAACTGTAAATAGATTAATTGGAATATGCAAGCCGATTGCCCCTCCCAACACATTCAAGAAAAACAGCAGCAATGCACCTATCCCCAGTCTTATCGTTGCTTTTCCCACATATTTCATTGGTTTTACCGGTGCCCCTACGATAAATAATAGAATAATCAATCCAATAATAATGCTAATAAATAGTGTTGAACTCATCCCTCTCCCCACTTTCCATCCATTGCTTTACCTTATTTCTATGATTGTGCTGCAGCAAATAGAACAGAATTTAAGTACAGAGGAATGAATACAGGAGTTTTCTAAGATGTATTCGCCGCTTTCCTTTTCTGGCGATTAGACCGAACAATAAAGAAAACGAGCGTTCCTGTTAGAATAAGAACGATGATAATGAGAGACCATGTATTCATATAAGAAGAAAAACCTCTCGCAACCCGAATATCATTCCAGATAATAAAAGGAAAAAGAATCGCTATCTCATTTTTCAAGACATTCATCATCATTCGGGAATTGATATATTGTCCTTTTATATTTGCTTCAGTAAGGTTTTTATAATTATGTACGTGTGGAAATCGTTCTAGAACAGTCATCCCGATCCATAGGAGCACCCCAACAGCCAAGAGAATAAATAACTCTTCTCTCCCTCCCCATCGTGTCACTTCACCGGATACATTATAATGACCCGGGACCAGATTGGGAACCGCATTCCATGTATAAATCATATACATCATGACACCTGAAAAACTCAGTATTCCTACAACATTCAACAACTTTTCAATAAAAGTCATTTTTAATTTTAGAACAGGCGGATTATTTTCCATGGCATATCGTACCTCCTCTCTGCTCAAAACAAAAAGAACCAGGCAGCTTCCACATACTTGATTCTTTTGCAAAAACATATTCTTTTATTTTTAAAACCGCGTTGCCTTCACATGACGGATTCGTGCTTCTTTTAATAACATCATATATTTCGATCGTGCCAACGAAACCTCTCTCTCCCCGTTTTGCGAGGGGTCAATGCTTTTCCGGGCATAATCCTGAAGCTGCCTCCATTCATCTTCTACCTGATATAAAGCATTCAGAAGCGCTTGGTCCATATCTTGTTTCTTTAATTTCTTTGCCATATTTCCCACCAAACCCCGTTATTAAATGAATTTTCATCCCTGGAGATGATTACTAGAAATAAAATTAGACGTCTCTTCTTCCTTCCAATGCTTTGGACAACGTGACTTCATCCGCATATTCTAAATCGCCGCCAACCGGCAATCCATGAGCAATTCGCGTTGTACGGATTCCGGAAGGTTTAACTAATCGGGAAATATACATCGCTGTTGCTTCCCCTTCAATATTTGGATTTGTTGCCAAAATCAACTCTTCGACTTCTTCATCCTTCAAGCGATTGATTAAATCCGGCACATTAATATCCTCTGGTCCAATCCCGTCCATCGGTGAAATGGCCCCATGCAGCACATGGTATTTGCCGCGAAATTCTTTCATTTTTTCCATCGCAATCACGTCTTTCGGATCCTGTACCACACAAATGATAGATCCGTCCCGGCTGGTATCCTGGCAAATTGCACATGGATCCTGGTCCGTAATATTTCCACAAACCGAACAATGGGTCAGCTCCCGTTTCGCATTAACTAATGCATTGGCAAAATTCATAACATCATCGTCTTTCATATCTAAAACAAAGAAAGCCAGACGTGCTGCTGTTTTTGGACCGATTCCCGGTAATTTGGAGAAACTGTCCATCAGCTTCGTTATCGGCTCTGGATAATACATATTTTTCTTACCCCCTCTTGAACAAACAAGCTGCCTCTTTAGAAAATAAGACGCCTGGGCACAGAAGCCAGACGTCTTATTTTCAATTGAAAGTGGAATTAGAACATTCCTGGCATATTCATTCCTTGTGTGAATTGTCCCATTGTAGCATTTGTTTTGTCATCAATTTGCGTTATAACATCATTTGTGGCCGTTAAAATCAAATCCTGCAGCATTTCGATGTCATCCGGATCAACGACTTCTTCTTTTATCTCGATATCTGTAATCTCTTTTTTACCATTTGCATGAACAGTCACCATACCGCCGCCTGCAGAAGCTTCAAAAGTCATTTCATGTAATTCTTCCTGTGCTTTCATCATTTTCTTCTGCATTTTTTGCATTTGCTTCATCATGTTATTCATATTTCCCTTCATGGAAAATACCTCCTTTAAGTATATATATTAATCATGAATTTCTAAAAGGTCATCTCCAAAGAGCTTACGAGCCTCATCTACCAGAGGGTCTCCTCCCTGCTCTTCCTTCTGTTCATCGGGTTTTTCCTGCTTTTGAACATATTCGCTGCGCAATTCATTCCATTCTTTTTCCGGAATAGGAATAATTGTGCGGTGTTTATCCAGATTTCCTAATATGGATTCGACCATTTCCCGGTGATCAAGAAATAGCGAACAATGAATTTCATATTTAAACGCAACAATCAATGTATCTGCTGAAGCTGCGGCAGGTTTGCTGTCCTGAATGGTCGCATGCGCCGGGGCATTGGTCGTCTTTAATTGATTTAAGAAGTTTGCCCATTGGGCATGCACGTCTTTTAATTCTTTTTTCTCTGCCTTCCCCAGTGTATCACGAATCCGATCAAAAGGAATCTTATATGTGTTTCGTGAATTTCTGGAACTGGATCGGCGTCTTTCCGGTGCAGGGGCGGTATTTCCAGCGTCCTGCTGCTGTGGTGGTGCTTCTTTTAATTTTGCAATATCTTGCTCCATCGTCTGCAGTTTCTGTTGAAGCTGACCGACAACTGCAGACTGGTCCGCCGCTTCCGGGTGTGTTTGACCGGACGCTTGCGTTTTCCCAAACTGATCCGTGATGGACAACAGCGCTACCTCAATAAAGATTTTCGGGCTGTTGGACCATTTCATTTCTTGCTGGCATTGATTCAATGCAATAATTGCCTGCTGAATCCAGCTGTTTTCAACCTGACCGGCCAGTGCTTCAAACGATTCATTTGCTACCGCGCGTTCTAATAAATCCGCCAATCCGGACGAGCTTTTATATAAAAGCAAATCACGCAAAAAGTAGATTAAATCCTGTACAAACTTGCCAGGATCTTTTCCGGTTTGAATCATCTGATCCAGCCCATGGAGAACGGTCTGTACATCCTGCCCAATCATGGCACGGATGATATTCGTTAATACTTCTTGGGACACGCCGCCTGTTACGGCGAGCACATCTTCCAGCTCTACCTGATCTTCACTGTAGGAAATAGCCTGGTCCAATATACTGAGTGCGTCCCGCATACCGCCTTCTGCTGCCAATGCAACAGATTCTAAAGCTTCATTTGTAACAGAAACACCTTCCGCTTGCATGATTTTCTGTAATCTCTCCACAATAGCCTGGTTGGAAATCGGTTTAAAATCAAAACGCTGGCAACGGGAAATAATCGTTAATGGGATTTTATGCGGCTCTGTCGTTGCCAGAATAAATACAACATGCTTCGGTGGTTCCTCCAACGTTTTCAGAAGCGCATTAAATGCATTAACAGAAATCATATGCACTTCATCAATAATATACACTTTGTAAGGTACAGCGCTCGGTGCATATTTTACTTTATCCCGGATATCACGAATATCATCGACACTTGTATTCGATGCCGCATCAATTTCAATGACATCAGAAATAGAACCATCCTGAATCCCTCTGCATGCCGCACATTCATTACACGGCTCTTTCACAGGTGCATGCTCACAATTAATCGTTTGCGCAAAAATCTTTGCAGCGCTTGTTTTCCCTGTTCCTCTTGGACCAGAGAATAGATAAGCATGCGAAAATTTATCTTGGGTAATGGCATTTTGTAACGTTCTCGTGATATGTTCCTGCCCTACAACATCTTCAAATGTTCTTGGGCGCCAGACGCGGTATAAAGCTTGATAACTCATGATTTCGATTCCCCTTATTTGTCTCCTTTTTATTATACCCGATTACAGGCTTGGATGAAAACCTTAGAATGTATTATCTGAGCGTAATTTATGTTTACAGAAAATGATTGTGAAATGAATTTTTTCTAGCTGGGTCTTATCGCTTTGCTTTCCCATAGGGATAGCCGTGTTTTCTCCTGGGACTGGGACTACGCTTACTCGCCCAATCACAGAGCTTTTGCGCTTACTCGTCCCGTCAAAAACCGTCGCTAATTCGTTTCATGAACTTATTTATGGCGTCATATCACCCATTGATTTTAATGTTGACTTTAAATTATTTTATAAAAATTTAAATGTTTTATAAAAGGTTTATCCAAAAACATAGAACTCATGTTCCTGTTATGTTATAATACACTAAAATACGCACAGTAAGATGTTTAACGGTGGAAGGTGCCATCTCCTATCTGAAAGGAGGTGATGCCTGTGGCTACTTTCGATGTCCTGTCTTTAATGATCAGTTTCGGCCTGCTGATTATAGCTATTCTGAGCTTTCATGATAAAGACCAAAAGTAAAAAAGCCTCCCTTCGCTTGCCGGCAAACAGGGTGGCTTCAATCGTCACTTTAATACAGCCTTCCCTCTCTGTTAGAGAGAAATAACTGTGTGTATTTTTCAGGCAGTATGTGGATGCATACTGCCCTTTTTTATATATTATGCTTATCTAACAGAATTATATCATATACCTTGTTTCTAGTACAATTTCACCTGTGAAAAAGTTACGATAAATGATGCTTCTACTCCCCTTCAGGCATCATCGTTTTTTCGGGTAAGCACGCTTATATTGTCTTGCTGGTTCTATTGTATCTCCCAGCTGCTCGCTGGCACAAATCGCCCAATAAGGATTTTTCAACATCCCGCGGCCAATCGCAACTAAATCAGCATCCCCATTTCCGATAACAGATTCAGCCAGTAAAGGATCTTCTAAAATCCCGACAGCAATCACCGGTATATCCAGTTCTTCTTTAAACTTACGTGCAAAAGGAATCTGGTAACCCGGATTGGTTGCCGGTTTGTGTTTTCCTGGAGGCGCCTCTCCACCGCTGGAAATATGAAACATATCAACACCGGCTGCCTGATATTTTTTCGCAATTTCTAAGGCATGGTAGATATCATAGCCGTCATCCATATACTCAACAGCTGAAATACGCATAAGCAGTGGCATATCTGCAGGAATCACATCTTTTATCGCACGGATAATTTGTACCCCGAAATAAGATAATTCCTGATATTCATCCTCCCGCTGATTGATTAACGGCGAATGGAATTGATGAATTAAATAACCATGCGCACCATGTAGTTCAATCGTATCAAACCCAGCTTCAACAGCCCGTTTTGCTGCATCTTGAAATTGTTGGATGGTTTCCCGGACTTCTTCTGTTGTTAACGCGCGCGGCATTTTACTATCTTCTGTAACAGGGATTGCGGATGGAGCGACCGGCGGATTTGCATCCTCTGCCTTTCTGCCTGCATGAGCAATTTGAATACCGATTTTGGCGCCCTGTTTATGAACAGCATCAACAATTTTTTTATAAGCTGGTGTATGTGCATCTGACCACAAACCAAGATCGTTATTTGTAATACGGCCATCCGGATCGACATCTGTCATCTCAATCAAGATTAAACCGGCGCCGCCGACTGCACGCGACGTATAGTGGACAAAATGCCAGTCATTTGGAATGCCATCCTCCGCATCAACGGAATATTGACACATTGGTGCCATAACAATTTTATTTTTTAACTTCAGGTTTTTTAATGTAAAAGGTTGTGTTAAATGAGCCATTTTAAATTTTAGCACCTCACTTATATATTTCTAAGTAGTTCATAGCATATGCTTTCTTCTGCTTTTGTGCAAATAATCTGTTTAACATGGCGATAATCAGCATATCTCTATCTTATTAGTATATTCAGATGTTTCCATACTTCCTATTATTTAAGTAATAAAAAAATCGGGAAACCCATTCTCATGTAACGGAATTTTTGCATAAAAAAAGAACTGCTTTCACAGTTCTCTTTTTCGATATGTTCAGCAGAAGCGCCAAATAGCAGGCATTTTCCGCTTATTATTATGTAACGTGCACCTGCTTTCGATGGAGTGACCATATGCGCTACGTAAGTTCATGGCTCAGCCCAGGCTTCCCTGCGGCACACAAGAATGACCACTTACTGCTGCTTCCTTCCGGACCTGACAGGGTTCATGGGTTCCTGTTGCGCAGGACCCGGACGTCAACACCAATTCCTTACGTCTGACCATACAGTCATCCCACCTCGAGCAGGAATTCAGCCTCGCTATAGCGGATTGCGAGTACAGGGCACCGCTACCTCCCCGCTTAGCACGTAATTATCATTATAGCTTTCTCGTCCCAAAAATGCAATAAAAAATGTATCTTTTTCAATACGCTCTCTATTCTTTTGATTCCGAATCGTTATCATTATTTTTCTGCCGCAGTTCTTTAAAAAAATTCTTTAAAACTGTACTGCACTGTGGTTCCAGGACACCGGATGTTACTTCAACCTGGTGATTAAAACGCGGCTCCTCCAATAAATTCATCAGTGTTCCGGCACAGCCAGCCTTGGGGTCACTTGCCCCGTAAACCACACGTTTGATCCTTGATTGGACAATGGCTCCGGCACACATGGGACACGGTTCCAATGTAACGTACAACGTACAATTCTCTAACCTCCAGCTGCCGACTTCCTGATTCGCATCCTGAATGGCAAGCAGCTCTGCATGGGTTAACGTGGTTTGTATCGATTCCCGCAGATTAAAACCTCTGCCAATAATTTCTCCATCCTTTACAACGACGGCACCAATCGGAACTTCATTTAAAAGCCAAGCTCTGCGTGCCTCTTGCAGGGCTGCTGCCATATACTTTTCATCTTGACTTACAGATATTTCTTCCGTCATTTATATCACATCACTTTATTTTCGTTTTAATAATTGTGGAGCGGGAATACTACATAAACTTATTTCTTTAAAAAAGGAGACACTTCATGAATATTACACCAGAGAACACAGCACTTATTTTCATCGATGTCATCAACGATTTTAATTTTGATGGCGGCGATGACCTGCTTGCCAATACAAAAGACATCTTGCCAAACTTAATCAAATTGCGGGAGTTCGCTAAAGAAAAATCGATTCCTATTATCTATGTTAATGACCATTATGGTTTATGGCAAGCAGACTTCCGGGAAATTATCAATCATTGCAGAAATGAAAAAAGTAAAGAGATTATCGATAAAATCAAGCCGGATAATAAGGATTATTTTCTCATTAAACCACAACATTCGGCTTTCTTTCAAGTACCCTTACATGCACTTTTAACCGACATGAAGCGTACGCATCTTATTTTGGCAGGTATTGCCGGTGATATTTGTATCCTGTTTACGGCAAAGGATGCCTATATGTATAAATTCAGTCTTTCTATTCCTAACAACAGCATTGCTTCAGAAGGAATAGATAATAATAATTACGCGCTTTATTTGATGGAATCTGTGATGGATGCAGATGTTTCCCCCATTTAGAAGTTAGCATAAAAGTACCGCCCCTTTCATAAAGTGAGTAAGAAGCACTCTGAAGGGGGTTTTTATTTTGCAAATATACGTTGTTAAACAAGGTGATACGATAGAACAAATTGCCGATACATACGGATCCTCTGTTCAAGATATTGTTAACGCGAATGAATTAGATGCACCCAATCAATTAGTTATTGGGCAAGCGCTTGTTATTCCCATTGTCGGGCAATTTTACTTTGTGCAGGCTGGTGATACACTTTCTTCTGTTGCAGCTCAATTTAACCTCTCCACAGATGAACTGGCTGCAATAAATGGATTAAATGCAAATCAGATGATTTATCCTGGATTACGTTTGTATATTCCGCCGGCACAGAAAGAACCAATTACAGCAAACGCTTATGTTGAACCAATGGGAGAAGAGGTTTCACAAACACTAGAAACAGCAGTAAGCACCTATTCGCCTTTTTTAACTTATCTTAGTCTATTCAGTTATCGTGTGAACCGGGATGGCACGCTCACAGCCCCGCCAGCGGGAAATCTGATTTCTTCTGCGAAAGAAAACAATGCCTCGATTGCAATGGTCATTACCAATTTGGAAGAAGGTTCCTTCAGCTCCGAGGTTGGACATATTATCTTAACGGTGCAGGCTGTTCAAAACCAACTATTGGATGAAATTGTTAATATTGCAACAGAACAAGGCTTTCGTGATGTGCACTTTGATTTTGAATTTCTGTTACCGGAAGACCGGGAAGCTTATAATACCTTTTTACGTACAGCAAAAGAACGTTTCACCCAAGCTGGTCTGCAGATTTCTACCGCACTCGCTCCTAAAACAAGTGCCGAGCAGACAGGACAATGGTATGAAGCTCATGATTACCGGACACATGGGGAAATTGTTGATTTTGTCGTGTTAATGACTTATGAATGGGGCTATAGCTATGGTCCACCGATGGCTGTGTCTCCGCTGAATGCCGTGCGGGATGTGGTGGAGTATGCCGTCTCAGAGATTCCATCAGAAAAAATATTACTTGGTCAGAATTTGTATGGTTATGATTGGACACTGCCCTTTGTGGAAGGTGGAGAAGCTGCCACAGCTGTTAGTCCATTACATGCTGTGGAAATTGCCTGGGAGAATAATGCCGCCATCCAATTTGATAACACAGCTCAAGCACCTTATTTTATGTATGTTGATGCTTCCGGACAGGAACATGAGGTATGGTTTGAAGATGCCCGTTCCATTCAGGCCAAATTCGATTTAATCCGGGAGTTTCAGCTTTTAGGTATTACTTATTGGAAATTAGGGCTTGCTTTCCCGCAAAATTGGCTGCTTTTAAATAATGAATTTGAAATTCGAAAATTGGATGCATAATGGGCATACCTTTTTGAATTCTTTATACATGAAAGGAGCGCTTTGAAATGATATCAAAGCGCTCCTTTATTATATTAGTGGATTCATTAACCAAGTACTTTCACGGATTCACGGTTAAATGCCGGGATGTCATCCGGTGTACGGCTGGTTACTAATTGATTTTGACAAACAACAACTTCTTTATCCTGGAATTTTGCACCTGCGTTTACCAGGTCTACTTGAATGGATTTGAAACCAGTTGCTGCTCGTCCATCAAGTGTTTTTGCATTAATAAGAAGTTGTGGACCATGGCAAATGGCCATAACCGGCTTTTTCTCATCCATAAAATGTTTTGCAAATGAAACAAAGCGATCGTCTGCACGCAGCATATCAGGGGAGAAACCGCCAGGAATAAACAATGCATCAAAGTCTTCTGGTTTTACATCATCAATGCCTTTATCAATGGTTACTTTTGTACCATCTGATTTACCGGTTACGGTATTTCCTTGTTCTTTTTCAATGGTAACAAGTTCATGGCCAGCATCTTCAAATGCTTTTTTCGGATCCGTATATTCTACGTCCTCAAATAAGTCTGTAATAACTGTTGCAATTTTTTTACCCATGAATAATAACCTCCTTTAATAATGGCTACATAATATATCTTCCCATACAATGTTTATTTCAAACATACAAATTTTTATTTTTATGAAGATGTTCAAAACCCTTATAAAAGAGACCCGAAAATTCGGGTCTCTTTAGCTTTTTTATTCTTCTAATGTAGATGTATCGCCTGTTGGTAGTCCTAGTTCCCATGATTTTAACAGGCGGCGCATAATTTTACCACTCCGTGTCTTAGGAATAGAGTCTTTCACTTCAATTTCTCTCGGCGCAGCGTGTGCACTGAGTTCCTGTTTCACAAATTGCCGGATACTTTCCAGCAGCTCATCGCTGTTTTCGTATCCTGGATTTAAGGTAATAAACGCTTTAATAATTTCTCCGCGTTTCGGGTCCGGCTTACCGATAACCCCTGCTTCTGCAACAGCTTCGTGTTCAATCAGTTTGCTCTCTACCTCAAATGGTCCAACCCGTTCACCGGATGTATTAATCACATCATCCAGACGGCCCTGGAACCAGAAATAACCATCTTCATCCCGATAGGCACTGTCTCCGGAGACATACCATCCGTTAATAAAATAACTTTCATATTTTCCTTTATTATTCCAAACTGCGCGCATCATAGATGGCCAGCCGGATTTAATTGCTAAATTTCCCATTTGGTTCGGAGGAATTTCATTTCCTTCATTGTCCACAATGGAAGCCTCTACACCAGGAATCGGTTTTCCCATGGATCCTGGTCTGATTTCCAACGTCGGGATATTGACAATGACCTGTGCACCAGTTTCTGTCATCCACCACGTATCATGGATACGCAAATCAAATGCTTTTAATCCCCATGTAATTACTTCGGGATTTAATGGTTCACCAACACTCAAGATATGACGCAGCGCAGACAAGTCATACTCCCTGACCTTCTCCTCGCCATGACTTACAAGCATCCGTAGAGCGGTTGGCGCTGTATACCAAACGGTAACTTTATTATCTTGTAATGTTTGATACCAGTCATCCGGAGAAAAACGTCCACCGCGAATCACATTTGTCACGCCATGCAGCCAAGGTGCAAAAATACCATAGCTTGTTCCTGTTACCCAGCCAGGATCTGCTGTACACCAATAGACATCGTTCTCTTTTAAATCCAATACCCATTCTCCGGTTGCATAATGTTGTATCATTGCATTATGCACATGCAGAATGCCTTTTGGTTTCCCAGTTGAACCGGATGTATAGTGCAGCAGCATGCCATCTTCTCTATCCATCCACACCATATCAAAATCGGTAGATGCCTGCTTCATTTCGGAATGATAATCAATATACTGATCCTCTTGCTCTTCATGCTCCCCTACTAAAACAATCTTCTCTAAATGCGGCAGTCTATCTTGAGGAATACGATAGAGTAAATCAGGTGTTGTTATTAATACACGTGCCTCACTATTTTCTAAACGATCCCCTACCGCTTGCTCCATAAATGCTTCAAACAGCGGTCCTGCAATAGCACCAATTTTTAAAATGCCAAAAAAGGCTTGATAAAATTCTGGACTTCTTGGCATAAAAAGAAAAACACGATCTCCTTTTTGTACGTCATATTTCTTTAGCACATTTGCAAACTGATTACTTTGCAAACGGAGTTCATCAAAAGTAACTTTTTCTTCACGATCAGGATCTGAATATAGTAATGCGATTTTATCCTTCTTATCCGGATTATCTGCATGTTTATCAATTGCTTCATAAGCCATATTCACTTTTCCTGTTTCATGCCAGGAAAAATTCTTCTCCACACTTTCCCAAGAAAAAGTGTTTCGAAAATCCTCGTAGTTTTTTAAATTATGATTCCCTTCACGTGCCGGTATTGCTTGCATATCCATCTAATCACCTCATTCATCTTAATTGGAAACGATTACAAATAGAATTAAAAAAAGGATTAAAATATTTTGTTAACTATTTCTATTTTAGAACATTCTGTGACATTTTTAAAGGGTTAGTTTCTAATTTTACAGAATTAGGAGATATTTTCAAGGAAAAAAGCTTGGCTGGTAACGTGTCACAGCAATTTTTATAAAAAAAATAGCGAAATCCAAACCATTATCCAATTCTTCCATCAGCATTGATATTCGTTCGGATTTCGCTTTGTTAAAAAATAATTTTACTTTAAATTTATCATCATTTATGCATTTTCTGTTTTGTCGTCATTCCAATCGCCACGTTCAGATATAATATATGCACAAGCAGCATCTCCAGCAATATTTAGAGAGGTTCTTAACATATCGAGGAGACGGTCAATACCAATAATTAAGGCAATCCCTTCAACAGGAAGGCCAATTTGACCAAGCACCATTGCCAGCATAACTAATCCGACACCAGGCACTCCAGCTGTACCAATACTTGCCAATGTCGCAATCAGAACAACAATTAATAAATCGGTCAATCCGAGCGGGATATCATAGACCTGAGAAATAAACACTGTGGCAACAGCCTGCATAATGGCTGTACCATCCATATTAATCGTCGCGCCAAGCGGCTGGACGAAACTGCTGACAGCTTTCTTTACACCAAGCTTTTCCTGGGCTGTCTTCATCGCAACAGGAAGTGCTGCATTAGAGCTGGATGTACTAAATCCGACCACCATTGCCGGGAAAAATACCCGGAAAAATTTAATGGGGTTTCCACGCCCTATTAACCAGACAGCAAGAGAATACACAATGAAAGCATGAAGTAGCAACCCTGCAATAACAGTTAACATATAGCTCAGCATGGAACCAATTGCATCCAGTCCGGCATCACCGATAGCTGAAGCAATCAGAGCAAACGCCCCATACGGAGCAAATCGCATGATTACCGTAATTAACCAGTTTAATATTTCGTTTGCCTGTTCAAATAGTTGATAAATTCCTTTTGTCTTATTACTTAAAAAGGCCAAAGCAACCCCGATAAAAATAGCAAATGCAATAATCTGTAACATTTCTCCGGATGCCAGCGCTTCCATTGGGTTCTCCGGAATAATATTAATCAGTGTATCCATAATTGGCGGGGTTTCATCCGGTGTATAATCAGCATCTGATGTATCAAAAACTCCCGTAGACCCCGGCTTAACCAAATAACCCAGACCTAATCCCAAAGAGATGGCAATGGCTGTTGTGGTTAAGAAGAAGGCAACTGCAGATATACCAATTTTCCCTAATTTTTTCGGGTCTCCAAGTCCAGCTGTTCCTAACGCGATGGATACAAATACAAGCGGAACAACTAACATCATAATGAGATTGATAAAAATTTGGCCAATAGGATCTAATATGTATTTATCCAGAGGTCCAAAAAAACTTTCAGGAGCAAATGTCAGCGCCACACCAACAATGGCACCTGCAATCAAGGCGATCAATATTCGTTTCGTTAATTTTTTCGAATCCATATTTGCTCGTCCTTTCGTTACGTTTTTGAGCATGAAAATATATGTTGGAAAAGCTACAAATTGATGGAGCTTTTTATGCTGCACTCGATAATGATTCACTATTTATTCGGAGATAAAAACATAGACTTCTTGGATTTTCTCTGCTGTTGAGGTACCTACACGTTTTACAGGGATTATTTCTAATTGCAAAGTAAGAAAGATAGATCGTAATGCAAAAGCCAGGCATTAAGAAAGACGCTTTTCATACATATAATCTTTCACAGAACTTCTTGAAGAATTTACAAACTTTACCCTTTTTTTTATAGAATAAAACACATCTTTTTTTAGCTAATAAAAAACTACCTCCTTCTTTAACGAGGAGATAGAACCTAAATTACAAATTATAACAGGATAAAATTTTTCAGATTGAGAGATTTTCTATGAGGAAATATCTATGTGGCGCTCTTCACAATATCACTATCATGCAAGCTCGTTGAGGCGTCATTTTTCTAAGGTGTTTAAAATCTCTTGTTTTTATTTTATAAAAGCTCTTTGCATTTATTTAATGCATCATTCAGTTCCTTGTCAAATAACATTTTTACATCGATTTCTAATGCTTCTGCTATTTTTTCCAGCATATCTACATCAATTTTTGTCTTCCCTTTGGAAATATTGGTATACCATGCAGGCGTTTTGGAACATTTTTTCGCAATTTGTGTTTTTGTTACCTGTTTTTGCTGTCTGATAAACTCAATTTTCTCATGAATTTCCACTAAATCACTCCATCCATTATTTTTTTCTACTTAAAGTATAATTAAGCGTTTTGCGTAAGTCAATATATTAATATAATAAAATTTGCATTTCGCTTAAAAATAATAATGTTTTTATTAAAAATGGTATTATCTCTATATTGAGGTGGATACTATGAAAATTCTTTCCCAAAGATTAAGAGAAGCGCGAGAAAAAGCGGGACTAAAACAAATTGAGGCATCAAAGCTTCTTGGCATCTCAAACGGTACTTTATCTGGCTATGAAAGAGAATATCGTGACCCAGATACGGACAGTCTACATAAAATGGCGGAGTTATATGGTGTTTCTGTAGATTGGCTTTTAGGTAAATCGACGACATCTCCCTCAAAAAAAGATACTTCCCTGCCCGAACCAATGTCTGAACAAGATACGGTAATGTTTCGTAATTGGAAGCGCATGACAGAGGAAGAAAAACAAGAGGCATTAAATGTGATACACTATATTTTATACCGAAAAAACACAGATAACGGGAATGCCAATCAGTAAGAATAGGATGTATCATTTTCATAATAAAGAAGCTAAAAAGGTGTAGGTACTACTCCTTTTTTTAGCACGTTAAACCGAACGTATATTCTCAATTAAAGGAGGGAAATCGGATGTGTTATTCAGATGTAGAAAAGTTTGTTGAAGCATTATACAAGCAGCTGGATATTCAAGACCCGGAGGAACTTTCCATTTCTGCTATTGCAGACGCTTTAAACATTGAAATTATTTATTCGGAGTCCATCAGCATGCGGATAGATAACTTTATTGTCCTTCCCTGCTCGACGCTTCAAAATAGGTGGCAAATCTTCGGACATGAACTATGCCACTATTTTTTCCATGAAGGAGATCAGCGTTTTATGCATTCTCTTTTTGTTGACTTACAAGAACATCAAGCCAACCATTTTGCGTATCATTTCTGTATCCCGACATTTATGCTGCAACAGCTGCAAGTACAACGTGTCGATGATATCCTGCAGTATTTTCCAGTTGAATTTTCCTTTGCCCTTCACAGGCTGCAGATGTATCAAAATACACATTTCACATTATACGAAAAGCCTGTTTACTACCTCGCCGTGTAAAAATAGAGCAGCTTTCTAATCGATAGAAAAGCCGCTCTATTTTTAAAAGAAATTTAATAATGCAATACCGCCGATAATCATCAACACAGCAATGATTCTTCTTTGGTCAATCGGATATTTAGGTAAGTTAAACATGCCAAAGTGGTCAATGATAAGTCCCATAACAATTTGCCCCAGGATAGTAGACATCAACGTCAGCGTCACACCAAGATAAGGCATTAGTATAATATTGGAAGCGATATATGCCGCACCGAGCGCACCCCCGGCGAAATGCCGTGGCTTTAATGTTATATCTCCGGAAGTACGGGTTATTTTGATTCCCTTATTCACAAGCATTGCCATGATAAATAACACGACAGTTCCTACGACGAATGATATGAAAGCCGCATAAATAAAAGAATCTACCTCATACCGCAAACTGCTGTTGATAGCTGTTTGCATCGGCGGCATCATTCCTGTAGCTAATCCGACTAAAATCCAAAGACGGGAATGGTTCTTCGCAGCACCTGCCTGTTTTTTCGCATTCATATATATAATGCCGGCAATCAACAGAAGTACACCAACAATATGCATCACATGCAATGGTTTTACATCTGCATCAAACCACCCGAATGTATCAATAAATAAGCCGATAACCATTTGTCCTGTGACTGTTGCAATCACTGTCACAGCCGCACCAATTCTAGGTAACAAGATAATATTTCCTGTCAGAAAAATAACACCCAGTACCCCGCCGGCAAACCAGACATACGAATAAGATTGTGATTCAAAAAACGTTAGCGTAAATTTATCGAGGTTCATCATCAGATTAATGATAAATAAAATAATCGTGCCTGTTAAAAAGGAATAAAAAGATGTCGGTAAAACAGCTTTGGTAAATAGAGTCAGCCGATTATTGACCGCTGTCTGCATTGGAACCATCATACCTGCAATCATTCCCACGAGAATTAATATATACAACGATGAAACCTTCTTTCTGCAAAAGGATGTTAAAAATAGCCAATATCTTTATTTTAGCAAAGATATCATAGAAAACAATCATCACGCCCCATTTTCGTACAAACTTAAAAAATGAATATTTTTTGAACTTTCATGAATTGTGAAGTATTTCACTTGTTTTTTATTTTGAAACCGTTATAATAAAGATAGGGATTATTGTGAAATATTTCACAATAACCAAGAGGAGGGATTTTATTATGAAAGTGGCAGAAGACTTAGTGAGAAAAGTTCCTTGGGACGGTTTCGTTGAGGGTAACTGGCAAAAAGAAATCGATGTTCGTGATTTTATCTTACAAAATTATCATTTGTATGAAGGAAAGGAAGATTTTTTAGCAGGACCTACGAAAGCAACAGAAGAGCTATGGAAACAAGTCATGCAGTTAACCAAAGAAGAGCGTGAAAATGGCGGCGTCTATGATGTAGACACAAAGGTTGTCTCCACGATTACCTCCCATGGCGCAGGTTATTTGAATCCATCATTAGAAAAAATTGTCGGCGTACAGACAGATGAGCCTTTTAAACGTGCTTTAATGCCATTTGGCGGTATCCGCATGGCTGTGGCTGCTGCAGAATCCTATGGCTATCATGTCGATGATAATGTTGTTCAAACCTTTACGGAACACCGAAAAACGCATAATCAAGGTGTCTTTGATGCCTATACACCCGAAATCTTGAAAGCTCGAAAAGCAGGTATTATCACAGGCCTCCCCGATGCTTATGGGCGCGGACGTATTATTGGAGATTACCGGCGTGTTGCCCTATACGGAGTGGATGATTTAATACAAGCAAAGAAAAAAGATTTTTCCCTCATCGGTAACGGCACCATGACCGATGACATTATCCGTGAACGGGAAGAAACCTCCGATCAAATTCGTTCTCTAAAAGATTTGAAAAAGCTTGGAGAAACGTATGGATTTGACCTTGCCAGACCGGCACAAACAGCACAGGAAGCCTTCCAATGGCTCTATTTAGCATATTTGGCTGCAATCAAAGAACAGAACGGTGCTGCCATGAGTCTGGGGCGTGTTTCTACATTCTTAGATATTTATATAGAGAGAGATATTAAAAATGGGGTTATAACAGAAGAAGAAGCGCAAGAGCTTGTTGATCATTTTGTCATGAAGTTGCGTCTCGTAAAATTCGCCAGAACACCGGATTACAACGAATTATTCAGCGGAGACCCGACTTGGGTGACAGAATCATTAGCAGGTATCGCAGAAGATGGACGTCCGCTTGTTACAAAGAGTTCTTACCGTTTTCTGCACACATTAGATAACTTAGGTCCAGCACCAGAACCAAACTTAACTGTACTTTGGTCTGCCAAACTGCCGGAAAACTATAAAAAATATTGTGCAAAGATGTCAATTAAATCAAGTTCCATCCAATATGAAAATGATGACATTATGCGTCCGATTTATGGCGATGACTATGGCATTGCCTGCTGTGTATCTGCCATGCGCATCGGGAAACAAATGCAATTCTTCGGTGCACGCGCCAACTTGGCAAAAGCACTGTTGTATGCGATTAATGGCGGCGTAGATGAGAACTTGAAAATGCAGGTCGCTCCAAACTATGCGCCGATTACGTCAGAATATCTGGATTACGACGAAGTGGTCGAAAAATATGATAACCTCTTGGATTGGTTATCCGGATTATATGTCAATGCACTAAACATTATCCATTATATGCATGATAAATACAGCTATGAGCGTCTGGAGATGGCGCTGCATGATCGTGATGTATTACGGACCATGGCTTGTGGTGTAGCAGGATTATCCGTCATTGTCGATTCTTTAAGTGCTATTAAATATGCGAAAGTAAAAACAATACGCGATGAAGATGGGCTAGTCGTTGATTATGACATCGAAGGCGACTATCCGAAATACGGTAATAACGATGATCGTGCAGATGAGATTGCTGTCAATCTCGTCAAAGACTTTATGAATAAAATCAAGAAACATCCGATGTATCGCGATGCCATACCAACACAGTCTATTTTGACGATTACTTCGAATGTTGTTTACGGAAAGAAAACAGGGAATACCCCGGATGGACGTAAAGCAGGAGAGCCATTTGCTCCAGGGGCAAACCCATTGCACGGCCGCGATAAAAACGGCTCCCTGGCTTCTTTAAGTTCCGTTGCCAAGCTGCCATATCAATACGCATTGGATGGCATTTCCAATACTTTCTCCATCGTACCGAAAGCGCTGGGGAAAGATGAAGATACCAGAACAAGCAACTTAGCGGGCATACTGGATGGTTATACTGCCAAACACGGGCATCATTTGAATATCAATGTGCTCGACCGTGATACCTTATTAGACGCGATGGAACATCCGGAAGAATATCCGCAGCTGACAATCCGAGTCTCTGGATATGCGGTCAATTTTATTAAACTGACAAGGGAACAGCAAATAGACGTGATTAACCGGACCTTCCACGAAAGCCTGTAAGGTTCGTGAGCGAAGACAATAGCAGGCGCTCAACAAATCATCTGGGCGCTTGCTGCTAAATGATTTTCAGCATCGGAAATAAGGGGGAGAGCATCATGAAAGAAGGAAGAATTCATTCCATTGAAACATGTGGAACCGTCGACGGACCCGGGCTGCGTTATGTTATCTTTACCCAGGGTTGTCTATTACGTTGCAAATTTTGTCACAATCCTGATACATGGGATATGGGAGCAGGAAAGAAAATGTCTGTCCAAGAACTGGTGAAAGACATTAAAGATTATCTTCCATTCTTTCAGTCTACGAATGGAGGCGTAACTGTCAGCGGTGGAGAGCCTCTGCTTCAGGTAGAATTTTTACTCGATTTATTTACCGAGTTGAAAAAACTGGGCGTACACACCACTATCGATACTTCTGCCGGATGCTTTAACCGCTCTCCTCACTTTATAAAACATTTGGATAAAGTATTGGAATTAGCGGATTTGGTATTACTGGATTTAAAGCATATTAATCCCAGCGAGCATAAGGAGCTCACCGGACTCTCCAATGAACACATTATCGATATGGCCCGCTATTTAGATGAAAAACAGGTGCCTGTCTGGATCCGGCATGTGCTCGTTCCCGGCGGCAGTGATAATGATGTATACTTGCAGCAGCTCTCCGACTTTATTGCGACGTTGCATCATGTCGAAAAAATAGAAGTCTTGCCTTATCATAAATTAGGCGTCTATAAATGGGAAAATCTCGGTTTGGACTATCCGCTCGCAGGTGTGGAACCACCTACTGAGGATCGGGTGAAGAATGCAGAGGATATTTTGAATCGGGTGAAAGTGATATATCAATAGGAAATCGATTGGTATGTACTATCCTTTATATATATGTAAAGAGCCGCTTCTTTTCTGGGAGCGGCTCTTATTGTAGCTACTTTTTCATAAATGATTGCAGTCTACCATATGAATAATCTGATCAAAGAGATTTATAGTTTTTCTAAATTCGAATGCATTCGTTATATTCAAGCGCTGTTACCGTAGCTCTCATTCATTTATTATGTAGCAACCTGTTACTTCTTCCATTAAAAATATCCCCTTATACACCATGCATATAATAAGGGGATATTTTTATTTCATCGTACCACTATGTTATAAACATCTTCATTTAGTGACGCTATAATCAGATAGTAGTGCCTTTATCTGTTCGATTCCATTTTAATACGGGTGGGTCTTCTATCATCATATCCTGTGTATTTTCCCAATCTTGATGTTCCTTATCCGTTGCCAGCGTATCCTCGAAATCTGAAATAAGCCATTCCTTTTCATCTTCATCATACGTCAATTTGTAAAAACGAACAGAGTGAAAAGAAGCGTCTTCAACCGTATCTTCTTCTATCAACTTTATTTTTTCATTATAGGATACAAATGCAGTTACTTCCGCACTCCAATCACCATTAAAATGGCTGATATCAAAATCATCTAAGTTTACAATGGCACCCTCATACTGTGACTGAATTTCATCGATATGCTCCCTAATCGTATCAAATTCGTTGTCCACCAGCATTTGCTCGCTTCCAATCATTCCCTCTACATTTGTAAATGTCGATAAATCAAATTCGGATGTCATCCATTTTGACATATCACTATTAAATGTATCAAGAGCCTCCATAACATCTCGCTGTACCGTTTCATTTTCCTTCACCAGTTTATCTGTATCAATAATTAAACTGACTTGATCATTTCCCCAAATATCCATTTGACGCTCATCTTTAATGGTCCCTAAATTATTCTGAATCGTAAGAGCAATCTGATAGTCACCTGGTAAAAACGGTCCATAAACGCCATCATCATTTTCCTCAACTGCATGTTCCAGACCTTCTATTTGAAGATTTACCTCATCGTTGTCATTTTGTCCACTTACTTTAATAAACGCCGTATTTACATATAATTTATAATCGGGATAAATACCCCATTTTTTTCCGTCCTCTACTAAACTGATTTGTTGACTTGTTGCAGAAAAATCATCTTTTTCAATTTGTTCATTTAACCCATCTTGAATCACTTGATAGCTATTATTATTTTTCTTAAGATATGCAAGCAAGGGCTGAATGGAACCGTTACTGACTTCTGCATCATGATCATCTGCAACAAGCAAACCATCTAACGATTCAGCGTTTTCCTCCGCAATCGCTTCATCTAGTGCTTGAACGACTTTATCAGGCTTACTAAGTTGTTGGAGAGTAATAAGGATAGCTATAACAACGCAAGCTAGCGAAGCAATTAGAATATACAGCCATTTTCTCTTCACTATCTCATCATCTCCCTATTATAAGGATCCTTCTGAAAAAGCTTCAGCTAATCGCTCACTATTCCAGTCAGATGTATCAACAGACCATTTACCGTCTTCTTTAACCATTAAAATCTCCAGTGTTTCACGTCCTGATTTTGGTTCAATATCATTTAAAATTTTATCAAACTTCGATAAAGCATATTCTTCCATCGCCTCTCTATCGTAATCGAAATCATCTGCATTTTCTCTATATTCATCCGAGTAATCACTTACTGGTTCATATAAGTCCAATGGAAGTGTTGAATAGTCTACATTGACAATTGCTTTATTGTTTGCATTGGCAATAGTCTCTGCTGTGATTTCTACTTCATCCGTCAGCAATGATTTATATGTTTCGTAATTTTTGTCAATTTCCTCTTCTGGTACACTATTTGTAAACGCTGATTCCATTTTATCTGCAAATAAATTTTTTGCTTCATCTTGTAAAGCTTCTTTATCTGCTGAAACTAACCTTTCATAATCATCGTTTTCCTGATCTAGATAGATTGTATCGATATATGCTAACAATGCCTCTTCTGGTTCTTGAAGCGTATCAAAACTGTCAGAGTACTCTGCTGTATCTAATGCAACTGTTACATCTTCAATATCAGCATCAGCATTGGTTGAAAAAGGACTTATTCTAACTTCATACGCTTTATCTTTTTCAACATAAAAAATAGAAGTTATTTTTGCCATTTTTTCAGCTCCAATATCTCCTGTAAACGTGCTTTCCAGATCAACTTTTGGATTAATCAAATCCGTTTGCGGGTTTTTTTGTTCCCCTTCGTCATCTAATTTTACGCCATCAAACGGTGAGATAGTAATAGGATATTCATTATTATTGGTGACTGCAAATTCAACAGCAAGCATGCCTGTATCCTCGTTACTGGCAGTCCCGCCCTCGTCTGCTAAAATATAGGATGCATTTTCAATTTCAACAGCGACATCTCCCTTTTCACCACCGCTAGAACTATCGTCTGAGCTACATCCAAGTAATCCTAAAAATAAAAGTAAGAACAAAGAAATAATTCCATATTTTTTCCCCATGTTTTCCCTCCATCTACAAGACTGCTAAATCCAATCTCATCTTCATTTTAAACCCATGTTCTCTTCTCGCCATTAAATAATAGCCAATTAAAAACCCTTCGTCAATATCTTGTG
Source organism: Oceanobacillus timonensis (assembly GCF_900166635.1). Lineage (NCBI taxonomy): Bacteria > Bacillati > Bacillota > Bacilli > Caryophanales > Bacillaceae > Oceanobacillus > Oceanobacillus timonensis. The sequence continues at coordinate 74,914 of NZ_LT800497.1, forward strand.
GATTGTTTTCTTTATTTTCGGTAAAATTGTCGTATGGCCTTTGAATAAACCGAGATTAGTAATAGGTTATTATACCTAATACTGTGAGTAAATATCCACTCATGATTTATCTACCATCTTGGTAAAAAAGCAGATAAGCGTTTTTTTCATCTCTCTTCATCAGAATGTTATTTCTTCCATGTGCTGTAGAATTCTATTAGAGCGTAGGCCAACCACGCAGACTCCTAAGAGGTTTGCAGGCTAAAACCGTGACTCCTGGGGTTGGGACTGGGGCTGCGATTACTCGCCCCACCGAAGAGCTTTTGCGCTTACTCGTCCCATCGAAAACATTTGTACGTCGGAAAGCGGAGTGGTTGGCCGGAGCGGTTGCTATACAGCCTATCCTGTTCAAAAATAGAAGGATGATTGAACGAAAAGCAAGCATGATATAGCGATCATGTTCATCCTGGAGCAGCAAGATTTATATGCTTATTCTTAGGTGCGAAAGTTGAATAAGCTCTATTAATAAACAAAAAGAAAAACATTAAAAACACTTCTTACATTTTCTTATCCGATACAGACAAGAAAAACGTAAGAAGTGTTCCTTTGGTCTACCTTAAAATTGAGTTTTAAACCGTGTATCCTTGTTAAGCAACAGTAAGACTAAAAAGCCTTGAAACAGTCAACTTAACGGCTATTTACGCCCCCGGCAGGATTCGAACCTGCGGCACACGGTTTAGGAAACCGATGCTCTATCCCCTGAGCTACGGGGGCTCGAACATAATGAAGCAGTAATATACGCTTCACTATATTTCATTATCCGCCTTTTGAAAAACAAGCGAACAATCGTATTATACTAAAACTGACCCATTTTGCAAAGCATCGTGTTTCACTTTATGATCCTGCTTTTTGTAATCTTGTCCGATAAGGAATCGTGAAAACGTGTAGAACCATTAACAGACATCCAAGCAGAATAATTCCCATGGAGGACAGCTTGAGTAGAAGAACCAGCACTAAAAAAACAGGGATGGCTAATAACGGAATCCAGGCGTTTTTTTTACTGGCTTGATAATAATTTTCTTTCCCACAGTGCGGACAAATCATTTTAATCTTAAATACCTGTTTAAAAGTCTGTCCGTAGCTCCATCTCTTCCCGCAATAGCTGCAGTCCGGTGTATGCATCTGCTTCCCCCTCTTCTTTTTGAAAGTTATTTCTGTGCTTTTGTAATGTTGATAGACCTTTCTCTGGCACCATCTATACATGCTTTGATGATTTCATCGAATCCACCCGCCATTAATTGATTTAAGCCGGCCTCTGTTGTTCCGGATGGACTGGTAATATTAACGCGAAGTTGTTCCGGATCTTCCCCGGAAGATTCCAGCATTTTCCCTGCGCCGATGACGGTCTGCGTTAACAGTTCCAATGCTGTATCCCGGTCCAGTCCTGCTTCGATAGCCGCTTTTTCCATCGATTCCACCATATAATAGAAAAACGCCGGGCCGCTTCCAGCAATGGCTGTAATGGTATGCATCTGCTCTTCATCGACAATTTTGGTTGTACCTACTGTCTGGAATAGTTCCTCTGCAAAATAAAGCTGACTCAGCTCGACATTGGTTCCTTTCGAAATAGCTGTAGCGGATTGGCCGATCAATGCCGATGTATTGGGCATGGTCCGAATGACAGGAACGCCCTCTCCCAGCGTTTTTTCCATCTGTTCGATTGATAACCCTGCAATCACAGAAATAACCATGTGATACGGCTTTATATGCTCTTTAAGCCAGTTTAAATAGTCTCCTGCATCCTTAGGTTTCATTGCTAAGATAATAATATCTGCTTCCTGAATCATTTCTTCTTTATTCCGGTTGCATATCACACCATATTTTTCGGCAATCAAATCTAATCGTGCTTGATCACTGCGATTGGTTACCAGCACCTGCTCTTTGGTAACGACATGCTTTCGTGTAATTCCGGCAATAATCGCCTCTGCTAAATTTCCTGCACCAAAAAATGCAATTGTCTTATCCATGTATTTTCCTCCTGTTTTTCTTCTTTTCCCTTATTATTACGGAGAACTGCCCGTAAAACTTCCACTGAGCGAAGTTTCGTTTTATTTCTCCAGCAGCATTTTCAATAACCATAAAAAAAACTGATTACACATCCTATGCAAAGGACGGAATCAGCATTGTTCCGCGGTACCACCTTTTTTGATCAAAGTATATCCACTCTTATTGATAATGCAGCCGTACTGCAGTCAGCTGATGCTGACTTACTCCCGGATAGGTTCATTAAGGTATTTACAGAAATCTCACAGCCGCCGGATTTCCTCTCTTCGGTAAATACACATCAATTACTGGTCCGTTCTACGTATTTTTTATTCCTATATTGCATTGTACTATAAAACCTTGCCACACTTTTGTCAAGGCAGTATGATTCCAGCGCTTTTATATCTGCCATATAAAATAATCTTTGCTATACTTATTATTGTACATGAATGCATGTCAGAAAGGAATTTTATCAATGGATGAATCAAAACAATTAAACCAGTTAAAAATGGTACGACAAGAGCTGACGCGTTTTATGCTCAGCTATAAATTCGGACTGGATGAAATCAACACAAAGCTAAACATCCTTCAGGAAGAATTTGAGCATATTCATGACTATAATCCAATTGAACATTTAAAATCCCGTATGAAATCACCGGAAAGTATTTTACGAAAATGCCAGCGTAAAAATATATCGATTACACAAGAATCTATCAAGGACTATATCAAGGATATTGCTGGAATCCGAATTGTCTGCTCTTTCATCTCTGATATTTATAAAATCAGTGAAATCATTCAAGGACAGCAGGATATCAAAGTGATAGAAATCAAAGATTATATTAAAAATCCAAAACCAAATGGCTATAAAAGCCTGCATTTGATTTTAGCGATTCCTGTCTTTTTCTCGGATCGTCAGGAGGAAGTGTTTATCGAAATTCAAATTCGCACGGTTGCTATGGATTTCTGGGCAAGCCTGGAGCATAAAATTTATTATAAATATGATGGCGAAGTACCGGCGCATCTTGTCGAAGAGTTGACTACCAGCGCCAATATTGCCAATCAATTAGATGAGAAAATGGAGTTCCTTCATACAGAAGTCAACGGAGAAAAAACCGATAAACATGCAGATAGCGATCTTGATTTTCTGCCATTGGATAATAAACGCTTCCCGCTGCCAAAGCAGTTGTTGGAATCGTTAATGGAAAAAAGAGATAAAGAATAAGTATAAAAGGTATTAAAAAACCCGCAGTTCAATAACTGCGGGTTTTATCTATTCATCATTAGGATTGTTTTAAATGGAGGAGGTAGAGGGATTCGAACCCCCGCGCGGTTTGACCCGCCTCTCGGTTTTCAAGACCGACCCCTTCAGCCAGACTTGGGTATACCTCCGTGTACTGATAAAAGTTCTCTCTCTTTAGCGAACAAAATATACTATACCATCCAGGAATATGGCTTGTCAACATATTTTATAAAGAAAACTTAGCATTCGCCAATGCCTTCGTTGGGACTGGGACTGCGCTTACGCGTCCCACCGGAGACATTTGCAATTACTCGCCTCATGGAAAATCATTGCACTTATACTTTATTCCTTGAATTCTTTATACTTTCTTAAAGTGTAAAAAAAAGAAGAGACCCTCCAAAAAAGGAAAGCCTCTTATGCTCCATATTACTTGTCAATCACCTCTACGCCGCCCATGTACGGACGCAATACTTCCGGTACAACGACACTGCCGTCCTCCTGTTGGCAATTCTCCAAAATAGCTGCTACGGTACGTCCCAAGGCTAGACCAGAACCGTTTAGCGTATGAACAAACTCCGGTTTTCCATTTGCTTCGCGGCGAAAACGAATTCCGGCACGACGGGCTTGGAAATCTTCAAAGTTAGAACAAGAAGAAATTTCACGATACGTATTCTGGCTTGGAATCCAAACTTCAATATCGTATTTTTTCGCTGCTGTGAAACCTAGATCGCCTGTACACATGCTCATGACACGATAAGGAAGTTCTAACAACTGCAACACCGTTTCCGCTTCATTAGTCAGTTCTTCCAGTCTTTCATAAGAATCTTCCGGTTTCACAAAATTCACAAGCTCCACTTTATTAAATTGATGCTGGCGAATCAAACCGCGTGTATCCCTTCCGGCAGATCCAGCTTCAGAACGGAAACTGGCACTGAAGGCAACATATTTCTTCGGTAAATCAGCAATTGTTAAAATTTCATCACGGTGATAGTTGGTTACAGGAACTTCTGCTGTCGGCACCAGAAAATAATCCCAGTCTTCCAGCTTAAAGGCGTCCTCTTCAAATTTAGGAAGCTGTCCTGTACCTGTCATGCTCATCCGGTTCACAATATAAGGAGGAAGCATTTCCTGATAGCTATGCTTATCTGCATGCAGATCCATCATAAAGTTTAATAATGCACGCTCGAGTCTTGCACCTAACCCTTTATAGAAAACAAAACGGCTTCCTGTCACTTTTGCTGCCCGTTCAAAATCCAAAATATCTAAATAAGTCGCAACATCCCAGTGCGGCTGTGCTTCAAATGAAAATTCCGGCACCGTACCCCAGCTGCGTGCTTCCACGTTATCATCTTCATCTTCTCCGACAGGCACACTTTCATGTGGCAAATTAGGAATAGAAAGCATAATTTGCTCTAAGTTTTCCTCAATTTCTTTTAATTCTTTATCAAAATTTGCTATCTGGTCGCCAACTTTACGCATAGAGGCAATCGCTTCTTCCGCATCTTTCTTCTCTCGTTTTAAAACGGAAATCTCTTTGGATACCTCATTACGCTTGGCTTTTAATTTCTCCGTTTCTGCAATTAACTCCCGTCTTTTCACATCCAGTTCGCCAAAACGATCTAATTCGCCCAGGTCTTCCCCGCGATGTGCAAGTTTTCTCTTAACTTCTTCAAAGTTATTGCGAACATATTTCATATCTAACATAACTACATTACCTCCTGTATTTTTTTACCATTAAAAAACTCCCGTCCCTTATATAGAAAGGGACGAGAGTGTATTTCCCGCGTTGCCACCCTGATTAAAGAATCAACATGGATTCTTCCGGCTTTACATACGAATAACGTCGTATCTCCGTGCTTATTTCATGAGCGTCCGCCCACTTCTATAAGCATGCTCCAGGATGGATTCACTGCATTCTAACGCTGATTTGCACCAACCATCAGCTCTCTGCCAAATAGAATTAGTCAGTTACTAGTTCCTATCAACACATCATTCATGATTGTAAATAATCATAAGCTATTTTCCTTCAGGTTGCAAGAGTTCTTATAGAAATTAGCTAAAAAGCCCTTTCACCCAATTAAAAGCACCTTGGAACATATTAACAAAAAAGTCACCAATCGATTGTAACGTCAGCATAAACCAATTTGATTGTTCCACATCATCCATTGCTACTAAATCGTAGCTTTCCTGGCTTGTTTCATCCGAAATATAGCCATAATCTTCTGCGTCCCCGTCATAGACAACGTTAACTGTACCAATTACTTCGTCTGCTTCAACAGGGGCTTCTAACTCGCCATCGTCATTCAGTCTGTCTTCATCTATGACATACTCTAAATGATATAACTCTTCCTCCCCTGATTTTACAGGGACATGAATTGCTTCATTAATACCAATATTTACTTCTCTCTCTTTTCCTCTTGCTACAGGAGCTGTTTCTTCTCCTTCTTCCTGATATCCTGCAGGAAATAATTCTTGTGTATCAAATTCATCAAAACCATAATCTAACAGTTTTGCTGTTTCTTCAAAGCGCTTTTCAATACTATCGGTTTTCATCACAACGGTAATAAGACGTTGTCCATCACGTTCTGCTGTCCCAGTGAAGGCAAAACCGGCAAGCTCGGTATGGCCAGTTTTCAAGCCATCCACGCCCTCATAAAAGTATTGATCCAAATTCACGGAATCATGATCAAGCATATAATTCCAGTTCTCAACGGTTTTGCCGTCAAATTCCGTACTTGGCATACTGGAGATTTCCAACGCTTCCGGATAATCATTTACCAGAGCCGCTCCTAACATAGCTGAGGAACGTGCTGATAACAGGTTCGTGTCATTCTGGCTTGTTCCTTCAGGATAGTTATCCCCTAAACTCTCGTTATCCAATCCTGTTGCATTCACAAATTTATATTCGGGAAGACCTAATTCTTCTCCCTTTGCATTCATCATCTCAACAAATTCGCCTTCAGACCCTGCAATTAACTCTGCCAAGGCAATGGTTGCCCCGTTATCTGAATTAATCGCCATTGCTGCATATAAATCTTCTACAGTGTAATCCTGCTGCTGGGTTAATCCAATTCCCGAAGAGTCAACATTACTAGATATTTCATATGCATAGTCACTGATTTGAGTTGTTGTATCCCACGAAATATCTCCGTTTTCAACTGCTTCCCAAACAAGGTATTCTGTCATTATTTTCGTCATGCTAGCAGGAGGTAAAGCCACATCCGGGTCTTTCGCATATAAAACTTTCCCCGTTTCTGCATCCACTAAAATAGCCGATTCTGCCTCAAGATCCAATTCTTCTGCGTGAACAGACATGGATGGTATAACAAAAGATGTAAAAACAAGCGCTGCTGCAACCATCAAAAGAAATAATTTGTTTATAGACTTTCTCACAATTTCGTACCTCCGTTTAATAATATAGCCGTCTGCATATATGTATTCTGCTAAGCATGATTCACATTTTACCATAAAAATTTATAAAAAAATAGATGAAGCAACATGCTCCATCTAAATTTTTTATGACCGTATGACACAATTTTGTCATCAATATAAACTGCCTGATTACACGCTCACAAAAACCATTAAAAATCGCCGAAATCCGACTTGAAGGCTACGAAATTATTGCATAAAATAGTTCGGTGATTCTTTCGTAATTTGCACATCATGCGGATGGCTTTCTCTTAATCCGGCCCCTGTAATGCGGATGAACCGGGCATCATTTCGTAAGCTTTCTAAGTTTTTAGTTCCGCAATAACCCATACCGGAACGTAAACCGCCTACCAGCTGATGGAAAGTATCTTCTAATGATCCTTTATAAGCAATACGCCCTTCAATTCCCTCAGGAACAAGTTTTTTGTTATCTGATTCACTTTGGAAATAACGATCTTTGGAGCCCGCTTGCATTGCTCCGACCGACCCCATGCCGCGATATACTTTATATTGGCGCCCTTGGAAAATTTCTGTATCTCCAGGGCTTTCCGTTGTACCTGCAAAAATACTTCCCAGCATGACAGCGTGAGCACCTGATGCTAAAGCTTTCACAATGTCGCCGGAATATTTTACTCCGCCGTCCGCAATAACAGGTACCCCGTATTCTTTCGCTGCCAATGCACAATCATAAACTGCTGTGATCTGCGGTACGCCCACACCGGAAACCACGCGCGTTGTACAGATGGATCCTGGTCCAATACCGACCTTTACAACTGATGCACCTGCTTCAATTAAAGCTCTTGTTCCTTCTTCTGTAGCTACATTCCCTGCAATAATCACCAAATCAGGATAAGCCTCGCGAATCCGTTTAAGTTGTTCCAGAACGCCTTTAGAATGACCATGTGCTGTATCAATTACAATTGCATCGACACCGGCCTCCACTAATTTTTCAATCCGTGTCATTGCATCGCCTGTCACACCGACTGCAGCTGCTGCAATCAACCGTCCTTGCCCGTCTTTTGCTGCGTTAGGAAATTCAATGACCTTTTCGATATCTTTAATCGTAATTAATCCTTTTAAAACCCTTTGATCGTCCACAAGCGGCAGCTTTTCAATTTTATATTTCTGTAGCAGTTTTTCCGCTTCGTCCAACGTGGTTCCCACCGGTGCTGTTACCAGTTCCTCTGTTGTCATCACTTCAGAAATCAGAATCGAATAATCCTCGATAAAACGTAAATCACGATTGGTTAAAATACCGACGAGCTGTTGTTCGAGGGTATTATTGACAATTGGAACTCCTGAAATGCGATATTTTCCCATTAAATGTTCTGCGTCATATACCTGATGCTCAGGAGTTAAGAAGAACGGGTTTGTGATAACACCACTTTCAGAGCGTTTTACACGATCTACTTCTTCAGCTTGCTGTTCGATGGACATATTTTTATGAATTACTCCAAAACCGCCTTGACGCGCCATGGAAATTGCCATTTCCGCTTCTGTTACGGTATCCATTCCAGCACTGATAAATGGTGATTTTAATTTTAAGTTTGACGTTAAATCTACACTTAAATCCACCTGGTTGGGTAAAACCTCCGATTCTGCCGGAAGAAGTAATACATCATCAAATGTTAAACCTTCTTTTGCAAATTTGTCTTCTCTCATTGCTAGCTCATCCTCCAATCATTGAATTGATTATATACTTTCACTTCATTTGGCTCTTTAAGATACCGTTTTTCAAGTATATCCGTATATAATAACGGCAAAACTGCTAAAAAGTACCAACCTCGTAAAAGTAGTAGCAAATATCTATTTTTATTTACATTACTCTATCTTGTTTGCTTTTTCAAGCACTCAATATAGATGAGAAAAAAGAGGATAGATTCAAAATATTTCAATAGTAACGGAGCTGGGGTAATGATTCATCATGAAGAGGTATTTTCTTTTTTAACTGCAGAAGAAAATGCACAACGTTATCTAAAAAAAAGCTATTCATTTTTAGATGAAGCTGCAACAAAAAGCTATCAAAACAGTGCTGCTTTTATGCATTATATCAATAACGGTATGATTTTTATGGAATCAAGCAGACAGAGCAATATTCTGGTACAGCCAGTCCTGTCATTTTATGGGATGACGCACTTTTTAAAAGGATGGCTCCTGACCAAACGACCGGATTACCCTGAAACAACAGCAGTCCTTGCGCATGGCCTGACTGCCCGAAAAAGAAAACGGAAAGATTACCGTTTTATGGAGGATGAAGTCAAAATGCAGCAAAAAGGATTGTTTCCGTATGTCACTCGTTATTTATTTTCCCTTCATCCTTTCCCGTTAAACCGTGTTTCCATGCGACTATTATTCTGTTCTATCCCGGAATTAAGCAATCTATGGCAGCTCCACCAGGAAGAATCCATGGTCGTAGTCGGAGAAAAAAACAGTAGCCAGCTTTGTTTTCCGAACCGGATTCTAGATGGTTTTCATTTAAAAGAAGAAACCTTTGTCGAGCGGATCCGTTTATTTTTGCCTCCAATTAAGGCTATTCAACAAACTAACAAATCATTGCAGATTTATCTGACAGAACCAATCCAGGATTGGAACGGCCCTTTCCGATATCACCTGGATAATGAATTGTTGTATTTTCCAGCTAATCGAGCAAACTATTTTCCTTATTCGGAAATTCTGGCCCATTATCTTCTTTTGTTTCACCTAAGCATGATTTGCCGTTATGAAACAGAGTGGTGGGGGGAACTGATACAAATGAAGACGGATAAAGAATATCCTTTTATCGAGCGTTTTTTAAAAATAACCCGTAAAAAAACGCCGGCGCTGATTGGAGAGCGTTTATTGGAAAACATTGATTTCAAGCAATAAATAACGGACGCTTCTCTGTGAAAAAAAGGAACCACCGGTTATCCTTATCATCGTTTTCCGGTGGTTCCTGCTTATAACTTATAACGTGCTATCCAAGCTTATAAGGATTGCTGTTAAAATCCCTTTTGGATTCCCTGCTGTCAAACAGCTCCATTACACTGCTTCGCCTACAAAGCATAAGATGTCGATGTCAGGCTATCATCCTTTCGAATATTCCCAATCTAATTCTTCTCCGCAAAAATCAGCAAATTTTTCTGTTATACTTTTCAGATGCTGATAATCCAGTGACGACAGATTTTCTATATCTACCGCTTCTAAAATATATTTTGCGAAATTCCATACTTCTTTTTGAATCGACGCCTCACTAACGACAGTAACCTTATATAACGTGTCTATAATGCTATATATAACGGAGATATCATCTTTTCCATAATGTTTAATCTGGTAAAAACTTTTAAATAAGTAATCCCGAAAATTCTTTTGTTCCATCATTAACCGCAAATCGCCATGATTATCTGAAAAATAGGTAACAGGATAATAATTACCTGCTAACTCCGACAGTAAACTGCCAATGCGGTGTATACAATTAATTGCTGTGTTCGGATCGTTCATACCAGTGGACAGAGCTTTCACGGCTATCTCCACTAATTTTTGAATGGAAAATCCAATATCTTGAAGATCAGTCCGTTCCCCGCCGATAACTAAAAAATCGTCGTGTTTCGCTACATTATCTTTTCTGTCCCCTACATCCCAAAAATAAAAAACCGGTAATCCTTCAGGGACATAATCGCCAACTTGAAACGTTGCTTCTAACACCATATTATTAGCGCTGGCCCATTTGATCAGATAGTTATAATTCACTTGCTGCACGTAGCCAGAATGCCTCGCATGAATCGTCTTCCTATCCTTTTCTCTAATGTTTTGAACTTGTGAATGATCCCAATGCTGATGTTGTCCATATGTTCTTTCTGCAAAGGTTTCTTTTATTAATTCCAACGTTTTGTTTCGTATGACGCCGATCAGAAAATTCACTTGTGCCCAACGTGCGGAAAAATGGATAAACAAAATAAAAAATGCAAGCGTAATAATCGTTATAATCACAGTGAAGAAAGGACTCAACAAATCTTGTTGGTTTGTTTCTGTCAATAACCATAAATTAATCACTACAAAAATAAAACCAAATGTATAGACACCTAAAACGTGTTGGGTGATTTTACTCTGCATAAAGTCTTCCAAAGCGCGAGGGGAAAACTGGGAAGAATATGTTGTCAGCATCACCATAATTGTTGAGAAACTTACCGTTGTCATTGTCAGCATTGCTGTAATCAAGGCAGCATAAAGCTGTTTTGCTATACTTTGACCGGTAAGAAAAATATCCGGTATGCTGCTGGATACGCTGGGGACCAGCCAAACATCCAATGCTGTCACAGCCCCTGCTGCTCCCATTGAGCATAAACCGTATACAATCGGGAGAAACCAGAAGCTGTCACGAACGGATATCCGGAATTTCGTTTTATTCATTCTAACCCTCTTTTCTAAGCCGTTAAAAACCTGATGATATATCTAAAAAACTGTCCAGGGTCTTTTCTTTTTCAAAGATATAAATCGTTACTTAAGTAACAACCTTTGATTTTATTTTAAATTCCCCAACTGGATAAAATACAAACCATTCCTTGTTTTTATCACAGAAATAGGGTCTTCCTTTCATGTTTAAATCTTACAGTCAGAGGGGAAAACAGTTAAGCAAGTCTTCTTTCCATGAAGAAGACTTTTGGCTGGTAATGCTCTGCGAACAAAGAAAGAAAACAATCATACGATTAAAAATATTGAAGAAGGAGAGTGACACGTATGCTCTTACAAGATAAAATCAAGAGATTGAAACAAATCAGTTATGAGGAACCGCAAAAGGTGCTTTCCATGTATCTGAACACAGACCACCGTGATCCTGAACAACAGGGCGGAGCATGGAGAATTGAATTAAAAAATGGGCTGAAAGAACTGGCGGATGCAACCCAGGAAAGCAGCTCTCATGAAGAAAAAAATCAATCCAAGACAATTCGTCAAAAGGTAGAGAATGAAGTCAACGAAAGAGAAGCGGAAAAAGGTTTATACAGAGGTTTAGTTCTCTTCGGTACAGCAGATGAGGATCTGTGGTTTTCACAAGCCCTGCACGTCCCTGTTAAAACGGAATTTCATTGGGAAACTGAGCCGGTTCTCGACCAATTGAAACAATTAGAAAAAGAATACCCTTATACCGGCGTCATTGTCATTCAACAAGACGAGGTTACTGTTCTGGAAACAGAATTGGGAACACTGGTAGACCAGTCCCATTATACTTTGGACTTAAATACCAATGACTGGCGCCAACACGAAGGTCCCCAAGGTAATGATGTTAGACAAGGCGGGGCGAAAAAAGATGAATTCAAAGAACGCGTAAAAGAACATCAACAACGCTGGTTCAAAGCACTCGTTGCGAAGTTAGAAAAAAGAGCCGGTCAAAGAGACTGGGAACAAATTTATCTTGTCGGTGAAAAAAATGAAGTCGAACCATTGAAATCTTACTTTAATAAAAACATCGATAAAACCGTTCCCCGTAACTTGTTAAACAGTGATGCAGATAAAATTTTGGCTGATGTACTGGATGACTAATCTGAAGTGCACATCCTAATGAAAAACCTCCTGTACATTTGTCTGGAGACAAGTGTACAGGAGGTTCTTCTATTTATATAACGTCTTCTAGTAACAGAGCCATGTTAACACATATTTATTCTTCGTTGTTATCGTCTGTTTTGTTATCCGCTTCAGATTCAGAAACTTCTTCTATTTCTTCCTCTTCTTCTTTCTCAATCCGTGCGACTGTTGCCACTTCTTCTTCATCCTGCAGGCGAATCAGGTGTACCCCTTTGGTGTTTCTGCCTGTTTGTGAAATATCGGATACTTGGATGCGAATCAGAACGCCAGCAATCGTGATAAGCATTAAATCTTCATCACCCTGAATTGCCTTGACATCCACAACATGTCCTGTCTTGTCATCCAGTTTACAAGTGAATACTCCTTTACCGCCCCGGTTAATACGACGATATTCATTTTCCGGTGTCTGCTTCCCAAAACCTTTACTGGTTACATGAAGTATTTTAGAACCTTCTTCCAGTATTTCCATGGAAATAACCTCATCGTCCTCACGTAAAGAAATACCTTTGACGCCTGCCGCTGTTCTTCCCATTGGCCGCATTTGTTCTTCTTCAAAACGGATTAAGTAACCGTTTCTCGTAGCAATCATCATTTCTTTTTCACCATTGGTCATGCGGACAGAAATTAATTCATCCTCTTCCCGCAAGTTAACAGCAATCAGACCGCCTTTACGGATGTTTTTAAATTTCTCAAGAGGCGTACGCTTCGCAATACCGTGCTTGGTTGTAAAGAACAGGTAGTAATCCTCATCAAATTCAGATACAGAGATGACAGCATTGACCCATTCTCCTTTTTCCACCTGCAGCAGGTTAATCATTGGAATACCTTTTGCCGTACGGTTAAACTCCGGAACCTCATATCCTTTTGTTTTATATACCTTCCCTTTGTTTGTAAAGAAAAGAACCGTATCATGCGTTGAGGTGGACACAAGATGTTCCACAAAGTCATTTTCATTGGTCCCCATACCTTGAATACCTCTTCCGCCACGGCGTTGTGTACGGTACGTAGACGCTGGTAATCGTTTAATGTAACCTTGGTGCGTCAGGGTAATCACAATATTTTCTTCTGGAATCAAGTCTTCATCCTCAAGGAAACCAGCCCCGCCGGCAACAATTTCTGTACGGCGTTCATCATGAAACTTCTCTTTAATCTCTGTAAGTTCTTCCCGGATGATTTCCAATACTTTTTCTTCATCCGCTAAAATGGCTTTTAATTCAGCAATTAATTCTTGAAGCTCTTTATATTCTTCTTCAATCTTTTCACGCTCTAAACCTGTTAAACGCTGGAGACGCATATCCAGAATAGCTTGTGCCTGTTTCTCCGATAGTTCGAAGCGTTCGATTAATCCATCTCTGGCTATATCTGCTGTTTTGGAGTTACGGATTAAGGAAATAACCTCGTCCAAATGATCCAGTGCAACGCGCAAACCTTCCAGAATATGCGCCCGTGCTTCCGCTTTCTTTAATTCAAAGGCTGTCCGGCGCTTGATAATGACTTTTTGATGTTCTAAATAATACTCCAGACACTGTTTCACGGTTAATACTTGGGGACGTCCATCCACCAATGCAAGCATATTGATACCAAATGTTGTTTGCAAAGCCGTATGTTTATATAGATTATTTAAAACAACATTTGCATTGGCATCCCTTCTCAGTTCAATCACAACCCGCATACCGTTACGATCTGTTTCATCACGAAGGTCTGTGATGCCATCAATTTTTTTGTCGCGGACAAGTTCCGCTATTTTTTCAATCAATCTGGCTTTGTTCACCTGATAAGGAAGCTCTGTTACTATAATGGTTTCTTTATCATTTTTCCCTTGCTCGATATCAAGTTTGGCACGAACGGTAATAGAACCTTTCCCCGTTTCATACGCTTTACGAATGCCGCTTCTTCCCAATATCTGTCCTGCAGTAGGAAAGTCAGGACCAGGGAGATGGTTCTCCATAATCTCATCTATGGTGATATCCGGATTTTTACTTACTGCTAATACAGCATCAATTGTTTCACCTAAATGATGCGGCGGGATATTGGTCGCCATCCCGACAGCAATCCCTGATGTCCCATTCACAAGAAGGTTAGGGAAACGGGCCGGGAATACGATTGGTTCCCGCTCGGCGCCGTCATAGTTATCCTGATAATCTATTGTATCTTTGTTAATATCACGCAGAAGCTCCATGGAAATCTTGGACATACGTGCTTCTGTATAACGCATTGCTGCTGCAGAATCACCGTCGACAGATCCAAAGTTTCCATGCCCGTCTACGAGCATATAGCGATAACTGAAATCCTGTGCCATTCTTACCATGGTTTCATACACAGCTGAATCGCCATGCGGATGGTATTTCCCGATAACCTCTCCTACAATACGTGCTGATTTTTTAAATGCTTTGTCTGAGTGCATTCCCAAATCATTCATTGCATATAGAATTCGACGATGTACAGGCTTCATGCCATCCCGCACATCAGGTAATGCCCGGGATACAATAACACTCATTGCATAATCTAAGAAGGATGTACGCATCTCCTTACTAATATTTATTTCTTGGACACTCGGACGATTTTCCTCTGCCATAGTCTGATAACCTCCCAATCACTATAATGTCAGTGATTTCCTTGAATCTTTCTTTTGGATAAAGTGAATAATTACACTGGTGCTTTTAAATGCACGCTCAGCTGCTGCCATGCTTGTTTGCGAACAGACAGAATCATCCAACTTATACAGCTATTGCTGTTCTAGAACCTGACAAGAAAGGGATAGAGGTTTTCTATCCGCTTTTTATCAATAAAATATAATGTTAAATATCCAGGTTTTGAACGTATTGGGCATTTTCCTCGATAAAGTTGCGGCGTGGCTCTACTTTATCTCCCATTAACATATCAAAAACCAGATCCGCATCAATAGCATCGCTCAGCTCTACTTGCAGCAGGGTACGTGATTCCGGATTCATCGTTGTATCCCAAAGCTGGTCTGCGTTCATTTCTCCAAGTCCTTTGTATCGTTGGATACCTGGTTTTGGTGCCTTTGGAATCTCTTCTAAAAGGGCATCCAGTTCTTTATCGGAATAAACGTAATGCACTGCCTTGCCCTGCTTAATCTGGTAAAGCGGCGGCTGCGCAATATAAATATAGCCATATTCCAGTAGCGGACGCATATACCGGTAGAAAAAGGTTAATAATAATGTTCTGATATGCGCTCCATCAACGTCGGCATCTGTCATGATAACAACTTTATGATACCGTGCCTTGGTAATATCAAACTCTTCGCCGATACCTGTTCCTAATGCTGTAATCATAGCCCGTACTTCATTATTCGATAAAATCCGGTCCAAGCGTGCTTTTTCGACATTTAAGATTTTTCCGCGTAAAGGAAGAATGGCCTGATAATGACGGTCTCTTCCAGATTTGGCAGAACCTCCGGCAGAGTCTCCCTCTACAATGTACAACTCACTTTTAGAGGCATCTTTGGAAGAACAGTCAGCTAACTTCCCAGGCAGACTGGTTACATCTAATGCACTTTTACGACGTGTCAGTTCTCTGGCCTTTTTAGCAGCCAAACGTGCTCTGGAGGCCATTAATCCTTTTTCCACAATAATTTTTGCAGTGGTTGGATTTTCATAAAGGAATTTAGAGAAGGACTCTGAAAATACACCGTCTGTAATGGTACGTACTTCTGTGTTTCCTAACTTTGTTTTTGTCTGTCCCTCAAATTGCGGGTCTGGATGCTTGATGGAAACAATAGCTGTTAATCCTTCCCGGACATCTTCCCCGGATAAATTGGATTCACTGTCTTTTAACAAACTGTTCTTTTTCGCATAATCATTGATAGCACGTGTCAGGCCGGAACGAAATCCAACTTCATGTGTACCGCCCTCATACGTGTGAATATTATTGGCAAAGGAATATAAATTGGTTGTAAAACCGTCGTTATACTGGATAGCGACCTCTACAGCGATTCCCTGGTCTTCACCTTCTGCAAAAAACGGTTCATGCAATACCTCTTTATTTTTATTAATAAATTCAACATAAGAGCTGATGCCGCCCTCATAATAATAGGTTGCTGTCTCTTTATCAGAGCGCTTATCTTCAATGGAAATACGTAATCCTTTGTTTAGAAAAGCAAGCTCTCTTAAGCGCTGTTCCAATGTATCGTAATTATATTCGACCGTTTCTGTGAAAATTTCATTATCTGGAATAAAGTGGGTTACGGTTCCTGTGATATCCGTATCACCGATAACCGTTATTTCCCCTTGAGGAACCCCTTTTTTAAACGAAAGATAATAAATTTTCCCATCGCGGTGAACATAAACCTCTAAGCTGCTGGAAAGCGCGTTAACAACGGATGCACCCACACCATGAAGTCCACCGGAAACCTTGTATCCGCCACCGCCGAATTTACCGCCGGCATGAAGTACGGTCATAATAACCTCAAGAGCCGGACGTCCTGTTTTCTTTTGTATATCAACAGGAATCCCGCGTCCATTATCCGTCACGGTAATACTGTTATCTTCTTCAATTGCGATTTCAATATGGTCACAATAACCTGCCAACGCTTCATCGATACTGTTATCGACAATTTCCCATACAAGATGGTGCAATCCTTTTTCACTGGTAGAACCAATGTACATTCCCGGTCTCTTACGAACGGCTTCAAGACCTTCAAGAACTTGTATCTGATCAGCATCATAGGCCTGGTTTTCTGTAACTTTGTCTTCCATCGACATCTTCTCACACTCATTTCTATATGAATTACAATACATCAATCTATATTTAAAAGAGAATTGCTGCTTATTTCTGAGCAGCAACCTCTTGATTTTGTTCAGAATTATTCTTCATAATAATCTTCTAAATTACTGATGGTTGTTAATATACCTGTACGCTTTCTTAAGGTTGCTACAGATAAGGAACTGAAATAAATATGATCTTCTGTAATCATAATGGATTTTGCTTCTTCTTCAGGTCCGGAAACTTTATTTTTCTTCTTCCATTCCTGTATCAATTGATACATTCCTGATGTATTTGTATATAAATCATAATTAATAATCGAAATGACTTCCCGGGACCGGATAACATTGTCATTGCCAATATGAATGAACATAATCCACCGCTTCCTTTCTTCGTGCAACCAGACTCTTTTCTTTTCGCAAATAGTAAAGAAGGGTTGCTTTATTGCTCTTCTGAATTCGTCGCGACTCCCTGGCTGACATAAAACAACTCGGCATTTTTCAGTGTTTCATGGTGAATGCCATCAATATTTGTTGTGGAAACAAATGTCTGTACCTTTCCTTGAATCGTGTTCAATAAGTGGGACTGACGATAGTCATCCAGTTCACTTAACACATCATCCAGTAAGAGGATGGGATATTCCCCCACTTCTTGATAAATTAATTCAATTTCAGCCAGCTTAATGGACAATGCCGTAGTCCGCTGCTGTCCTTGTGAGCCATACGTTTGTACATTTTTGCCGTTAACAAAAAAAAGAAGGTCATCCCGGTGCGGACCAACCAACGTTGTACCGCGATCGATTTCTTTCCCGCGCACATCCTTAAAGGAATCCTGGTAGATACTAGTTATTTTCTCCTTATCTGCCTCTTCTGATACCTTTATTGTCGCATCATATTGAATTTCTAGGTTTTCCAGTTGACGGCTGATACCTTCATGAATAGGCCCTGCCCATTTCCGCAGCAAATCCAGATAAACAAACCGCCTCTCCAACAAAAAAGAAGCATGCTCAACCAGTTGGTCTGTTAATACATCCAACATCGTTTCGTCCACACTGCTTCTGCGTTGCAGCTGTTTTAATAAATGGTTTCTTTGCTTCAGTATTTTTTGATATTGAGATAAATGGTATATATAGGTCGGCTGGATTTGCCCCAGCTCCATATCCATAAAACGGCGGCGAATCTGCGGAGATCCTTTTACAATGGTTAAATCCTCCGGTGCAAACATCACAACATTCACCGTACCAATATAGTCACTCAGTCGATGCTGTTCTAAATGATTGATTTTTGCTTTTTTTCCTTTGGATGAAATGGAGACCTGCAGAGGTACAGATTGATTTCTTCTTGTAATCCTTCCCTCTATTATAGCATAATCTGAATCCCAGCGTATGAGCTCTTTTTCCCGCATTGTCCGATGCGAACGGGTAAAAGAGAGCACATAAATAGCTTCCATCAAATTGGTTTTCCCCTGGGCATTTTCACCGATGATGACGTTCACCTTATCATCAAATGTAATATCCAACGTTTCATAATTGCGGTAATTGGTTAATTTTAACTGTTCAATATGCATGCTTTATTCCTCTTTAAGAATGATAAATGATCCTATCTCATCAATTTCAAGGACATCTTCCGGATATAGTTTCCTGCCGCGGCGATGTTCACGTTCCCCATTTACCACTGCTCCTATATCTTGGATATATGCTTTGACCATTCCACCAGACTCCAAAAAATTAAGCAGCTTGACACATTGTCCAAGCGTAATATATTCCGTATCTATTTTTATCTGCTCATGCATGGCTATCACCAAATACTTTCTACTTGTTTTATTTGCCTTCATTTTTTCTAAAGGAGACACGTTTATGTTTTCGTCTATTACCCATTTTACTAAAGATTGATTAAAAAAGGAAGAATAGGCCTCAAATAAATACAAAAAGATACGTTACAGCGTTTTAGGGGCTTTTTGAATGGGGGAATTCTTCTTTTCCTATTCTCTTCTTATAACGTATTTTCTGTTGTTTTCTAAAAGAAAAGCTCAAAAAGACAAGGAAGCGATGAAGCGATTAAGGGAATTCCATTTCCTCGTGTCCATTTTTGTCGATTTTTTACCACATAGATTTTTCTTTCAAAGAAACGAAAAAGCCCTATTCCGTTAAGAAAGGACTTTCGTTTCTCTTGGTATAACTTTTACTTATCCCCGGTAATTTTTAAAGCGTTACGCATTAAAATCAATAGGTTCTTACCGGCAGAATCAATTGTAAAATCGAGTCATCTTCTATCGGACGAATGATAAATGGACGCATTGCTCCTGTGAATTCAATAATAACTTCATCATACTCAATTGCTTTTAAGGCGTCGATCATATACTTTGAACTGAAGGATATTTTTAAATTCTCTCCGTCCACTTTATCTGCTGTTACTTCTTCCTCTACGTTTCCGATCTCTGGAGAATTACTTGAAATCTCAATTAATCCATTATCATTATTAGTAAATTTAACGACATTATTTCTTTCTTCTTTCGCTAATAAAGAAGCACGTTCAATCGATCTTAAAAGTGGTGTCGTTTTAATTTGAATCGTTGTTTTGCTGTGCTCAGGAATTAATCTTGATGTTTCCGGATAATTGCCATCCAATAACCGTGACAGGAAATTCAAATGTTTCGTTCGGAAAAGAATTTGGTTATTCGTAACACTAATTTCAACTGTTTCCTCTGAGTCATTTAAAATTTTAGAGAGTTCACTTAAACTTTTTCCCGGAACAACAACTTGCTCAATGGTCATATTCGCATCCGATACCGGAATTTCTCTTTTTGCCAGGCGATGGCTGTCCGTCGCTGTAAATATCAGTTTTTGATTTTCTAATTTAATATTTACCCCGGTTAAAATTGGTCTGGTTTCCATTGTGGATACTGCAAAAACGGTCTGCTTAATCATATTTTTTAATAAATCAATCGGCATTTCAAAACTGTTTTCGGTTTCTACTTGCGGAAGTAATGGATACTCATCCGCATTTTGCCCATTTAAATTAAACTCTGATTTGCCAGAAGTAATTTTCACATTAAACTGTTCATCAACGACAATGTCTACTTGCGATTCAGGGAGTTTACGAACGATTTCAGGGAAATATTTAGCCTGTAATACAATCGTTCCTTCTTCAATATTTTCAACATTTACTTTCCCTTCATCTTCTGCCGGAATATAAGATTCAATTGAAATATCAGAATCACTGCCGGTAAGCGTTACGCCATGTTGTCTTACTTCCATTTTCATTCCAGTTAATATTGGTACAACCGTTTTGGAAGAGATAGCTTTCATTACGTCTTGTACACCAGTAATGAGTTTATCCCTTTGTATGGTAAAACGCATTTGTATATCCTCCTTCATGTAAAAAGTTCATTTGGCTGCAAACTTTTTCCCTTAAATTTATAAAAACGGTTCTATATATTTATTAATTATAATATAAAAAACAGTAATAACAGTAATAAGGGCTGTGGTTACTGTGGATAAGTGAATTCAAAGTCAAAAAATCAAAGTTTTCCACATGTGTATAACCTGTTTATATGTGGTTTGCTTTTTTCACATCGTACACAAGCCCTTATTTATATATATAAAGAAAAATTAAAGCGGATGTTTTATCAGCTTGGTTCTCTCGCATATTTTTTTATAATGATTTTAGCTTTTCTTTTAATTCTTCAATATCCCGATCCAGTTCTGTATCCGTTTCAAGCATTTTTGAGATTTTTTCATGTGCGTGAATAACGGTTGTATGGTCTCTGCCGCCAAATTCCTGGCCAATTTTAGGCAGCGATGCATCAGTCATCTCCCTTGATAGATACATGGCAATCTGCCGCGGGAAAGCAATGGATTTAGTACGTTTTTTGGCAGGAAAATCTTCCAGACGGATATGATACCGGTCTGCAACGACTTCTTGTATAGCAGGAATCGTAATTTCTTTTGGTTTATTGCTAGGAATAATATCCTTTAATGCATTTGCTGCCAAAGAAGCATCAATATCCTGATTGACTAAAGAAGAATAAGCAACAACACGTATTAATGCGCCTTCCAGCTCGCGGATATTTGTATTAATTTGGTTAGCGATATATAACATAACCTCATTCGGAATATCTAATCCTTCTGCTTTTGCTTTTTTATTTAAAATAGCAATTCTTGTTTCCAAATCAGGAGGTGTAATATCCGTAATCAATCCCCATTCAAAACGGGAACGTAAACGATCCTCCAATGTAGGAATTTCTTTCGGCGGCCGATCACTGGAAATAATAATTTGCTTACTTTCCTCATGCAGTGCATTAAATGTATGGAAAAATTCTTCCTGTGTTGATTCTTTTCCAGCAATAAATTGAATATCATCAATAAGAAGAACATCGATATTGCGGTATTTATTACGAAAATGATTGGATTTGTTTTCCATAATGGCATTGATAAATTCGTTCGTAAACTTCTCGGAAGTGAGATAAACGACTTTTGCATCTTTATCATGTTCTCTTACATAATGGCCAATCGCATGCATTAAATGTGTTTTTCCTAACCCAACGCCACCATAGATAAATAGCGGATTATAGGCTTTTGCAGGAGCTTCGGCAACAGCTAAGGAAGCTGCGTGTGCAAAGCGGTTTCCCGCACCGATAACAAATGTATCAAATGTATATTTATCATTGAGCATTGATTTGGGGGAGTCTGCTGCCTTGGCATCCATATTCGGTTTTGGCATTGGTTTTTGGTCGGATGGTTCTTCTACAGAATCTGGAATAATAAATTTGGCTTGTAAATTTGTTCCTGTCACTTTTTCTAAAGTTTGTGTGATCAGGTCCGTATACTGTGTTTCTAACCAGTCCTTTGTAAATTCATTCGGAGCCGAGATAACCATTGTATTTTTCTCTAAGTGAAGAGCTTTTGTATTTTTTAGCCAAGTGTCAAAACTGGGTTTACTCAATTTTTCCTTAATAATATCCAGTGTTGCGTCCCACAGTTCTTCGATATTTTCCAAAGTTACTTTCACTCCTTTCGAATCATTTTGTGGCTGAAGATAATCGCAAATCATATAAAAAGGTGCTGACAGCATAGATTCTTTTTTTATGAAAATTTCATCAGAAGAAAAAAGCCTCTCTCAATCTATCGCAAATGGTTATAGATGGAAAGGCGAACGTATCAAATTAAAAAAAGACTGTGGATAATTAAAAAGATGAAGGAATAGGGAATAAGAAAAGATAAATATAAAGAAATAAAGAATCTATAAACGCTATCCACAGATCTGTAGAAAACTTTATCAAAAACCAGTGGAAAGAATATCCACAACATATCCACAATCTGTGAATAAGTTTTATTCCCATAGCTCATTTCCACAAACTAAAACATAAATATAATACCAAATAAAACGGAAGAAATCAATGACTTTCAACTAGTTATCCACATATTCTACAGCTTGTGTGTTTTGCTTATAAACAAGGCTGTATTTTGTGCTTAACTTGTTTATTATTTTGTGTGGATAGAAAAAAAGAAGTGAAAATACCCAGATAACGTCTGTGGATAATGAAACGCGATTTCTAAAACAGAAATTCCTGCTTATCTGTATCAATGGCTGTACTATTTTGGTGATAAGAAATCTGGTGAAAAGCTGCCAGGGATTAGCCGGTCGGATTATTATTAAAAATAGAAAGTATATTTTTTTGAGCGCATAGCTGAAATGCAAAAAAAGATTGGGTAAGGAATAGGATATGCAAAAGGACGATGGATAATAGCAAGGAAGTGAAAAGAGGCAGAAATATTTTTGTTAGAAATGAATGAAGAAACAGGATTTACAACAAAATAATCCTCCGAAAATGTGTGAGAAAGAAACCAAATTGGAATTTTATTTGATAGCTGGTTGACAAAGTGGCGTTTTTTTTCGTATAATATCAAGGACTGTCTAAAGGATTAGTTATAAGCTATTTTAGTTTAAATATGAAACTGGGTTTTTCCAGGGAGGTGCAAAATCATGAAAAGAACATTTCAACCAAATAATCGCAAACGTAAAAAAGTTCACGGCTTTCGCGCGCGCATGAGCACAAAAAATGGACGTCATGTATTGGCTCGTCGTCGTCGTAAAGGACGTAAAGTTTTATCTGCATAAGCCACTGACAACTATCAGTGGTTTTTTTCTGTATTCTTTACAATGACGATTACATATTTTAAAGCACATGAAAAATGGACAAGCTTTTAATGACATGGTGAATAGAAGGAATTAAGGAATTGGATATGGGCTAAATAGAAGCATAACTTCATGCAGTGAGCGTTACAGCGCAAAAAGGTGATAACGGTGAAAAAACAATTTCGAATTAAAAAAAATGAAGAATTCCAAGCTGTTTTTAAGCAAGGAAAATCATTCGCAAATAGACAGCTGGTTATTTATTATAGGAAGAAAGAAGAACAGGATCATTTCCGGATTGGTTTATCTGTCGGAAAGAAAATAGGAAATGCCGTTGTCAGAAATCGAATAAAAAGATTATTGCGTGCGTCTTTTCAAGCATTGGAACAAGATATCAAACCTTGTTATGATATTGTCATCATTGCTAGAAATCCGGCAAAGACGATGGATTACACAATGATGAAAAAAAGCCTCTCGCATTTATTGTATAAAGAAAAGTTATTGAAGTATTCCAAATAAAAAACAAAATATGTATACTTTTTTATCTGGCAAGTTTAAGATAGAATTCACGATATAAATAAGCTAAAATAGCTAGTAGAAGCATTGGGAATATTAAGGAGGAAACACTTTGCGCAAAAAATACGGGATTTTAATCACTTTTCTCGTGTTAGCGGTTTTTTTAGCGGGTTGTACCCAAGTTGATGAACCGATTACACCCGAAAGTGAAGGGTTTTGGAATACAATCTTTGTTTATCCATTATCTTGGATTATCACTAAGATTGCGGAATTTTTGAATGAAAACTATGGTTTGGCTATTATTTTAGTAACGGTAGTTATCCGTTTACTGTTAGTGCCGTTGAACGTAAAACAAATTAAAAGTACAAGAGCAATGCAGGAAGTTCAGCCGAAATTACAGGAAATTCAACAAAAGTATTCATCTAAAGATGCAAATACACAGCAGAAATTACAGCAGGAAACGATGGAATTATTCCAAAAGAACGGAGTTAATCCATTAGCGGGCTGTTTACCGATTCTGGTGCAGATGCCGATTTTTATTGCGATGTATCATGCGATTAGACGTACGGAAGCAATTGCAACGCATGATTTTCTTTGGTTCCAGCTAGGAACACCGGATTATATTTTACCGATTCTGACAGCATTATTTACTTTCTTACAGCAGAAATTAATGATGTCAACAAACTCATCTGCAAACAGCAATCCGCAAATGCGTTTACAATTGCAGATTATGCTATATGTGATGCCGATCATGATTGGTGTTATGGCATTCTTCTTCCCATCAGCATTAGCATTGTACTGGGTGACAGGTAATATCTTTATGGTATTCCAAACACTTCTTATTAATAAGCCGATGATGGCAAAAAATTAATATGTATCATTTATGGGGGAAGTACTTCCCCCATATTTCATAAGAAAAATAGTAAAACAGTTTACATTTTTATGAAAAATGGAGGGGAGACTTTTGAGAGAAGTAACTGCAAGTGGTCAAACCGTTGAAGAAGCAATCCAATCCGCTCTGGAGCAACTTGGAACAGAAGAGAATCAAGTGGATGTAGAGGTTATTGATGAAGGTAAAAAAGGTGTATTTGGCATCTTTGGATCCAAGCGTGCTTATGTTAAAGTAACTGTCGCTAAGAACCCGATTGAAGAAACAGCTGCATTTATCAAAGAAGTTACCGGAAACATGAATCTCTCTGTAAAGGTTGATACAGAGGTAAATGAAAACCATGTAACCTATACGATGCACCATGAAAATATTGCAAAGTTAATCGGCAAACGCGGGCAAACGTTAAATGCGCTGCAATATTTAGTTCACTTGGTCTTGAATAAACATAATGATACGTATTATACGGTAACACTGGATGCGGAAGGATACCGTGCTCGGAGAAAAGAAACGTTGGAGTCTCTTGCATTAAAAATGGGAGATAAAGCGCAGAAAACAAAGAAAAAAGTTGTGCTGGATCCGATGCCGGCATTTGAACGTAAAATTATTCACAGTGTCCTGCAGAATAAGCAAGTTTCTACTTATTCGGACGGTAACGAACCCCATCGTCATGTTGTGATTAAGCCATAGAAATAAAACCCGGGAAGCTATTCTTCCCGGGTTTTATTTGTCTTAGAGAGAGGTACATAGGCGTCAGGAAGAATTAAAAAGTGTGTGTTCGCAAAACATTATTTTGTGCGTACACATTTTTTATTGCTTATGGAAGCTCTATCGTTTTCACAGATTTATTTTCCACACGTTTGAAAAGGATAAGAAAAGATAGGGGAAAAGAAAATGTTATGCACATGTGGATAATATATAACATCATTTGTCTAAATCATTCGTGTGGATAAGTTTCTTTTTTTCGAAATCTGTGCTATTCTTGATTGTTAGTGACAATAAAATAATTTGCCATTTATGATAGATATATAAAGGAAGGAAAGGCAGGTGAATAAGATGGACACAGATACAATTGCAGCGATATCTACGCCAGTTGGCGAGGGGGCTATTGCCATTGTGCGACTGAGCGGGCCAGAAGCAATACAATTAGCAGCCGATGTGTTTGAAGGGAAGCAATTGCAAGATATTCATTCCCATACAATGCATTATGGGAAAGTGATTGATCCGGCAACGGAAGAGCTGGCGGAAGAAGTCATGGTTTCTGTCATGCGTGCGCCAAAAACATTTACGCGTGAAGATATTGTTGAGATTAACTGTCATGGCGGGCTCGTTTCTGTAAATCGTGTGTTAGAGATTGTGCTGGCAAAAGGAGCACGTCTGGCTGAACCAGGTGAATTTACAAAACGTGCCTTTTTAAACGGCCGCATTGATTTATCACAGGCGGAAGCAGTGATGGATTTAATTCGTGCAAAGACAGATAAAGCAATGAATGTGGCATTAAAGCAAATGGACGGGCGTCTGTCCAAGCTTATTCGGACGTTAAGACAGGAACTGTTAGAGACGGTAGCCCATGTGGAAGTGAATATCGATTATCCGGAGTATGATGATGTAGAAGAAATGTCGCATACCTTAATGAAGGAAAAGACGGAAGAGGTAGGAGCAGAAATAAACAAACTGCTGGAAGTTGCCGGACAAGGGAAAATTCTGCGTGAAGGTTTGTCAACGGCAATTATCGGCCGCCCGAATGTTGGTAAGTCTTCCTTAATGAATACGCTGGTACAGGAAAATAAAGCTATTGTGACAGAAGTTCCCGGTACAACAAGAGATGTGATTGAAGAATACGTGAATGTGCGTGGTGTTCCTTTACGATTAGTCGATACAGCAGGCATCCGGGAAACAGAAGATATTGTGGAACGAATCGGTGTCGATCGTTCCAGACAAGTATTGAAGGAATCAGATTTAATCTTATTTATATTAAACTATAATGAAGCGTTGAGCGAAGAAGATAAAAAATTATTTGAAGCCGTTCAAGGTTTAGAGTATATTGTTATCATCAATAAGACAGACTTAGAGCAGCAATTAGATTTAGAAGAGGTACGGGCACTGGCTGATGGAAAACCTGTTGTCACAACATCTTTAATTGAAGAGCAGGGCGTTGATCAGTTGGAGCAGGCCATTGCCAATACCTTTTTTTCCGGCGAAGTAGATACAGCAGATTTAACGTATGTATCCAATGTTCGTCATATTCAGCTGCTCAAGCAGGCAAAACAGGCATTGGATGATGCCAGTAAAGCCATTGAACTTGGTATGCCAATGGATATTGTACAAATTGATGTGACACGATCGTGGGAGTTTATGGGAGAAATCATTGGGGACACAGCAAGTGATGGCTTGATTGACCAATTATTTTCTCAGTTCTGCTTAGGGAAATAATGGATTGCAGTAAAGTAGACTGTAAAATTCAAAGCGATGGAAGTTTCACTTTAGATAAAGGAAAGGAAGAAAAAAATGACTTACAATGCAGGAAATTATGATGTCATTGTTGTTGGAGCTGGTCATGCCGGGGTAGAAGCAGCGTATGCTTCTGCACGGATGGGCGCAAAAACATTAATGCTGACATTGAATTTAGATATGATTGCATTTATGCCTTGTAATCCGTCTATCGGCGGACCTGCAAAAGGAATTGTTGTACGCGAAGTTGATGCACTTGGCGGTATCATGGGCAAAATTATTGATAAAAGCTATATACAAATGCGGATGTTGAATACGAGAAAAGGTCCAGCTGTACAAGCATTGCGTGCACAAGCTGATAAACCGGTATATATGCAGGAAGTAAAAAGTATGGTCGAAAATGAAGAAAACTTGACTGTTCGGCAGGGAATGGTCAATTCGCTGATTGTAGAGGATGGCATCTGTAAAGGTGTTATCACGGAGAGCAAAGCAGCCTATTATGCTGAATCCGTTATTGTAACTACCGGAACATTTATGCGCGGAAAAGTGCTGATGGGTGATTTGGAATACGAAAGCGGCCCAAATAACCAGCGTGTATCGGTTAAGTTATCCGAGAATCTGGAAGAATTAGGTTTTAAATTAACCCGTTTTAAAACGGGAACACCGCCTCGTGTGAACAGTCATACGATTGACTATTCCCAAACAGAAATCCAGCCGGGAGACGAAAATCCGAAAAGCTTCTCTTATGAAACAACGGAAGTGATTACCGATCAAATTCCATGCTGGTTAACCTATACGAATGAGTTCACACATGAAGTAATTAATGAGAACCTGACATTATCTGCGATGTATTCCGGGATGAAGCGGGGCACAGGTCCAAGATATTGCCCATCTATTGAAGATAAAATTGTCCGTTTTAATGATAAACCGCGTCATCAGATTTTCCTGGAGCCAGAGGGAAGAAATACAGAAGAAGTTTATGTACAGGGATTGTCCACGTCGTTGCCGGAATCCGTTCAGCATGAAATGGTAAAGTCTGTTCCAGGTCTGGAAAATGCAGAGATTATGCGTGCCGGTTATGCGATTGAATACGATGCGGTTGTACCGACACAGCTTTGGCCGACATTAGAAACCAAACGGTTACCAGGATTATTTACTGCCGGTCAAATTAATGGCACATCCGGTTATGAAGAAGCAGCAGGACAAGGCTTGATGGCTGGAATGAATGCAGCAGCAAAAGTAACCGGAAAAGAACCCATTATCTTAGACCGTTCGCAAGCCTATATCGGTGTGATGATCGATGACTTAGTAACAAAAGGAACAAGTGAACCTTACCGTTTACTTACATCCCGTGCGGAATACCGTTTGTTGCTGCGTCACGATAATGCCGATATGCGTCTGACAGAGATTGGCTATGATTATGGTTTAATTTCCGAGGAAAGATATGCTGTTTTTTCTGCGAAGAAAGAACAGGTGGAAGCAGAGAAAAAACGTTTAAATAAAATCGTTGTAAAACCGACAGAAGAAGTACAAAATGTCATGAAATCTGCCGGCGGTGTACCGATGAAAGAAGCGGTCAAAGCATATGATTTATTAAAACGTCCAGAACTGACGTATGATTATGTCGAAAAAATGATTGGTAAAGCAGACCTTAGTGAAGAGGTTAAAGAGCAGGTAGCCATTCAAATTAAATACGAGGGCTATATCAAAAAAGCAACAGAGCAGGTTGAAAAAATGCTGAAAATGGAAGATAAGAAAATACCAGCAGATATTGATTATAACGCCATTAACGGCATTGCTACAGAAGCAATTGACCGATTGAAAAAAGTGCGTCCGTTATCTGTCGGCCAAGCATCCAGAATTTCCGGAGTCAATCCGGCTGACATTTCTATCTTGCTCGTTTATATTGAACAAGGAAACATTGCCCGAGTAGCAAATTAAATAAAAAAATAGCGACGTGATGGATACGTCGCTATTTTTCTAAATAATCGTTTTTGAAGAGCGATCATTACATAAAATAGAAGGCCAACACCAAACTATAATTTGAAAGGAGCCGATTATGAAACCGGAACAATTTGTGCAAGCATTGGCAGAGAAAGGGATCACATTAAATGAATCTCAACAGCAAGCTTTTGCTATTTATTTCAAAGAGCTTGTCGAATGGAATGAAAAAATTAATTTAACAGCGATTACAGAAGAAGAAGAGGTATACGAAAAACACTTCTATGACTGCATTACAGCAGCTTTTTATACAGACATGACACAGGAATTATCTATTTGTGATATTGGGGCAGGGGCAGGTTTTCCAAGTATTCCATTAAAAATATGCTTTCCCCATTTAAAAGTAACGATTATTGATTCATTGAAGAAGCGAATTTCGTTCTTGAACCATTTAGCAAATAAACTGGAACTGACAGATGTGGCTTTTTATCATGATCGTGCGGAAAATGCAGGCAAAAAAGAAGATTTTCGCGAACAGTTTGATTTAGTAACGGCCAGAGCTGTTGCCAGAATGTCCGTACTAAGTGAATTATGTCTTCCATTTGTAAAAATAGGCGGTTATTTTGTTGCGATGAAAGGTTCACAAGCAGAAACAGAACTCAAAGCAGGAGAAGCAGCGGTTGCATTACTTGGGGGAGAGGTAGAATCCATAGATACGTTTACACTTTCCGAAGAGGCAGGAGAACGTTCGATTGTCCAAATTGCCAAGAAGCGGAAGACACCAAAAAAATACCCCAGAAAAGCAGGATTACCGAATAAAGAACCGATTGAATAGTAGTTTTTCAAGTAATCGAAAAAGTTTTTCATGAGGGAAAAATGATATCCTTTATATAATTTAAAAGCATTTTATATTTTTTCAGCGGCAGGTATGGTAAAATAATAACTGTACATATCGGCGGATTGTTGTTGTATTTTATAAACTATAGATGCTAATATATGAATGTTATGCACGTGGATAAGCAGTTATACAAAAGATGAATTGGAAATAATGTTTCACGTGAAACATTATCTTTTCATGAAGAAGTAAAGATATAATTATCTACCAGGACAAGAAACTTCTCCTTCATATCGTCCGTGACAGCGAGACGGAAATAGAAGTAAATATATCCTGTTGGAACCTATACAGCCTTTGAGCTTTTATGTTGATAGATTTGATAATGAATAGTTTGTTAATTTTAGAAGGTGGTGTCAGCAAGTGGTGAGTCCTTTTAATCGTATATTTGGAAAAAGCGATAAGGAACCAATTGATACGGAGAAAGTTACCTATTCTTCCGATGAAGTGGTTCAAATCGATATCGATAAAATTCAGGCCAATCGCTACCAGCCACGAACGATTTTTCAGGAAGAAAAGATAAAAGAATTAGCGCAAACCATACACACACATGGAATGATTCAGCCAATTGTCGTTCGTAAATTAGATGATGATTCCTTTGAATTAATAGCTGGGGAGAGAAGATGGAGAGCGGTTCAGCATTTGGGATGGAAACAAGTAGCTGCCATCATCCGGGAAATGAATGATACAGAAACAGCTTCTGTAGCCCTGATTGAAAATCTCCAGCGTGAAGAATTGACGGTTATTGAAGAAGCGATTGCGTATAATAAGCTGCTTGAATTGCATGATTTGACACAGGAAGCATTAGCACAACGTCTTGGTAAAAACCAGTCTACTATAGCAAATAAACTGCGGTTGTTAAAACTGCCGCAAGAGGTTCAGGATGCTGTGTTAGATAAATTAATTACTGAAAGACATGCTCGCGCCTTGATTAAGGTAAAGGAAGAGGAGCAGCAGCTTCAATTATTAAAAGAAATTCTTGAGAAAGAATTAAACGTGAAACAAACAGAAGAACGAATTACGAAAATGAATGCCCCGAAAGAAGAAAAAAAGAAACCAAAGCCTAAATTAAAAGGGGTTAATAAAGATGTCCGGATTGCGATGAACACAATCAGACAGTCACTCAATATGGTATCCGATACGGGCGTTGATGTAGAATCAGATGAACAAGAACTCGATGATTACTATCAAATAACGATAAAAATACCTAAACAGAAATAATAAAATGATTGCTTTATCCTTTTACAGAGCGTTTATTTGCCCATCTTTTATGAGATGGGTATTTCATTTGAAAAGAAATAACAGGCTGGTACTTTAAGCGATTCTATATTAAAATAAAATTACAATATGCTAGAATCCTTCGTAAATAAAAAATAAATGCTATGATAGTTAATAGAGATGTGATTGCTCAAATTTTTTTGATAAAAGAACAAAAAGTATTGATTGAATCAGAAAAGATTTGAACAACCTCCGAGTAAGGTAGGTGTCAACAACATGGGAAAAATTATATCCATCGCAAATCAAAAAGGAGGCGTTGGAAAAACAACATCATCTGTGAATGTCTGCGCTTGTTTAGCATCGTTGGGAAATAAGGTATTACTTGTTGATACAGATCCTCAAGGGAATGCAACAAGCGGGGTTGGCGTAAATAAAGCAGATGTCAGTCAATGTATTTACAATATATTGGTAGAGGATACTCCAGCAGCAGATGTCATTGTCTCCTCCAGTTTAGAGAACTTAGATATTATTCCTGCAACGATTCAGCTGGCAGGATCGGAAATTGAACTTGTTCCCATTATATCAAGAGAAATTCGTTTAAAAGCGGCATTAAGCGAGATAAAAGATCAATACGATTACATTGTGATTGATTGTCCGCCGTCGCTAGGTTTACTGACCATTAATGCTCTCACTGCATCGGATACGGTTATGATTCCGGTGCAATGTGAGTATTATGCACTTGAGGGTTTGAGTCAATTGCTGAATACCATACGATTAGTGCAAAAGCATTTAAACACGGAATTAATGATAGAAGGTGTTTTGCTGACAATGCTTGATGCGCGTACGAATCTTGGAATTCAAGTGATTGAAGAAGTGAAAAAGTATTTTCAGGATAAAGTATTTGAAACCATTATTCCAAGAAATGTCCGCTTAGGGGAAGCACCAAGTCACGGCAAACCAATTATTGCTTATGACCCCAAATCCCGCGGTGCAGAAGTATATCTTGATTTAGCGAAGGAAGTGATGACAAATGGCGAGAGGGTTAGGTAAAGGTATTAATGCGCTATTTCCAGAAGCAGAAAAGGACAGTAAAGATAATATACAAGAGGTGAAATTATCTGATTGCCGTCCCAATCCTTATCAGCCAAGGAAGAGCTTTCAAGCCGATTCGATTGAAGAGCTGAAGGATTCCATTAAAGAATATGGTGTTATTCAGCCAATTATTATACGAAAAAGTCTCAAAGGTTATGAAATTGTTGTCGGTGAAAGAAGATACCGTGCAGCAAAAGAAGCAGGGCTGGAGACAATTCCTGCGATTATTCGTGAATTAACAGATGAACGCATGATGGAAGTTGCATTATTAGAGAACTTACAACGTGAGAACCTGACTCCGATTGAAGAAGCACAAGCCTACGCAAATCTAATGGAAAAGCTGAATATTACGCAGCATATATTATCTGAAAGGTTAGGAAAAAGCCGCTCGCACATTGCCAATACGATTCGTTTATTATCGTTACCTGATGATGTCATGGCGTATATCAATCGTGGCGATTTGTCCATGGGGCATGGCCGGGCGCTTCTCAGCCTGAAGGATCATGATACCATCCTTGCGTTAGCGGATAAAATACAAAAAGAAAAGCTAAATGTGAGGCAAGTGGAAAAACTGATTATTGAAATGAACGAAAAGCAAACAAAAAAACCAAAGAAATCACCGAAGAAAGATGTTTTTATCCAGGAAAGAGAAACAGTACTTCGGGATACACTTGGAACAGCCGTTCATATCAATAAAGGGAAACGAAAAGGGAAGATTGAGATTGAATTTTACAATGATGAAGATTTAAATCGTATCCTCGAATATCTGGAAAAATAACCATAAGCCGATGTATTCTTGATGATTTTTCATAGAATACATCGGTTTTTTTATGAAAAAAATGCCTGCCTGCTTGCTGTTTTAGTATGACTACAAAACGTTTATACATAAATGTTGTAAGCGATTACGTAGAATAAATGTATAAAAGTTTCCTCAAGGAAAAATAATAGACTTTCTAAAATTTACTTGACAAAATGAAAAGTAGTGCATAAAGTAGGGAATAGATAAAAAGTTTGCCTTATGCAAAAAACAAGGGAGGAAGAAAAATGGAGAAAGCTTGGAAGAAAATACTGGGTTTTGCTATACTAATGGGAGTACTATTTTTAGCAGCTTGCGGCTCAAGTAATGAGGAAGGAAATGAAAACGGAGACGAGGAAGGCGCAGAAGCCGATGAGCCAATTGAAATTGTCACAACAATTGCACAAATCGGAGAGCCGATATCTGAAATCGGCGGTGATCTTGTCAATGTGGAAACATTAATGGGGCCATCTGTGGACCCGCATTTATATGATCCGACACAAGGCGATATTGCTACGTTGGATGAGGCGGATGTCGTTCTATATTCTGGATTGCATTTGGAAGCAAATATGGAAGAGCCGCTGGAATCAATCAGCTCAGAAAAGCCTGTATTAGCCATTGGAGAAACCTTGCCTGAGGATGCTCTTTTAGAAGATGAAGAAGAGCCGGGAGCTCCAGATCCACACATATGGTTTGACTATAATTTATGGCAGGATGCATTAGATGCTGCAGTAGAAGAATTAAAAGAGTATGCTCCGGAACATGCAGATGAATTGGAAGAAGGGAAACAGGAGTATTTTGCACAGTTAGAAGAATTGGATGAAGAAGCATCGAAATTACAAGATATCCCTGAGGAGCAGCGCGTGCTTGTAACAGCGCATGACGCATTTAATTATTTTGGTCAGTTACACAATATGGAAGTAGTTGGTTTGCAGGGAATCAGTACAGAAAGTGAAGCTGGCGTGTCTGATGTGAATGATACGATTTCTATCATTGAAGAACATGAAGTTCCGGCTATATTTGTGGAAAGCAGTGTGAATCAGGACACGATTAACGCGGTTATTGAAGGTGCTGCCGATAACGGAATGGAAGTAGAAATCGGCGGAGAATTGTTCTCTGATGCAATGGGTGAAGAAGGTACAGAAGAAGGCACATACATTGGCATGTATAAGCATAATATAGACACAATCTATGAAGCATTAACTGGAGGAGATGAGTAAGGTGACATCATCTGTAATACGCGTAGATGATTTATCAGCTTCTTACCAAAAAAATAAAGTATTGAATGATGTAAGTTTTGAAGTGAATGAAGGTACGATTACAGCGATTGTCGGTCCGAACGGTGCCGGTAAATCGACATTAATTAAGACCATGTTAGGACTTCACCCCCAGCTGACAGGAAATGTCAGCTTTTGGGGCAGTCCTTTTAAAACGGCAAAGAAAAAAATCGGTTATGTCCCTCAACGGGGATCGGTTGATTGGGATTTCCCAACGGATGCACTGGATGTAGTAACGATGGGGCTGTATGGAAAGATTGGCTGGTTTCGAATTCCTTCTAAAAAAGATAAACAAAAAGCGATGGATGCTTTAACGAAAATGGGCATGGAGGCTTACGCGCATCGTCAAATCAGTCAGCTATCAGGAGGACAGCAACAGCGTGTATTCTTAGCGCGTGCGCTTGCTCAAGATGCTGAACTATACTTTATGGATGAACCATTGGCAGGAGTAGATGCATCTACGGAAAAAGCGATTATGACGATTTTGAAAGAGTTAAAAAGCAAGGGGAAGACGGTGTTGGTCGTCCATCATGACCTGCAAACCGTCCCTGAATATTTTGATCATGTCTTATTTTTAAATAAAACGGTATACGCTCATGGACAAACAGAAGAAGTGTTCACAACAGACAATATAGCAACAACGTATGGTGGAGATATGCAATGGGTTGGAAAGGGAGATCAATATGTTATCCAATCTACTTCACATTAATACGGTATGGGTGATGGCAAGTACCATGATTTTAGGCATTGCTGCAGGCGGAATCGGATGCTTGGCTTATTGGAAAAGACAAAATCTGATGAGTGACGCTTTATCCCATGCAGCGCTTCCTGGAGTTGTTGTAGCTTTCTTGGTTATACAGGAAAAAAACTTGCTGCTGCTTGTCATTGGTGCAGCACTGAGTGCGCTTTTAGGAGCATTTTTCATTCAATGGTTTACAAATGCCTCACGAATTACGGAAGATACAGCTATGGGAATGACATTATCCGTTTTTTACGGTGTAGGTATTATGCTTTTGGCAATTGCTAACCGTGCTCCTGGAGGTAATCAGAGCGGATTAAATAACTTTATATATGGGCAGGCAGCGGCAATGGTTCGTTCCGATGTTATTACGATGATAGTACTGGCATCGATTGTTATTTTGATTATATTCGTTGCTTTTAAGGAATGGAAACTATTTTTATTCGATCCTCATTTTGCAAAAGGCGTCGGAATGTCTATCCGCGGTATGAACGTGCTGTATACCCTCGTGCTGGTGACAACCATTGTTATTGGCATTCAAGCAGTTGGTGTTATTTTAATGGCTGCCATGTTAATTATCCCGGCTGTAAGTGCAAGGTACTGGACGCATTCCTTTAAAATGATGATTTTGCTTTCTTCTGCGATAGGAGGCTTAGCTGGTGCATTTGGTACATGGGTAAGCTCCACAGGAAGCGGATTGCCGACGGGGCCATTTATCGTCCTGACTTCCTCTGCTGTTTTTATCATTTCCTTATTGTTTGGAAAGGAAAAAGGAATTGTTATCAATTTCGTCCAGTTTAAAATGCAACAGCGAGCGTCTCAAAAAAAGCATCCATTAGCAGCTGAAAAAGGAGGATCACAATGACTTATACGATGTGGATTATTTTAACGGCATCTCTTGTGGGTCTTTCCTGCGGCTTAATCGGTGTTTATCTTATCCTGAAAAAACAGGCAATGATGGCGGATGCAATTAGTCATACGGTGTTGCTCGGGATTGTGTTGGCGTATATGGTAACCCAACAGGTATCAGGGACAGCGATGCTTGTAGGCGGTATTTTTGCTGGTATTCTAACAGCATTTCTTGTTCAATCGCTTAATAACTTAAAAGTGCAGCATGATGCTTCGTTGGGAATTGTTTTCACTACATTGTTTGCCATTGGTGTTATTTTGATATCTACCTCGGTCGGGAATGTGCATTTGGATGTGCAGCACGCATTGATGGGAGAGATTACGTTTGTTCCGTTTGCAACAACGGATTTCCCAATAGTTGGATCAGTTCCAACAGCGACTGCATTGCTTGCGCTTGTCTTGGTAGTAGTCATTTTCTTTATCATTGCTTTTTATAAAGAATGGAAAATTACTTCATTTGACCCGGCGTTGGCAGCAAGCATCGGTATTCCGGTAATGTTCTTTCACTACTTATTTATGACCCTTGTATCTGTTACTACGGTTGCTTCGTTCGATGCAGTCGGTGCGATACTTGTGGTGGCTATGCTGATTACACCAGCGGCCGCAGCTTATTTATGGACAGATAAGTTAATTATCATGCTGTTTCTCAGCGGTGGTTTCGGCGTTGTTTCTGCTGTTGCAGGATATTGGGTAGCAACATGGCTGAATACTTCTATTTCCGGATCCATGGCGCTTATGACAGGTTGTATCTTTTTTATAAGCTTTTTATTATCTCCGAAGCATGGGTTGGTTTCAAGGTGGATTCGACCAGCAGAGGTCAGAGAAGAGCAAGAAGCATAAAGATTTTTTAAAAAGGAATTTTGTATCTGCAGTAAGATATGAAATTTCTTTTTTGCACTGTAAACATTCTAAAGTACGGACTATAAGAAAAACGACGGGTTCATTTATCCTCCAACGAATCCATCGTTTTTCTTCTTTCTATCTGATAAAAGGTATTTTCTGCCCCCTTATTAATTTAGGGACTTTAGCCTCTACAGTACCAGCAAATAAGGATTTTCAATATAATTTACAAGAATGGAGAAAAATTCTCCCGCATCGGCACCGTCTAGAATCTGATGGTCAAATGTTAAACTGAACGGCAATTTTTGAATCTGTATGACTTCGCCGTTTTCCAGTGCGAGTTCATCCTGTAATGCACCAACACCGAGTATACCTGCTTCATGGAGGTTCAAAATAGGCGTAAAGTACTCGACACCGCTTCCGCCCATATTCGTAATGGTAAATGTAGAACCGGATAAAATGGATTCATCTGCTTCACCATCACGGGCTTTCGTGGAAACGTCCCTAATGTCCTTCGCTAAGCTGCCGATGGTTTTTTGTTCGGCATTTTTAACGACAGGTACAACCAAGCCGTTATCTAAGGAAGTAGCGATACCTAAATGGACTTCATCAAATTCGGATAATTCTTGGTTGTCATAGCGTGCATTCATCTTTTGGTAATCTTTTAGTGCAAGGACAACTGCCCTGGCAATCAATGCAGTTAAGCTGAGTTTCACATGCCTATCAGCTGCTTCCGCTTCGTTGCGCAGCGTTTTCTGAAAAGCAATGAGTTTATCCGCATTTGCCTTGCGGTGTAATGTGAGCTGGGCAGTCTGCTGCAAGCTTTGTCGCATGTTTTGAGCAATTGCTTTTCGCATGGAATCCAGACCCTCTCCAATAGCTTCCTGCTCCAGTGTCACTGCTGCTTCATCGGAGCTGTATTGTATTTCACCCGCTTCATCCAGTCCATGTTCCAGCACACGGTTAATGTCTAATCTAGTAATTCTGCCATTTCCACCGGTACCGTTAATTTGTTCGATCGGTAAGTCATGTTCTTTTGCTAATTTTCTTGCGAGAGGGGAGATGAATATACGCTCTCCGGAATCTTGTTTTGTACTGTGATCGCGACTTACTGCTGTTGTTTGTTCCTTCGCTTGTTTTTGTTCATTGACAGCTGTTTCAGATTCATTTTGGTCCGCTTCTCCTTGAGAAGAGTCATCTTCCTTGGACGTTTTCTCTCCAGGAGAACCAAGTATGCCAAGCACGTCACCTACTTTGGCTGTTCCGCCTGCCTCTATTTTGATTTCCAGCAGTTCGCCGCCGGACAGTGCTTCAATATCCTGCGTCAGCTTTTCAGAACTGATGGTTGCAAGGCTTTCTCCTTCTTCCACCGTGTCTCCGACTTGTTTATGCCATTCTTCAATGGTGCCTTGCTTCATGGTCATTCCCAATTTTGGCATGACAATATTTTCACTCATTGTTTTCACCTCCTGTTCATGCTTTGACTGCTTTTAAATCTGCAACTAATTCATCTGCTACACGCAGCACTTTATCTGCATCCGGTATATAAGCTTGTTCCAGATTATGAGCAAAAGGAACCGGCGTATCCGGTGCACAAACCGTTTTAATCGGCCCATCCAAATAATCAAAACCGATATCACTGATGACCGAGGCAACATCGGTAGCTGTATTGTTATGCGGGTTGGATTCATCTACAACAACCAGTCTGCCAGTCTTTTTGACGGATTCCAGTACCGTTTCTTCATCCCACGGGGAAATTGTCCGAAGATCGATTACTTCTGTTGAAACATGGGACGCATCAAGCTGCTCGGCTACTTCTTCCACCACCTGCACCATTTTACCAATAGCAACAATTGTTAAATCCGAACCTTCTCTTACGACGTTTGCCTTTCCAATATCAACGGTATAATAATCTTCAGGAACCTCTCCTTCCATCCCATATGATGTCTTATCCTCAGAGAAAACAACGAGGTTATCATCTTCCATTGCTGCGAGAAACAGCCCTTTTGCATCATAAGGGTTGGATGGTACGACAACTTTGACACCGGGAATAGCGCCGAACATGCCATAAAGTGTCTGCGAATGTTGTGCAGCGGCGCCTGCTCCGGCTCCGTGAACAGTCCGGACGGTCAAAGGAATTTTTGCATAGCCGCCGAACATATAACGCATTTTCGCTCCCTGGTTCAGGATAGGGTCGAGGGCAAATCCGATAAAATCATTAAACATTAATTCTGCGATGGGACGAAGCCCGGTAGCTGCAGCACCAACAGCTGCACTGAAGTATCCGTGTTCTGCAATCGGCGTGTCAATAATACGATTTCGCCCATATTTGGCTGCGAGTCCCTTGGATACACCGAAAACACCGCCAAATGATTCATCATTCTGTAAATGATCCACTTCCGCTCCGCCTGCTACATCCGTTCCAATCAAAATGACATTATCATCATTTTCCAAGGACATGTCCATCGCTTCTTGGATCGCTCCCATAAATGTCATTGTTCGTTTGTTACCCATCTTAATCCCTCCTTGTTGATTTAAACCTTCTCTTTAAGCAAAAACATCTTCATATAATGAGTCAATATCAGGCAGTGGACTGTTTTCCGCAAATTCCACCGCTTCTTTTACTTTTTGTTTTGCATCTGCTTCCATTTGGTCAGCTTCTTTTTCTGTCAGCCATTCTTTTTCCAATGCTTTTTCCCGGAATTCGGGGATAGGATCTCGGCCTGTATTTACATCATCGGGTGATTTATATTTTTGTTCATCCCCTTCAAAATGACCGTAATTCCGGTACGTACTGCATTCAATCAATGTAGGGCCTTCTCCGGATTTGGCACGCTGCATCGCTTTTTTAAAAGTTTTATAGACAGCTTTCACATCTGCACCGTCTACAAATTCACCAGGCATATTATAGGCAGAGGCACGTTCTGCGATGGTTTCGGATGCACTGGCGTATTTATGGGCGGTTCCTTCACCAAATTGGTTGTTTTCACAAACAAAAACAACCGGTAAATTAAGAATGGAAGCGAGGTTCAGCCCTTCGTGGAAAGTACCTTCATTGGCAGCACCATCACCGAAGAAACAAACAGCAACATTCTCTTTCCCCATATTGCGAATAGAAATTCCAGCACCATTTGCTAAACCAAAACCACCGCCGACAATACCATTTGCTCCGAGCATTCCTTTTTCCACATCAGCTACATGCATGGAGCCGCCCTTACCGCGGCCAAGCCCATCTTTTCTACCCATGATTTCTGCCATCATCCGGTTCATATCACACCCTTTTGCAATGGCGTGACCATGCCCGCGATGTGTACTGGTAATATAGTCGTCATCTTCAAGTTGAGCCATTACCCCAGAAGCGATTGCCTCTTCTCCTGCGTACAAGTGAACAAATCCGGGAATCTTTCCTGTACCGAAAATCCGGTGGACTTCATCTTCAAAAGCACGGATTTCATTCATTGTCTGATAAATCCAGCGTGCATCTTGTTTTTCCATGACGCGTTCCTCCTTTTATTTGGCAGCTTTGAAAGTAACCTTTCTTACTGCATAAGTGTTACGATGGTTGTCCAAAGGTTTGGTAACAACCAAGTTTTTTAAAATCACATATGAACAGCCCGCTCAAATAATGCATGCGCACTTTCTCCGATAACTTCGGATAGGGCAGGGTGGGGCTGCACAATATCGGCAAGTTCATGCATGGTTCCTTCAGATGCTTTCACGCCTAATAATTCTCCGATTAACTCTGTAGCGTTTGGTCCAACGATAAAAGCTCCTAAAATTTCCTGGTATTTCTTTTCCGTAACAATTTTGATAAAACCTTCTGCTTCTCCATCTACGACAGCTTTACTGTTTCCATTAAAAGAAGATGTTGTTACTGCCGTTTCATAGCCGGCATCAGCAGCTTCTTGTTCTGTCAGCCCAAACGAAGCAGCTTCCAAGTGGGTATAAATACAGCGTGGTATAGCTTGCTGATCCAAGCTGATATTTTCGCCGGCCATGGCGTGTACGGCTGCAATACCTTCTGCACTGGCTGCATGGGCTAATTGATACCCGCCAATCAAGTCTCCAACTGCATAAATATTTGCTTCACTTGTTTCATAGAATGAATTGACTTGAACAAAATGATTTGGATTCATTTGCAAATTTAGATTTTCCGCAAGTTGCAGATTCGGCTTTCTTCCTGCAGCTACTAAGAGCGTATCAAAGGCTATTTCCTGGTCTGCAAGAATAACCTTATTCTGTTTTACTTCTTTGATAGCAGCTTTGGTAAAAATCTGAATGCCCTGTGTTTCCAATTGGTTTTTTAAAGC
Source organism: Oceanobacillus timonensis (assembly GCF_900166635.1). NCBI lineage: Bacteria > Bacillati > Bacillota > Bacilli > Caryophanales > Bacillaceae > Oceanobacillus > Oceanobacillus timonensis. The sequence continues at coordinate 115,887 of NZ_LT800497.1, forward strand.
AGCACGTACATCTTTTTCTTCCGTCAGTAATACATCCTGTGCAATTTCAATAAGACTGACATCTGTTCCGAGCTGAGTCATTGCAGAGGCAATCTCTGAAGCAATCACTCCGCCGCCAATCACTGCTAATTTTTTAGGCTGTGTTTTCAAATCAAAGAAAGTATCCGTTGTCTCATATTCTATTTTGTCCAGCCCTTTGATAGGCGGGACAAAAGGTTTGCTTCCTGTAGCAAGTAAAATATGGCTTCCTTTCAGTTTTTCATTTCCGATTGTTACCGTCCGTTCCTTGTCTACTGCAGCTTCTCCATGGAAAATCGTAATAGCATTCTTTTTCAACAAATAACTTACACCGTCTGTTAATGTTTGAACGACTTCCTCTTTCCGTTCGGTCAGTTTTTCATAATCCACTTGTAATGTACCGGTGGAAATTCCCCATTCCTTTGCTATCCTTATATTCTCTACCATTTTGCTGTGTTTCAGTAAGGTTTTGGAAGGGATACAACCGGTATGAAGACAAACACCTCCAATGCTCGATTTTTCGACAATCGCTGTTTTCTTCCCGAGCTGAGCTGCTCTGATAGCAGCAACATAACCGCCGGGTCCTGAGCCGATAACGATGACATCAAAATGTTGCATAGAAATCTATCACCTCCTATTGAAATCGCTTACAATACTGTTCACTTTTATTGTATAACTGAAACATTTGATTTTCAATGTCTGAATCATGACATTTTTCAAACGTAGATGGGCTGTATGATGATCTGCTGGTCAGTAATGAAAAAGTTCTATGACTATAACCGTTTAACATAACCAGATGAAGGGGAGAGGGGATGCAATGTTGGCAGGTTAATGCATTTTATAAAAATGATAGTTGCTACAAGTAGATAGAAATAAAGTTAACTAGCGTCGTATTTTTTCGTAGCAGACGGCTTGATCTGACAACATTGGAGGAGAGTGTGATAATACGAAAACAATGTATGGTAATATGATATTATAATAGAGTAGAAATAGAAAAATGTCACATGGTCACAGCGTTAAACCTATGCTTACAGGATATCAAGATAGAAAAAAGGATTGCAAATTCATTGAAATTTGATTATAATGCTCTTTATCTCTTTATTTGAAGAAGGCGGTTAAGCCTCGGTAGAAATGTCTATGTATCATAGAAAATAAATCGTTCAAATGAGTACATACAGCATGTTTATATAGAAATGTTTCACGTGGAACATTTCATTAAGAGGGGTCTATAAACCCTTTTTGGTTGTTGTTTTATGGAGAAATGGGAGAGAGGCAGTTCATTCTATTGAAACCTCTAAACAGTAGGAGGGCAGGAAGTGGCGTTATTCGGAACAATTGTTAATATCGTATTTATTATTATTGGTAGTATTATCGGTTTATTTTTCACAAAAATCCCGGAACGGTTTAAAGAAACGGTCATGAATGGCATCGGACTGGCTATTGTTTTAATTGGTCTGCAGATGGCACTACAGACAGAACAGATTATTATTGTTTTATTAAGTTTATTATCTGGTGCGATTATTGGAGAGGGATTAAAAATAGAAGAAGGTTTGAATCGATTTGGTACATGGATTGGAAACCGTTTTGCAGTTAGTGGTAATAACACAAGTATTTCACAAGGTTTTGTCACGGCTTCTCTGATATTTTGTGTTGGAGCATTAGCAATTATCGGAGCTTTAGACAGCGGTATACGCGGTGATCATGGCGTTTTGATTACCAAGGGAATCATTGATGGTTTCACTGCACTTGTATTAACAACTACATTAGGAATTGGCGTTATCTTATCAGCAGTTCCTGTTTTGCTATATCAGGGAACAATTGCATTGCTGGCGACACAAATTAATCGGTGGGTACCGGATGCATTTTTAGATGGATTAATTGTCGAATTAACGGCAGTTGGCGGGTTGCTTATTCTGGCAATTGGATTGAATTTATTAAATATCACTAAGATTCGTATCGGAAATTTATTACCAAGTATTGTGACAGTTGTACTGGTTTATTATGTATTCACCTTATTTTAAAATAAATACACACAAAAAACCGGACATTTCTCAGTCCGTTTTTTTGTGTGTTATGGAATAGAAATATATACATATTATTTCGTGAAATGGGTTTTCAGCTGTCAATTTGAGTGACAGGCAATCGTTTACAAGGGTTCATATCATTTTCCTTGTTATATTTTCCTGCAGGGAGCAGCTTAGCTGCTGATCGATTTGTTTGAGTACATTTGCTATTTCCTGAGCCATATCCATCACAAGGGATAGACGGGTATTCTGTAAAACGGTATGCTCCATAAAACCGCTGACATTGACAACCCCTGTCATATTGATATTACCAACTTGCGGGAGTTGTTTATTCAATGCCAAGCCGGGTTTTAAAGGCCTGTTTTCAGCAATAATACTTCCGACAGAACTGCTCTTGCCAAGACAGGCATCAATAGCAATTAAATAAGGTTTATCATAACTTTTATAAATCGTGTAGAGCGACTCCTGTAAATTGACGGCATGGACTGGATTGTGTACGGTTCCGCAGATATGGATGTTCTTCGGGCGCATCGCTTCAAAATAAGTTCCTGCAAGCGGACCCAGTGCATCTCCAGTGGATCGGTCGGTTCCGATAAAAACAGCAATATAATTATTTTCCTTTAAAGGAAGCCAGGGGAATACTTGATTAGATAATGTTTTAGCGATGTCTGGTTCCTGATAATTTGCTCTGAATTGGCTGGGTTGGATACGCAGGTAATTTTTTAGATTCATAGCAGTTCCTCCAAAATCATATTGTTATAGTATACGGTAATTTGCGGAGAACTATACGTATGAATTGGAGGAAATGCGATGTGGAAAAGAAGCCTGCAATGGATAACATTAATCCTGGGTGCAACGATTGGAGCCGGGTATGTTTCAGGAAGAGAACTGTGGCAGTTTTTTGGCCATGAAAGTGGACTGGCTATTGTCCTATTTGCCATTCTTTTTTCGGTTTGCTGTTATGTGATTATGTCGATTAGCTATAAAATGAAAAGTGAAAATTATGTACCTGTTTTGGAAGTGATTGCAGGGAAAAAACTGACAAAAGTATTTGACGGGTTTATTCTATTGTATCTTTTTACAACAACGATGATTATGATTGCTGGAAGTGGAGCCGCTGGCCAAGTATTTCATTTGCCATACAGTGTCGGCATAGGAATTACTGGAATCTTCCTGGTACTGTTATTTTTAAAAGGAATAAATGGTTTATTAACAATCAATCAGTTTATTCTGCCAGTTTTGATTGGCGGTTTATTATATGTATTAGCGACATACGTTTCCAATGAAAATTTACAATTATTTGCATATTGGCATGAGCAGCGGAACTGGTTTTCTGCCTTTCCTTTTACAGCATTGAATATTCTCCCTTTGATCGCTATTTTAGGGGCCATCGGAAATAAAATAAAAGGGAGAGGAGAAATGGTTATATCTTGTATAGGGACAGGGCTTTCTTTAGGTGTTGTATCGTATATTTATAACAGCAGCCTCATTCAAATTGCAGATGAAATCGTGTTATATGAAATTCCTCTATTTGCTATTTTGAAAGAATTTCCGCTAGGTATGATTCTGTTTATGTCTATTTTGCTCTGGCTGGCTATCTTTACAACTGCTGCTGCTGGCATGTTAGGCATTGCTACAAGAGTACAACCCTTTTTAAAAGAAGAAAAGCCGATATATCTGATTGTACTTGTTATGGTTCTTCTGATGTTGCCACTAACAGGATTCGGTTTTTCTAATTTGATTAGTTTCCTTTACCCGTTATATGGCATACTTAATTTATATATTTTAGCACGATTAGTAACCTATCCTTTATGGAAAAGAGCCCAAGAATAATTGCCGTTGAACATATCCTGAAAAGGATATTTTTTTTGAAAAGACTGTTACAAAAACAATATGTTAGAGAATACTATAAGCGGGGAATTTTTTAAAATCATTCCGTTCACTCTAAAATTTGCACTAAAAATAGATTCTATGTTTATAATTTTTGCAGGTTGGGAAAATGTTATGGTGATATTATTAAATACCCCGGTTTTTAAGGAAGAGAAAGGAGTAAGAAACGCATGAAATTGAGTTTTATAGGTAATCAATTAGGAAAGCTGTGGGATTATTTAAGTAATCCAGAGCTTTGGTTGGCAATCCTTGGCGGAGCAGTCCGGATTCTTTTGATTATCCTTATTGCTTGGATAGTTGTCCGTATTGTTCGGAAATTAGTAGATAGATTATTTGTCCAGAGACAGCGTGGGCCTATACAGATTCCAAAACGCAGGGAAAATACACTGAAACAATTGATTAAAAGTGTTGTTGGATATGTTGTCTATTTTATGGCTATTGTTATGATATTAGAGGTCTTTAACTTTCAAATCGGTCCAATAATAGCCGGTGCCGGTGTGGCTGGTTTAGCGATTGGTTTTGGGGCACAGAACCTTGTGAAGGATATCATTACCGGTTTCTTTATTATCTTTGAGGATCAGTTTTCGGTAGGAGATTATGTGTTAGCTGCAGGAGTAGAAGGAACAGTAGAGGAAATCGGTTTGCGTACATCTAAAATTGTTTCCTGGACTGGAGAGTTGAACATTGTCCCGAATGGGAATATCGACCAGGTTATTAACTACTCATCCCGAAATGGGCTCTCTGTGGTCGATGTCAATGTGCCATATGAAAGTGATGTAGCAGAAGTCGAACGAATTATTAATGAAGTCGGAGAAACGCTTCCTGATAAATATGAATTTATCTTAGGTGTACCAGAGATTATTGGTGTACAAAATCTGGATGTGTCCAGCTTTGTTGTTCGTGTGATTGCGGAAACACAGCCAGAGCTTCAATGGGCAGGCGAACGGAATATTCGTAAAGAAATCCAGGACAAACTGTATAAATCCGGCATTAAAATTCCTGCACCACGTATTGTTACCTACACAGAGGACCAGGTAGATAAATTATCTGAAGAACGTCAGCGTCAGCGCGGTTAAATTCCTTTGAAATTTGTTATAATGAATGTAAGAAAAGTTCTGTGTCTCTGATTAAATGTAGAATTGGAGCCAGACAGCATTATTTCAAAAAGGAGCAGGAGTTATGGATAAAGAGTTTGGTTTGAATGACATTGTTCAAATGAAAAAGCCGCATCCATGTGGGGAAAATCGTTGGCAAATTATCCGTATGGGAATGGACATCCGGATTAAATGTCTCGGCTGCGGGCATAGTGTGCTTATCCCGAGAAGAGATTTTACGAAGAAAATGAAAAAAGTTTTAGAAAAACAGGAAGAATAGTAAAATAACATTTTGTTTAAGAAAAATAAGATAAAATGAAATATTCCCCTAGAAGAAAACTCAAAATCGGGTCTGAGAATGGTCCGGTTTTGAGTTTTCTCATGACTTGTCTTTTTGTCAAGGACTATCTATAATTGGAATTACGAAATGTTCATGAACGAATCCTTAAGGAGTTGAAGAAAGTAATATGGCATTAACAGCAGGAATTGTCGGTCTTCCGAATGTAGGGAAATCTACCTTATTTAATGCAATCACGCAGGCTGGAGCGGAAGCAGCAAACTATCCATTTGCTACGATTGATCCAAATGTAGGTATTGTGGAGGTACCGGACGAACGTTTAAATAAATTAACAGAGCTTGTAAAACCAAAGAAAACGATTCCGACTGCATTTGAATTTACGGATATTGCAGGAATTGTGAAAGGCGCGAGTAAAGGGGAAGGATTAGGAAACCAATTCTTATCCCATATCAGACAGGTTGACGCCATTTGTCAGGTTGTGCGCTGCTTTGAAGATGGAAATATTACACATGTTTCCGGAAAGGTAGACCCGATTGATGATATTGAAATCATTAATCTGGAGCTGATTTTGGCAGATTTGGAATCCGTTAATAAACGATTCCAGCGAGTAGAAAAAATGGCACGTCAAAAGGACAAGGAAGCACTGGCAGAGTATGAGGTATTAAATACGCTCAAAGAAGGCTTGGAAAATGATCAGCCGGTCCGTGCTTTGGAGTTTTCAGAAGACCAGGAGAAAATTGTAAAGGGATTGCATCTGTTAACCAGTAAACCGACGTTATATGTAGCTAATGTAAGTGAAGATGATGTAGCAGATACTTCTTCCAACGAATATGTTCAAAAGGTAAAAGAATACGCAGCAAATGAAAATGCGGAAGTAATCGTTGTTTGCGCACGTATTGAGGAAGAAATAGCAGAATTGGATCCGGAAGAAAAGGAAGAGTTTTTAGATGATTTGGGTATCGCTGAATCAGGCCTGGATCAGTTAATTAAAGCATCTTATAATCTGCTCGGCCTGGCAACCTATTTTACTGCCGGTGAACAGGAAGTGCGTGCATGGACTTTCCGTCAAGGGATTAAAGCACCTCAGGCAGCAGGGATTATCCATACTGATTTTGAACGAGGATTCATACGGGCCGAGACGGTATCTTATGATGACTTAGTGGATGCCGGCAATATGGTAACAGCAAAAGAAAGAGGCAAGGTTAGACTGGAAGGAAAAGAATATATTGTAAAAGACGGCGATGTGATTCATTTCCGGTTTAATGTATAAATGTGTTCTTCCCGATAAAGCGGGTAATAAAAATAAAAGTAAATCAGGTTCTCTCGAAAAGCTTGTCATAACATAAATTATTTGGTATAATACTGCATTGTGAGTAATTAGACAATTATTCCTTGCTCTTATATCCTGTATTCATTCGGAATGCAAGGAGAACGGAGCCGCTAAGACCAAAAGGAGGTGTAACGGATGAGAAAATACGAAATTATGTACATCATCCGCCCAGATATCGAGGAGGAAGCGCAAACTGCTTTAGTTGAGCGTTTCAACAAAATCCTTACTGATAATGGAGCGGAAATCGAAAAAGTTGATGAAAAAGGCAAGAAACGTCTTGCATATGAAATCAATGATTATCGTGATGGATATTATGTTGTAATCAATTTCCAAAGTGATGAAACTGCAATCAATGAGTTTGATCGTCAAGCGAAATTCAATGATGATATTATTCGCCATATGGCTATTCGAGATGAAAAATAATAAGGAGTGGTTCTGATGTTAAATCGTGTCGTGTTGGTTGGCAGATTAACGAGGGATCCTGATTTACGCTATACTCCAAATGGTGTGGCAGTAGCCAACTTTAATATTGCTGTTAATCGACCTTTTTCAAATCAACAGGGAGAACGTGAAGCAGATTTTATTAACTGTGTCGTTTGGCGCAGACCTGCTGAAAACCTGGCAAACTATATGAAAAAGGGAAGCATGATTGGCGTCGATGGACGTGTACAAACACGTAATTTTGAAGGCCAGGATGGCAAACGGGTTTATGTAACAGAAATTGTTGCAGATAGTGTCCAATTCCTGGAAACCAAAGGCTCTCAGGGCGGCGGACAATATCAATCTGATGGATACCAGAATAATCAGAACCAATATCAACAAAATCCATTTTCATCAAATCAAAATCAAGGGTTTAATCAAAACCAAAATCAAAATCAGGAAGATCCATTTAAAAATAATGGAGAACCGATTGATATATCAGATGATGATTTACCGTTTTAAATCATTATCCAACTAACTTTAATGAAAAGGAGTGTATTCACATGGCAGCTCGTCGCGGACGCGCAAAGCGTAAAAAAGTGTGTTATTTCACAGCAAATGGAATTACACACATCGATTATAAAGATGTAGATTTGCTGAGACGTTTCGTTTCTGAACGTGGAAAAATTCTTCCTCGTCGTGTAACAGGAACTTCTGCAAAATATCAACGTAAATTAACCATTGCAATCAAACGTGCTCGTCAAATGGCTTTATTGCCTTACGTAGCAGACTGATTTATAAAACCCTCCAGTTCAAAAGAACTGGAGGGTTTTATTATGGCTTTAAAAGCGATAAATAGCTTATTGATCTTATTGAAAGGTATTGTGCTCCACAGAACTTCTATAGAATGACGTTTGGCTTATCCCAACAAAAGGCCTGCTCTAAGTACAGGATATAATACCTTGCACTTAAAGCAGGCCGATGAACCTGTTCCATTCCATTTTAGAAATTTACCACACCAATTAGAACGGCACATAATAATAGTACAACACTGAAGCCCCATAACCAGAAGAAAGAGTATTTAATATGTTTCCCCATGTTGGCAGAAGCGAGTCCGACGCCTAACCATAATGCCGGGGAGAAAGGACTGACAAATGTACCAATAATATTTCCAATCATCATCGAGTGAGCAGTGGATATCGAAGCGATGCCTTGTGTACTGGCAATTTGATCAACGATTGGCAGTAATGCGAAATAATAAGCATCGGTGCTGGTTAATAAATCTAATGGCACCCCGATTATTCCAACAATAATATGAATAAATGGAATAACAAAAGACGGCATAATTGCTACTGCTGCTAATGCAATTTGTTCCAGCATGCCGGAACCATTGAGAACACCAAGAAAGACACCCGCTGACAGAATAACTGCTGCCATCATTAGAGCATTTGGAGCATGCACTTTTACACGGTTCATTTGATTATCAACGCCTTGATAATTCAATGGCAAGGCAATTGCTACACCAATCATAAATGCGTATTGAGGTTCCAGCAGACCAGCCATCATGGTACCTAACACAAGAACGGTCAAAAGAAGGTTTGCCCAGTTTCTACCTTTTATATCCCGTGGCTGTTCTTTCGCTGCAGCCATTTCCTCGTGCTGTCTTTGGGTAAAATTATCAGCAATAGCACGAATGTTCACTTCGTCCTTTTTGGTAATTTCCCCAGTTGCCATTTTTTTATCGATTCTCTTTTTTTCACGAAATCCAAGAAGAGCCGCTAATGTCAGAATAAGTACAATTCCAATTCCTTGTATAGGAATAAGCGGTAAGTAAAATTCAATTAGATCTATATTAATAGCAGTTGAAGCCCGTGCAGAAGGGCCGCCCCACGGTACCATATTGATTACGCTGGCACTTAATGCAACTAATAGAAGCAACAAATAACGACTCATATGTAATTCCTTATACAGAGGAAGTAACGCAGGGATACAAAGAAGGAAAGTAGATGCACCGGCTCCATCCAGTTGTGCAATCATTCCGATAGCTGCTGTAGCCATGGCTACAATGATGACATTTCCTTTTGTTATTAAAATCATAAAACGTATAAATGGATTAAATAATCCGCTGTCTTGCATAATTCCAAAAAAGATAATGGCGAAAATGAACATGATAACGACGCCCATTACCCGGTCGGAACCATCTGCCAGGAATTTTGAAAGATCCCCAAAATTAAATCCCGCTAAAAATGCCCCGATGATAGGAATAATCGTCATCCCGACAATAGGACTAATTTTACTTGCTATAAGCAGACCAACAATTGAAAAGATAATGAATAGACCAACAATTGTCAGCCAAACTGAAACATCTTCCATAATAAACTCCTTTTCTTTGCAAACATTTTACAAAAATGTTGAAAAAACCCAATTAATACTATAAAACGTTTACAAGGTAAATTCAATCACTCTTTTTCTAAGCTCTGGCTTGGTTGTTTCTTCTTTGTGGGTAGATGAATATCATTCGTACCAGCAGCAGGAAAGGATAAATAACGAAAATAAATAAATACCAATCTGGAATAGACCAAATAAAGGAAATAAAAGTAAATACTAGAAGCGGGACGGTGAAAGAACAAGCGGTCAACTTCCATAGTGTACCGTAATGGAGCTTTCTGTTTGCGAGATAAACCACGCCTCTTCCGATATAAGCGATGAAGGAAATAACACCTAATAGTAAAACAGATGAAATTAAATAATAGAACATAAAGAAATAGATAAGCTGGAAAATAATATTCATTTCTTCACCTAAACCTGTCCAGCTTGCTAAACGGGACACCAGTTCAGGTAATGAAAAAATCATAAATAATATAAAGAGATAAATCATAATTTTATCCATTTCCATTCGATTAATCTGAAACATGGCTTTTTTTTGTGGAAGTAAAAGACTTTCTTTGAATATTTTTATGAATTTCATTTTTTTCATCCTTTGATTTAACCCATTTTTAGTTGGGAATACTTCTATTATAAAGGAATAAACGTTTTTATGGATAGAAAAAAAGCGAAATTCGACAAATTTCCCGGGAAATAATATAAATATATGTTCAAAAAACTGTCAAATTCAATAAGTCGGTTAAAACTTGGAGGCTTTGAGATGGGGAATGGGCTTGTGGTTCCTCTCTTCGTTTAAAAGAAAAACAAACTTTGAAATTACATACTCAACCTTCTCCCTTTAAAAAGTAACTTCCTTTCCATCGAAACAAGAGTTGATTGTTACTTCCATACATCTGTTGACAAAGATGAGAAGGTAAGGTGGAAGGTGACCGCTACGGCGGAAAGCGGAGTGGCTGGCCGGAGCGGAGGTATACATCCTATCCTGTTCATCCTGGAACAGCAAGGTTTATATGCTTATTCTTAGGTGCGAAAGTTGAGTAACTTATTTTAATCTTATTTTTATAATATGGTATAATTTTTCACTGAAGTACCTTGGTACAATGATGTTATAATAAGTAAATATGTTTCTAAATATGAAGATGCTATACAAGCCATCCTATAAAATTCATGTTATTATAGTAGAATATGTGTTGAATTATTTTGTTTCCATCTTTCTTTGATTTTGGCGTATCCCAAAATATTCGCCAGAGGAAAAGAATGACGTAGTTCAAAAAATATAATTCATAGTAAAAGATGGATTTTAAAAATACGGATTCATTTTTATAATAGGGGTTAGATCATTTCTATTCCTATTTATTTTTGTAAGAACGAGGTGCAGTAAATGAACCAATCGAAAAAAGTGACAGAAGGAGCAATGATGATTGCCATATTAATGGTAATGCTGGTGGCTTCCTTACTTCCGGTACTTAGTTTAATTACCATTGTTACGTTACCTGTTCCTTTTATTTTCTATGTAAAGCGGCATGGAATCAAAGCTGGCCTGATAATGACACTGGCTGTAGTTATCCTATCTACATTGCTGATGTCGTTGATTATGCTGCCAATTGTGTTAGTTGCAGCAGCGGGCGGTATATTTATAGGTTATGCCATGTCGAAAGGGAATACAGCTTATGAAACGCTGGCACAAGGAACTTTTGGTTTTCTTGTCGGTATGTTATTGGCTTTTGTTTTTAGTCAAACCCTGCTGGATGTTAACATTGTAACAGAGTATAAAGATATGGTAGAAGAATCTGTTAACATGAGTGCATCTATGGTGGAGAATGTGAACCCTTCTCTGAGTGAAGAAGATATGGAGCAATTGCAGGAAACGCAGATTAACTTATTCCAACAGTTAATTCCAACTTTTATGGTCCTATTTGCTCTTGTTATAGCTTTTCTTGCGCAGTGGATTAGCTATAAATTATTGAACCGGATAGAGAAAGAAAAGTTTTCCTTTCCGCCGTTTCGTCAATTGCAATTTCCAAGTTCCGTTATTTGGATTTACTTATTGGCATTAATCTTGTCGCTCATCGGTTTTGAAGAAGGAAGCACCATGGAATTTGGAGCGCAAAATTTATTGATGATTGTTGGAATGGCTTTATCACTGCAAGGGTTATCTTTTGTCTTTTACTTTGCGTATATCAAAAAAATATCCAAAGCAGTTCCTATTTTAATTGTTGTAGCTACCATTCTTTTTCCCGGATTTCTTCTTTATTTCGTTCGAATCTTAGGTATAATTGATATAGGTTTACGGTTAAGAGAACGGTTAAGAGAACGGTTAAAATAAGAAAAGCGACGGCCCACATGGCTGTTTGCAATTCGCTGGCCGGTTCCGTGCCGGACAGGTTAACCAAATAACCCGGGAATAAATAGACGAAGAAAAGACAGAAAGATTGTTGGATTATGAAGGAGCTGAATGCCGTGCCAGATTTACAGAATAGACCAACACTAAGCAAGCATGTATGGATTATTTATATTCTTACTTTTCTATTGCTTTTATGTGTGTGGTACTATCAATGGATAGTTGGCTTAATAATGACAATTGTCTTCGCTGCTTCATTTTATTATAGTGTTCGAACGGAAAGAGTGCTTCTGGATGAGGCGGAAGAATATATATCGACGATTTCCCATCGTGTGAAGAAAGTTGGTTCGGAGGCTTTATTAGAGATGCCTTTTGGGATTATCTTATTCAATGAAAATTATCAAATTGAATGGTCTAATCCGTTTATGAATCAGTTTAAACAAAGCAAGGATACCATCATAGGGGAATCCCTGAATCATTTATCCGAAGATTTAATTCCGATGATTATAGAGAACCGAAATGAGATATGGGTAGAGATTGGGGATTATACGTTTCTTTGTGTGATTAAAAAGGAAGAAAAACTGCTTTATTTTCTGGATCGCACGGAACATCAGAAATTGAAGGAACGTTATTACAACGAACAAACGGTACTTGCTATTATCTTTTTAGATAACTATGAAGAAATTACGCAAAATATGGATGATACCGTGAAGAGTCAATTGAATTCACAGGTAACGGCCATTTTAAATGAATGGTCCAGCCGTTATGGACTCTACTTGAAGCGGACATCTCAGGAGCGTTTCTTAGCTGTTGGCAATACGGAAATTCTGGAGGAACTGGAAGATGTCAAATTCTCTATCCTGGATGAAGTCCGGGAGATGGGAGGTTCCGAGAGTAATCCGGTTACGTTAAGTATCGGTGTTGGTGTTGGAAACATGGCGCTTCCGGAAATGGGAGAAGTTGCACAATCCAGCCTGGATTTAGCTTTAGGCCGTGGTGGTGACCAGGTTGCTATTAAGGATGAGGACGGCAAGGTGCGTTTCTATGGCGGAAAAACCAATCCAATGGAAAAACGCACCCGCGTACGGGCCCGAGTTATTTCTCATGCATTAAAAGAGCTGGTCCGCGCCAGTGATAATGTTATCATTATGGGGCACAAATCGCCGGATATGGATGCGATTGGAGCGGCGATTGGTGTTTTAAATATTGCTAAGACCAATCATGTTCCCGGTTATGTTGTTATTGATGACAATGATTTGGAGACAGGGGTTTCCAAGCTGATGGACCATATTCGTCGGGATGATGAACTTTGGGATCAATTTGTTAGTCCGGAAGAAGCGGAAGAGCTGATGACAGATCAGCAAAGTTTACTCATCGTTGTTGATACGCATAAACCAAATATGGTTGCGGCAGAAAGATTATTAAAATATACCGATTATAAAATTGTCATTGACCACCATCGTCGAGCGGAAGATTTTATTGATAATCCGACGCTTGTTTATATGGAACCTTATGCATCTTCCACAGCAGAGCTTGTGACAGAATTGCTGGAGTATCAGCCTAAAGGAACCAAATTGAAGGTATTGGAAGCAACGGCGCTGTTAGCCGGGATTATCGTAGACACGAAAAGCTTTACACTGCGTACAGGTTCCCGAACGTTTGATGCTGCATCCTACCTCCGATCGCAAGGTGCAGATACCGTATTGGTTCAGCGCTTGCTGAAGGAAGATTTGGATGTGTTTGTCCAGCGCAGTCATATTATTGAGCGGACGCAAATATATAATGGTTATATTGCTATTGCAACAGCACCGAGCGGAACATCGTATAGTCCAGTATTGATAGCTAAAGCTGCTGATACGTTGCTGTCGATGGAGGGTGTTTCTGCATCCTTTGTTATTTCGGAACGATCAGATGGCAGAGTAGGTGTCAGTGCAAGATCACTGGGCGATGTGAATGTACAGGTTATTATGGAAGAAATGAATGGCGGCGGACATTTAACCAATGCAGCGACGCAAATGGAGGATAAGACCATCGATGAAGTCAAAGAGATCCTTGTTGAGATTATCGATGAGCTGGAATATAAAAAAGGGAGAGATTCAGAATGAAAGTGATTTTCTTAAAAGATGTTAAAGGGAAAGCAAAAAAAGGCGAAGTAAAGAATGTTTCTGACGGCTATGCCCGCAATTACCTGTTAAAAAATAATCTGGCGGAAGAAGCTACTTCTGGAAATCTGAAAGCACTCGATGCCAAAAAGAAAAAACAAGACAGGTTAGAAATAGAAGAAAAAGAAAATGCTATTCAGTTAAAAGATACATTAGCTGATTTAACCGTTGAGCTGGAAGCAAAATCTGGAGACAATGGACGTTTATTTGGTTCCATAACAAGTAAACAGATTTCAGAAGCATTAAACAAACAGCATGGTTATAAAATTGATAAACGAAAAATAGAGCTGGACGAGCCGATTCGTGCATTAGGTTATACCAATGTGCCGGTTAAATTACATCCGGAAGTATCCGGTTCGGTAAAGGTTCATGTGGCAGAAAAATAAGCAGAATAACAAAGTGGTATAAAGGGAAATGAAAGAAAAAAAGAAATTGGCATCAGAAAAGTGCGCCGGTTTCTTTTTTTCGCAGCGAAGGCATCAGCCTGAAGGATTGTGAGAAAGCCAAACAAGCTTTCGAGATTTCCTTGACCAATGTAAGTTTGTCTAGAAACGCATATCATAAGAATACGGAGGAGAAGGAATGAGTGCAGCTTTGAATGATCGTACGCCGCCGCATAATTTAGAAGCAGAGCAATCAGTGTTAGGTGCTGTCTTTTTAGAGCCGACAGCATTTGTGCAGGCTTCGGAAATATTGATTCCGGAAGATTTCTACCGCGCGGCGCATCAGCTTATTTTTACAGCGATGATGACCTTGTCGGAGCGTACCGAACCAATTGATGTTGTGACGGTGACTACGTTTTTAAATAACAGGAAACAGCTGGAAGAGGTTGGCGGTGTATCCTACTTAACAGAGCTGGCGGAAAGTGTGCCTACTGCCGCAAATGTCGAGTATTACAGCAGAATTGTAGAAGAAAAATCGACACTTCGCAGTTTGATCCGGAAAGCGACAGATATTGTAACAGCATCTTTTGAAAAAGAAGATGAAGTGGAAGATGTATTAAATGATGCAGAAAAAAGTATCCTGGAGGTTTCCGGGCGCAAAAATTCCGGAGCTTTCAAGAATATAAAAGACGTCTTGATTGATGTATATGATAATATTGAGCAGCTTCATCAACAAACTGGCGATGTAACCGGTGTGCCGACTGGTTTTATGGATTTAGACCGCATCACATCAGGTTTTCAGCGGAATGATTTAATCATTATTGCAGCACGCCCTTCCGTAGGGAAAACGGCTTTCGCATTAAATGTAGCCCAGAACGTGGCCGTGAAAACAGATGAAAATGTAGCTATTTTCAGTTTGGAAATGGGTGCGGATCAGCTGGTGCAGCGTATGCTTTGCGCAGAAGGAAATATTGATGCACAACGGCTTCGAAATGGGCAGCTCCAGGCGGATGATTGGAGTAAATTAACCATGTCGATGGGCTCTTTGTCGAATGCAGGTATTTACATTGATGACACACCAGGCGTGCGTGTTAATGAAATTCGCTCCAAGTGCCGGCGTCTGAAGCAGGAGCATGGACTGGGCATGATTCTAATTGATTATCTGCAGCTGATTCAGGGAAGCGGAAGTTCGAAAGAAAACCGCCAGCAAGAGGTTTCCGAGATTTCTCGTGCGTTAAAAGCATTAGCCCGTGAGCTGGAAGTGCCGTTGATTGCTTTATCTCAGCTGTCCCGCGGTGTGGAATCAAGACAAGATAAACGGCCAATGATGTCGGATATCCGTGAATCAGGAAGTATTGAGCAGGATGCAGATATTGTCGGATTCTTATATCGTGATGACTATTACGATAAAGAGACAGAAAAAGACAATATTATTGAGATTATTATCGCAAAACAGCGTAATGGCCCAACCGGTACGGTAGAGTTAGCTTTTGTCAAAGAATATAATAAATTTGTGGACTTAGATCATCGTTATGGAGAAGGCGATATTCCGCCAGCTCCGGCGATGTAATCTAAAAAAAGCGGGTTCCCGTAAATAGACGGAGAATCCGCTTTTCTTTTAGGAGAGAAAAAGGCAGCATAAACCAAACAGTTATAACTAACTGGATAAATAATAGATACATAAACTTCCGAGCATAAAGACTATTGCTGTACAGCCAGTTATAAAAGGTATCCTGTACTGTTGAGGTGCAAGCTCAGAGAGCGGCCGGCGATCTCTGTTAGACATCCGGCTGAAAAAGTATTGAAAACTGTAGAAAACAATATCAAAAAAACGCCCTTTAACTACATAACCTGCCATTGCGTACAAAATCAGGGCGGCACCTGCAACAAAAGAAACATTTATGTAAGATAAAAGATGAATATTGCGGTAAATAAGAAAACAGAGTAACACAATGAGGATTTGCGAGGTTGCAATCCATATAAGTAATTTTTTGATCATAACTATCAACGTCCTTGCGAATGTATATGTAGCATATTATATCATTAATATATAAAAAGGTATAATGGATTAAAAAATAATAGAGTTGGGCAGCAATTCTATCAAATGTTTTAGAGTTGAGATATATTTAGAATAAATAGTATTCAAAAAAAGATTATTCAATAAGTTTTTGTTGAAAAATAATGAATAAAAAGAACAGTTTTTATGGTATAATATGTTAATTATATCAATTACAAATTGTAAATAGAAAGTAATAATAGAAGATAAAAAAGTTGATTTACCAACATCTATGAAAGCGTTTTATCACCTATTAACAAAGGGATGGGAAGTTAATTGTCATTCTTTTCTGTATTGGTGGAATTATAAAACATATTTACAATTATATTTCAGCGAGTATAATATGGTATAGAATAAAAATAAAAAGGGGTGTACGAAAAGGTGAAAAAGTCTAAATATTATCTCATTATTGTTTTGGCGTTGACGATGATGGTTATTTCGGCATGTGGGTCAGACAATAGCGATGAAGGAAGTTCAGAAAATTCAGATGGTGGAGAAGCAGCTCCTTCAGGCGAGCAGGTTTTTAATATGGTCGAAACGGGAGAAATTCCGACAGGAGACCCAACACTGGCAACAGATCAGAATAGTTTTATTGTTTTTGGACAAACGATGGAAGGCCTTTATATTTTAGATGAAAATGATACCCCGGTTCCAGCAATTGCAGATGGGGATCCGGAAATAAGTGAAGATGGCCTTGAATATACTTTTACATTACGTGAAGATGCAAAATGGTCGAACGGAGACCCAGTAACAGCGAATGATTTTGTTTATTCCTGGCAAAGAGCAGTAGATCCGGATACAGCTTCCGAGTATGCCTATATGTTCTCTGATGTTGTAGAAAACGCAACAGATATTATGAATGGCGATGCCGATGTAGAAGATTTAGGAGTGGAAGCTGCTGATGATTATACATTAGAAGTAACGCTTGAACAGCCGGTGGAATATTTAGATTCCTTATTGGCATTTGGTACGTACCTGCCTTTAAACGAAGATTTTGTGGAAGAAAAAGGCGACAGCTTTGGAACGAATAGTGACAATATGCTTGCTAATGGACCATTTGAGCTGACAGAGTGGGATGGTTCCGGCTTAACTTGGAAGTATGTTAAAAATGATGAGTACTATGATGTAGATAATGTAGCTCTTGATGAGGTAAATGTACAAGCTGTAAAGGATCCAGGTACAGCAGTGAACTTATTTACTACGGATGAAGCAGATCGTACAGCTGCATTAAGCGCTGAGTATGCGAAACAATATGCAAATGATGAAAATGCATCTACTTTTGAAGAAGGAAGTTCCTGGTATCTTAAATTCAACCAAGAACGGGACGGAGAAGAAACGCCTCTAACGAATGAAAATATCCGTAAAGCAATTGCAATGGCTTTTGATAAAGAAGCATTTACGGAGCAAGTATTATCCAATGGTTCTGTTCCTACTGATGGTTTTGTACCACGTGGTTTAGCGGAAAACCCAGAAACGGGAGAAGATTTCCGTGATGAGAGTGGTGACTTAATCGGATATGACTTAGAACAAGCGCAAGAATACTGGAATAAAGGACTTGAAGAGTTAGGCGAAGATGAACTCTCACTCGAGTTATTAAGTGATGATACGGAAAATGCGAAGACAACTGCGGAATATTTTAAATCTCAATTAGAATCAAATTTGGAAGGATTAACAGTCAGCTTATCCAATGTTCCATTTAAAAATCGTCTGGATCGGACATCAGGTCAAGATTATGATATGGTAATGCATGGCTGGGGCCCAGATTACTTGGATCCTTTAACATTCTTGGATTTATTTGTTACAGATGGAGGTAATAACGAAACTGGCTATTCCAATGAAGAATATGACCAATTGATTGAAGATGCCAAAGTAACGTATGCAAACGATCCAGAAAAACGTTGGGAAGCAATGCTGGAAGCTGAAAAACTCCTTGTACAAGAGGATACACTTATCGCACCAATTTATCAGCGCGGTAGATTAACACTTATCAAGCCAAAAGTGAATGGCCTGGAAGAACATTTATTTGGCCCGGATTATTCACTGAAAAATGTAACTATCGAAAATTAATCTTTTGTTGAAGAATCAATAAATGAAAAGTTAGCAGAAGAAAAGAGAGACTTTCAAAGTAAAGTACTCTCTTTTCCTCATTATTAGCTGTTTTTTAGAATATTTTTATTTATTTGCATTTAGGAGGATACAATATGGCGAAGTATATTACCAAGCGTATTATTTACTTGATTATTACGCTGTTTATTATTGCTTCCGTAACATTTTTTCTGATGAAGTTTTTGCCGGGTACACCATTTTCTAATGAAGAAAGACTATCCATGGAACAGCGGGAAATACTAAACGCGAAATATGGATTAGATCAGCCGATTCCGGTTCAATATATGAACTATATGCTGAATATTGCTAAAGGTGACTTGGGCGTGTCGTTTCAGTTTGATAATCAGCCGGTACTTGATTTATTGACAAACCGGATTGGCCCATCATTACAGCTGGGCATACAGGCCATGGTTATAGGTACTCTTGCAGGGATTATTCTCGGTGTACTTGCTTCCATGTTTCAAAATACGTGGATTGATTACGGAAGTACATTCATTGCAATACTGGGTAAATCGATTCCATCTTTTGTACTGGCCGCGG
Organism: Oceanobacillus timonensis; assembly: GCF_900166635.1. Taxonomy (NCBI): domain Bacteria; kingdom Bacillati; phylum Bacillota; class Bacilli; order Caryophanales; family Bacillaceae; genus Oceanobacillus; species Oceanobacillus timonensis. The sequence goes on from NZ_LT800497.1 coordinate 134,934, forward strand.
TCATGCAATATTATATCGGGGTGAAGCTTGGCTGGCTGCCGGTTGCCTCATGGAATGGATTTGCATCTTCCATTATGCCGACCATTGCGCTGGCTATATTCCCTGTTGCCACGGCAGCTCGTTTTATGAGAACGGAATTAATTGAGGTATTTGGTTCCGATTATATTACTCTGGCCAAAGCAAAAGGAAACTCACGAATGGAAGTAGCGTTTAAGCATGCTATTCGGAATGGATTAATTCCTATGATTACGGTTATGGGGCCGATGGCAGTGGGATTAATGACAGGTTCCATGGTTGTAGAGAATATATTTGCTGTTCCGGGAATCGGAGAGCAGTTTGTTAAGTCTATTCAGACAAATGATTTTCCTATTATTATGGGTACAACCTTATTCTTTGCCTTCTTACTGACCGTTATTATTTTAATTATCGATATCCTGTATGGAATTATTGATCCAAGGATACGTCTGACAGGAGGCGATAAATAATGAATAGAAACATAGAAGAAATACCTAAAGAACGGTTTGAACCTGCTCCGCCGAATGAAGGAGAGATGGAAAAAATTGAGAAGCCCCAGCTTTCGTTTATGAAGGATGCCTGGCTTCGGGTTCGTAAAAATAAGGCCGCTATCGTCAGTATCTTCATTTTAGGATTTATTGTACTTATGGCTATTATTGGACCTCATCTTTCTCCGCATGACGGTTATGCACAGGATGTAACCAAAAATAATCTGCCCCCGCGTGTTCCTGGATTAGAGCAAATCGGAATATTTGATGGCGCGCAAACCGTCGGCGGTGTAGAAACAAATAAATATGAAGATATGAATATAGAAGAATACTATTGGTTTGGTACGGATAGTCTTGGACGAGATTTGTTTACCAGAGTATGGTTAGGAACCAGAGTCTCGTTATATATTGCTGTTTTGGCTGCAGCAATTGACATGCTTATTGGCGTGATTTATGGCTTAGTTTCTGGATTTAAGGGCGGCAGAGTCGACAATGTCATGCAGCGTATTTTAGAAATTATGTCTGGTATTCCTAACTTGATTGTAGTTATTTTAATGCTTCTCATCTTTGAACCTGGTATTATGTCCATCACACTGGCGATGGTTATAACTGGATGGATTGGGATGGCAAGGGTTGTCCGTGGACAAGTCCTCAAACTAAAGGATCAGGAATATATTCTTGCCTCGCGGACACTTGGAGCAAATAATAACCGTTTGTTATTCAAGCATTTGCTTCCGAACTTATCGGGTGTCATTATCATCAATACAATGTTCACAATTCCTACTGCTATTTTCTTCGAAGCTTTCTTAAGCTTTATCGGAATTGGTTTGCAAGCACCAGCGGCATCCTTGGGTACACTGATTGAAGATGGTTATAAAACATTCCAATTTTTACCTCATTTAATGATCATCCCGTGTATTGTAATTTGTTTGATTTTAATTGTATGTAATTTAATTGGAGATGGGTTACGTGATGCATTTGACCCTAAAATGCGTGATTAAAGGTGAGGTGAAACGACATGAAAAAAATACTGGAAGTGAAAGACCTTCATATATCATTCCATACATTTGCAGGTGAAGTACAAGCCATCCGGGGCGTCGATTTTGATTTATACGAAGGAGAGACGCTTGCGATTGTCGGGGAATCCGGATCAGGAAAATCGGTAACAACCAAATCCATTATGCGGCTATTGCCGGAAGGGAACTCTGAAATTAAATCTGGAAGTATTCTTTTTGGCGGTGAAGACCTTGCTAAAACCTCAGATAAGAGGATGCAGAAAATTCGCGGAAAAGATATTTCGATGATTTTCCAGGACCCAATGACGTCATTGAATCCGACTATGACTATCGGTAACCAGATTATGGAACCCTTGCTAAAACACCGGAAATTTAGTAAAAGTGAAGCGAAAAAACGGACGATTGAACTGCTGGACTTAGTAGGTATTACTAAACCAGAGCAACGTCTGAAACAATATCCGCATCAATTCTCAGGCGGAATGAGACAGCGTGTGGTCATTGCTATTGCCCTTGCCTGTGCTCCCAAAGTATTGATTGCTGATGAGCCGACAACGGCATTAGATGTTACCATTCAAGGACAAATATTAGACTTGATGAAAAAACTGCAGAAAAAAATTGAAACATCGATTGTGTTTATTACGCATGATCTGGGGGTAGTTGCCAATGTTGCTGATCGTGTGGCGGTCATGTATGGTGGAAAAATTGTTGAAATTGGCACCGTGGATGAAATATTTTATAATCCCCAGCATCCATATACATGGGGACTTATCAGTTCCATGCCGAACTTAGATACGGATGAAGAGGAGCTGTACGTTATTCCGGGTACACCGCCTGATTTATTGAATCCTCCGCAGGGAGATGCGTTTGCTCCAAGAAACCCGTATGCTATGAAAATAGATACAGAAGAGCAGCCGCCGATGTTTAAGGTTTCTGATACCCATTATGCCGCTACTTGGTTATTGCATCCAAGTGCGCCTAAAGTAGAACCGCCTTTGGCAGTAAAAGAAAGAATGGCTATTTTCGAAAAGAAACAAGCCGCTTCTGTAAAGGGAGGAAAGTAACATGGCGGAAAAACTGTTAGAAGTAAAAAATCTGAAGCAGTACTTTCATATTGGAAAGCCAAAAGAAGTACGTGCTGTTGATGATATCAGTTTTGATATCTATAAAGGGGAGACACTCGGGCTGGTTGGTGAATCTGGCTGTGGGAAATCAACGACAGGGAGATCCATGATCCGTCTGTATAATGCAACAGGCGGAGAAGTACTCTATCAGGGTGACAATGTTCATGGAAAAAAATCCAAAGCACAGTTAAAAGAATTTAACAGAAAAATGCAGATGATTTTCCAGGATCCTTATGCATCCCTGAACCCCCGTATGAAAGTAGCTGACTTGATTGCCGAGGGAATCGATATCCATGGACTTGCTAAAAATTCAAAAGAAAGAATGGAGAAAGTCCATAAATTGCTGGAAATTGTCGGGCTCAGCCGCGAGCATGCGACCCGTTTTCCACATGAGTTTTCAGGCGGTCAGAGACAAAGAATCGGAATCGCCCGGGCGCTGGCAGTAGATCCGGAATTCATTATTGCGGATGAACCTATATCTGCTTTGGATGTATCTATCCAGGCACAGGTGGTTAACTTGCTGAAAAAATTACAAAAAGAACGCGGTCTAACATACTTATTTATTGCCCATGATTTATCCATGGTGAAATATATCAGTGACCGTATTGGAGTGATGTATTTTGGAAAGTTAGTTGAACTCGCTCCTGCAGATGATTTGTATCGTAATCCAATGCACCCGTATACGCAATCTCTGCTATCAGCAATTCCACTTCCAGATCCGGATTATGAACGGTCACGTACACGGCAATCCTATCATTCGGAAAATCATCAGTATGAAGACGGAGAAGATGTCCGTATGCGTGAAATTTCGCAGGGCCATTTTGTACTTTGCTCTGAAAAAGAGTTTGAGCAATATCAAGTGGACTATAATCATAAAAAATAAGCAGAAAATACATTCTGATCTTATTAAAATAAGCCGTATAGAACCAGGTTTTTGCTGGTTTTATACGGCTTTTTTACATGTAACACACTATGTGTAAAACGTTAAGTCCGTGATAGACTTTGATGGAAGAAGGAGGTATATGTATATCGAAAAGAATATTTTTTGTTTTAAAACAGGTAGGAAGTATCTCTGAAAATCTAGTATAATGAGAATAATTTAAAAAATAGGCAATGCAATTTTCTTGAACTCGTATTTTACAACGGGACATAAGAAAGAGGTGGAACGCGTGAATAAAAAATTTGTATGGAATCCTGCTAGATTCTTCTTTCATGATACAGGGACAGAAAAAATCGAAGCGCTGTCAAAGGAAGGGTGGAGAGTGGAAAAATTGCAGTTAGGCGGGCTTTTGTTCCAATTAACAGAAGATACACCAAAAGAAGTGCAGTATCAACTAGGATTCCAGCCTATACAAAATATTGATGAGGACACAGCCGAATGGAAAGAGGGTTGGAGACTAATTGATGCGCAAGATTATATGCAGGTTTTTGAAGGAACACCAGAAGCCGTCCCAATGAATATGGATCAGGAACAGCTGCTGGAGCAAATGGCGCATGAAGAGCGGTATTTGAGGAAATATACAATCATCTCATGCTTTTTCTTCCTTCTTTTGTTGTTATTACATATGAATATTGGTTGGCCGCTGGTGCAGATGATTCTATTAGGGGGCATTATTATGTTATCTCTAACGTTTATCTTTATGCTTGCTTTGTACATGTTAAATAAGTATAGACAGTATAATTTAAAAAATATGTCATAACTTAGAAAGTGTTGCAATAGAACAGTAATCTGTCAGAAACAAAATCGACCAATTTGTAATATAACAGAAGTATTATAAAGATTTCTGAAGAAAAAGGGAGAAAGACTCATTTTATTTTCCATAGACGCAAAAGTTTGCCTTATATTGTAGAAAAATGAAGCTCAGAGCGGTTTGAGCTTCTTTCTTATTTTATATATAATGAACGTTGTGCTTGTTAATGGGCGGATACTTCAATAATAAGAATGATAATTAAATGAATCGATAGTTGGTTCATTTCTTTTATAGTTTCTTATAATTGAATCAAGAGTACCAAAGATTGTATTTTTTTAGATATTCTGTAAATCGCAAATAATAAAAAGAGGTGAGTACATGGCAGTGGTAGAAGCAAAAAACCTGTCTAAAATCTTTGGTAAACATATCAATCAATCTATCGAGATGTTAGATCAAGGTAAAACCAAAGAAGAAATATTAAAACAAACAGGAAATACTGTCGGCGTCAACCGTGCCAGCTTCTCCGTGGAAGAAGGAGAAATATTTGTTATCATGGGGCTTTCAGGAAGCGGGAAGTCTACACTGGTACGGTTAATCAATCGTTTAATAGAACCCAGCGAAGGTTCTATTACCATTGAAGGAGAAGAATTATCGACACTGGATAAACAGGCATTAAGAAAAGTACGCCGTGAAAAGTTGGGAATGGTATTCCAGCAATTTGCACTTTTCCCGCATCGTACGATTTTACAAAATGCTGCGTTTGGATTAGAAATACAAGGTAAAGATAAATCAGAACGTGAAAAAAAGGCAGAGGAATCTTTGAACATGGTTGGTTTAGGAAACTATGTCCACCAGAAACCAGGTCAATTATCCGGCGGAATGCAGCAGCGTGTTGGTTTGGCTCGGGCTTTGGCAAATGACCCGAAAGTGCTGTTAATGGATGAAGCTTTCTCTGCACTTGATCCGCTTATCCGTAAAGAAATGCAGGACGAGCTGGTTGATATACAGGATTCTATGAAAAAAACAATCATTTTTATCACGCATGACCTGGATGAAGCACTTCGTATAGGAGACCGAATTGCGTTAATGAAGGATGGTTCTATCGTTCAGATCGGAACTCCGGAAGAAATTTTAATGAACCCTGCGAATGACTACGTTGAGAAATTCGTAGAAGATGTCGATCGTACGAAGGTGCTTACAGCAGAACATATTATGAAAAAACCGGAAACGGTGGGCGTGGACAGAGGTCCAAAAGTCGCTTTAAGGCAAATGAAAGAATATGGTGTATCGACCATTTACGTCGTAGACAAAAGAAGAAAATTACTTGGTTATGTCACAGCAGATCAGGCAGATGAAGCAAATAAAGATGGTAAAACAATAGAAGATGTAATGGTGACAGATTTACCAAGAATCAAGCCGGATACATTGCTGACAGATTTATTTGAACCGATGGCTGAACAAAAAGCACCTCTCACCGTCGTGGACGATAATGATAGATTAATAGGTATTATCGTCAGAGGCTCTGTTATTGGCGCACTTGCGGGCGATGATCAAGTGTTGAACGGAAATGGGGAGGTGAAGACAAATGGATAAAGAAGAAGGTGCACTATTCCCAAAACTACCTCTAGATGAATGGGTAGAGTCATTTGAAGATTTCTTGACGGCGTATCTATCCGCATTTTTTGATGTTATTTCTAATGTGATTGAATTTATTACTGAAAATTTTGTTTCAGTATTGGAAATGATTCCAGCATTAGTACTAATTGTTATTGTTGCTTTATTGGCATGGTGGGTTAGTAGCTGGAAACTTGGGCTGTTTGCTTTAATCGGATTAGGAATCATTAATAATCTCGGTTATTGGCCGGAAACATTACAAACAGTAGCTCTTGTTATTGTTTCCGTACTTATCTCGATGATTATTGGTATTCCAATTGGTATTTGGATGTCACAAAAGAAAACAGTCCAATCGATTATTACACCGATACTGGATTTTATGCAGACGATGCCGGCCTTTGTTTATTTGATTCCCGCGGTGGTTTTCTTCAGCCTCGGTATGGTACCGGGCGTAGTAGCAACGATTATTTTCGCGATGCCGCCGACTGTCAGAATGACCAATCTTGGTATTAGACAAGTAGATGAGGAATTGGTGGAAGCATCCGATGCATTTGGTGCTACAACAGGCCAGCGGTTAGGAAAAGTACAAATACCGCTCGCTATGCCAACGATTATGGCTGGTATTAACCAGACAATCATGCTTTCTCTATCGATGGTTGTTATTGCTTCCATGGTAGGGGCACCAGGACTTGGTACTGTTGTATACCAGGCTGTTACACAGGTTAATATTGGATCCGGGTTTGAAGGAGGTATATCGCTGGTTATCTTAGCGATGTTACTGGATCGCTTCACACATGGGTTTAATAAGAAATAGTTAGTTAGAGATTTTTAGTTATTAAAAATCTTTACTATATAATATTTTTAATAAGGGGGACATTCTTAATGTTTAAGAACATTAAATCTATCGGTTTCATTGCATTGCTTGCACTAGTACTTTTATTAGCTGCATGCGGCGGTGGAGATGAAGAAGACGCAGGGTCTGATGATAATGGTGGAGGCGAAGAAGCTTCTGGAACAGAACTTGGTGAAACAGATCTTACCGTTCCATATGTTGCTTGGGCAGGCGCTATTGCTCGTACGCCTTTAGTTGAACAAGTACTGGAAGAAGTAGGATACAGTGTAGAATCATCACAAGTTGAAGCAGGTTCTATGTGGACAAGTGTTGCCAATGATGATGCGGCATTTATGACAGCTGCATGGCTTCCAGTGACACACCAATCTTATTTGGATCAATATGAAGATGATATCGAAGAGCTTGGTAATTTCGTGGATCAAGCCCCTCTATCATTGACCGTTCCATCATATATGGATGTTGATTCCATTGAGGACTTGAAAGATAATGAAGAGTTGGGTGAATCAGTAGACTGGACGATTACTGGTATTGATCCTGGTGCTGGTGTTATGCAGAATACAGAAACAGCAATTGAAGAATATGAATTAGACAACTGGGAACTATCTTCAAGTTCTGAAGGTGCCATGCTGTCTGAATTACAGTCTGCCGTTGATAATGAGGAGCCAATCATTATTCCAGGTTGGCAGCCACATACAATGTTTGCAACAATGGATCTAAAAATGCTTGATGATCCTCAAGAAATCTATGGCGGTGAAGGTGACCGTATCGCAGCTGTAGCACATGAAAGCTTCCAGGAAGATTCACCTGCAGCATATGAAGTAATGCAGCGTTTGCTGGAAGATTATGATCAGGACATGGAAAACGAACTGTTAGCTGCAATTGACGAAGGTGCAGAACCAGAAGAAGCAGCAAGTCAGTACCTTGAAGACAATCCAGATCTTCTGGAAAAATGGACAGAAGGCTTAGGTGAATAATTGCCTTTAAGCAGATGGTGAAAATATGACCATTATAAAAACTTCCCTTTCAAGCAGACAAAGGTTTGCTGGAAGGGAAGTTTTTTTCATTCATTAAATACTGTCGTTTACTCCACTATCAATTATCAATAAAACCGGACATAAATCTTATTCTATTATATTTACCGCAGTGTAACTGGTTGTAAGGCTCCCACTTCAAAAATTGAAAAAAATCGAAAATTCTAAGTGGGAGATCTAACAGCCAGTAACGGCCCGATTTGTTCAACTAACCTTCAGTGGGGGAGGAAAGAAAATCCCCACTGAAGGAAGTTTCACTTTATGTCCGGTTTTTACATGCAATAATATAAAATAAATTGAAATGAAGCGGATGATAGAGTCGAAACATAAAATAATGTTCGTGTTTTACATTGACGTGTCTTTTTTTTATTGATAAAATACTACATGGTGATTTAAAAAACAAATGATGATAAGTGATTGTGCTGTCATGAGTAGATATAGATAAATGATCATGCAGAGCAAGGATCTTCATATATAAAATCAATCTTGGAGGTGCACGATGTCCTCAGTAGTAGTTGTAGGTACGCAATGGGGAGATGAAGGGAAAGGTAAAATTACTGATTTCCTGTCTCAAAATGCAGAAGTAGTTGCTCGTTATCAGGGCGGAAATAACGCTGGTCATACGATTAAATTTGATGATGTAACATACAAGTTACATTTGATTCCATCCGGCATTTTCTTTAATGATAAAACGTGTGTACTTGGAAATGGAATGGTTATTGATCCAAAGGCATTTGTAGAAGAAATTGCTTATTTACATGAGCGCAATGTTTCTACAGAAAATCTTCGTATCAGTAATCGGGCGCATGTGATTCTTCCTTATCACTTGAAGCTGGATATTCTTCAAGAGGAAGAAAAAGGCGAAAATAAAATCGGTACGACGAAAAAAGGAATCGGTCCTGCTTATATGGATAAAGCGGCACGTGTCGGTATCCGTGTTGCAGATTTAATGGATAAAGAAGTATTCCACGGGAAATTAGTGCAAAACTTAAAAGAAAAGAACCGTTTATTTGAAAAAGTATATGAGTCTGACCCGATTCAAGTGGAAGAAATGCTTGATGAATACTTTGAATATGGACAGCAGTTGGCTCCTTACGTAGTAGATACATCCGTTGTTTTAAACGATGCGATTGATGAGGGAAAACGTGTCCTGTTTGAAGGTGCACAAGGAGTAATGCTCGATATTGACCAAGGTACGTATCCGTTTGTAACGTCTTCTAACCCGATTGCTGGCGGGGTTACGATTGGTTCTGGTGTCGGTCCGACAAAAATCAATCATGTAGTAGGTGTGTCGAAAGCATATACTACTCGTGTTGGTGATGGTCCTTTCCCAACCGAATTACATGATGAAGTAGGAAACCAAATTCGTGAAGTTGGCCGTGAATATGGTACAACAACAGGTCGTCCGCGCCGTGTAGGCTGGTTTGACAGTGTCGTTGTCCGCCATGCGCGCCGAGTGAGCGGAATTACGGATTTATCCCTCAACTCCATTGATGTATTAACAGGTATTGAAACATTAAAGATTTGTGTTGCCTACCGCTACAAAGGGGAAGTGATTAAAGAATTCCCGGCAAGCTTAAAAGCATTAGCGGAATGTGAACCGGTATATGAAGAAATGCCCGGCTGGACAGAAGATATCACAGGAGTGAAAACATTGGATGAACTTCCTGCCAATGCACGTCACTACTTAGAGCGGATTTCCCAGCTGACAGAAATTCCTTTATCTATCTTTTCTGTTGGTCCAGACCGTTCGCAGACAAATGTCGTAAGAAGTGTATATCGTCCGTAATAAAATAGTAAAATAGATGATTAAAAAGAGGCTGTCATACGAAGGCAGCCTCTTTTTGCTTTGCATAAAGTTCTACGCTATTTGTGAAACATAGATTTTGACGTAGAACCTGGTTTTATTTCAAAAAGTTATCTAAAAGATGAACGTGAATGGATGTAAAGTAATAGTAGAATATATGAATTCTACAATAATTAAACATGTTGTCAACAAGACATAATTGCAATTTTACGTTAAAATAGAGAGAGTAAGTCTATAATTCCGGAGTTTTTAGTAATGATACGAATGAAACCGAGTGAAGGCTTTATAATAAAGAGGATGAAACCTTGATTTTATATGAAACAGATGAAAATAAACAAAATGACTACAGAAAATATTTAACTAAAAAAAGGATGTGCAATCAATGAGTCAAAAAATACTAGTTGTTGACGATGAACAGCCAATTGCAGATATATTACAATTTAATTTAGAAAAAGAAGGTTACCAGGTCGTTGTAGCCAATGATGGAGATACAGCAATAGAACTTGCTGAATCCGAGCGTCCTAATTTAATTTTATTAGATATCATGCTCCCTGGAAAAGATGGAAATGAAGTATTGCGTGAGATACGTAAAACACAAAGCGTTCCTGTTATTATGCTGACTGCAAAAGATGCAGAAATTGATAAAGTGCTTGGGCTGGAGCTGGGTGCAGATGATTATGTGACCAAACCGTTCAGTAACCGGGAATTAATTGCACGTGTGAAAGCAAACCTGCGTCGTGAAAATGTACCGGCAGATGAATCGACAAAAACATCGAGGGATATTGTGATTGGCGATTTAGCTGTTCATCCAGACGCTTATGTTGTTTCCCGCAAAGGTGTAGAAATTGAATTAACACATCGTGAATTTGAGCTATTACACTATTTGGCACGTCATATCGGACAAGTGATGACACGTGAACATTTGTTGGAAACGGTATGGGGTTATGATTATTTTGGCGATGTACGTACAGTGGATGTGACAGTCCGGCGTTTGCGTGAAAAGATTGAAGAAAATCCGAGTAACCCGTTGTGGATTGTAACAAGAAGAGGTGTTGGTTATTATCTGCGTAATCCTGAACAGGAGTAAGGATGTATGAATAAAGTTGGTTTTTTTAGGTCGATCCAGTTAAAGTTCATTATTATTTATATCTTGCTGTTAATTTTAGCTGTGCAGGTCATCGGCTCTTTTTTTACAGATCGCTTGGAAGAAGAGTTGATGGATACGTTCAAGGCTTCTGTCACTGAGCGTGTGGAGATGTTGAGCTATAACCTGGAACAGGCCTTTACCAGAGAACGTTCCGAAGAAGACGATAATTTAGAACAGGAAATTCAAGCAATTGTAGATGATGTTAATACAGATAATTTAGCAACAACCATTCATGTGTATGATAGCCAAGGCAGTATTTTAGGGACGAATCAGCTCGATGGGCGGGCAGATATCGGTAAGAAATCCACCGAAACGAATGTGAAGAATACATTATTATTCGATCAGTCCCAGAAAAAAATGTATTTTGACCCGCAAACCGACAGCAGAGTCTATGTCCATGTAGAACCGTTAATTGGAACGGAAGGGCTGTCGGTTGGTGCTGTTCAATTTAAAGCCTCCATGGAAGAAGTCTATAACCAGATTGAAGAAATTAATAATATCTTTTTACAAGGTTCCATTTTAGCAATCAGTATTTCGGCCATTCTCGGAATTTTGGTGGCGCGGACCATTACCAAGCCAATCAAAGAAATGCGTGAACAAGCATTGATTATGTCAAATGGAGACTTCACGCAAAAACTGGATGTTTATGGACGGGATGAGATAGGCCAGCTGGCGGAGACTTTTAATGATTTGAACAGCAGGCTGAAGCATTCGTATGCCACGATTGAAGAAGAGCGGAGGAAATTGAGCTCTGTTCTTTCCTATATGAGTGATGGAGTTATTGCGACAGATCAGACAGGGGCAGTCACATTGATGAATGATGCAGCGGCCAGAATGATTGGGGCAAATCCAGATGATGTCATAGGTGATGATCTTATCGATGTTCTGAACCTGGAAGAAAAATTGGTTGATATCACCAAATTGCCGGACAGCGGTTCGATGATTATTGATTTTAGTGATGAGGAAACGCCATTTATTATACGGGCAAACTTCTCAACCGTTGTAGATGAAGAAGAAGAAGCGACTGGTTATATCACGGTTATTAGTGATGTAACAGAACAAGAGAAAATAGAGCAGGAACGCAGAGATTTTGTATCCAATGTATCTCATGAACTCCGGACACCGCTGACAACAATGAAAAGTTACTTAGAAGCATTATCAGATGGTGCTTGGGAAAACAAAGAAATTGCACCGCGGTTTTTGGATGTTACACAGAAAGAAACAGACCGTATGATTCGGATGGTAAATGATCTGTTGCAGCTGTCCAAAATGGATTCAGATGAATTGCCGATGTATAAGGAAAGAACCGAATTTATGGACTACGTGCAACAGGTTCTGGACCGGTATGAAATGAATCTGCCAGAAACGATTACACTGGAGCGCCATATACCAAAAGGGAAATCCTTTGTATGGATGGACAGGGATAAAATAACCCAGGTGTTTGATAACGTGATTACCAATGCGTTTAAATACTCGCCAGAAGGTGGAAAAGTTCGTGTGAATCTCGAGGTAAGACGCCATATGGTTATTGTCAGCATTCAGGATGAAGGAATGGGCGTTCCATATGATAAACTCGATAAAATATTTGACCGTTTCTACCGTGCCGATCGTGCAAGAACAAGAAAACTTGGCGGCACAGGACTTGGCTTAGCAATTACCAAAGAACTTGTCGAAGCTCATCATGGTAAGATTTGGGCGCAAAGTAAAGAAGGAAGCGGAACGACCATTCTATTTACCTTGCCACTCATGGGATCGAAGCGGGGGAAAGGCAAATGAAATTAGAGACTGCAAAATCATTATTACTGATTATTTTAATAGCTACGAGTTTAGTTCTGACGTTCGGAATGTGGAATTACCGGCCGGAATATGAGCCATTAAGTGATGTAGAATCCGTTGAGGAAGATGATTTAGGCGGTGACATCATGCAAGTACAGGATGCTGTGAAACCGACGGATGTCGTTTTTAAAATGAACGGGCAATTTTTTGGGTATACAGATCCGGAAGACAGCATGCAGTTTTTTGAAGATATTCAGCAATGGGAATTAACAAATATTCAAAGCAGCGATGTGGAAGAAGACAGAGAATCTGGTGCGGAAGTGGAAATCATTTTTCCTTCAGAAGTTCCATTATCGTTATTTGACAATATTTTAAATGTAGATAGTTCATTGACAGACATTACCAACTTTTATACAGACCGGATGTATATTGATTTAGAGGAAGACGAGGAAACCTTGCATGTTCAATTTGTTTCGATGAATGGGGAACAAATTGTGGAAGCGGATATTCCTTCCATGTCTAGCTATGACAGGTTGTTATCGATATTTGGTGAACTGGACGAGGACGATTATGAAGAACAAGAGCTGTTGACAGAGACGGATAGGGATATTTATATCCCCGTTGAACAGAAAATATTAACATCCTATTCTTACACGTTTGATATGATTCCTGCCGGCAATATCAGAAATATTATGTTCAGCAATCCTAATTTGGTGAATGTGTCGGAATCAGCTGCCGGTTCCATTATGTATCGAACCGACAACAGACAAGTAAATATCTCCAATTACGGGATGAAATTTATTGATGTGGCGGAAAGAAATAATGAGCCGACAGAGAAAAGTGTGCTGCAGCAAAGTTTGGAAGATATTAATGATCATGCCGGTTTTACCGAAGATTATCGTTTAGAAAGCTTTACCGATGATAGTGTTGCTTACCGTCTGTTTCATTTTCAATATCCTGTTATCAATAATTCGAACCCGGATTTGTCGATGATTTATCAACAATGGCAGAACGACCAATTAAGTGAGTATGACCGTTCCCTGATTTCGCTGGAAACAGTGGCTAATACCTCTTCAACGGATTTAAGAGAAAGCAGTGAAGTCATAGAAAGTATCCGGAAAGATGACAATGCAGCGGATATTCAGGATGTTCAGATTGCGTATCGTTTAACGATTGAATCCGATGATAATGGAGAGGATTATGTATTACTAGAGCCCGAATGGTATCAGCGAATCAACAATAGCTGGTCAGCAGTACCGAAGCAAAATACAGATGCGCAGCAAAATGAAAAAGGGGGAAGTTGAGGATGCAATGGTCACATATTAAAACACTATTTATTCTCAGTTTCCTTGTCTTGAATGTTTATTTACTATTTCAATTTATCGGCAAGCAGGAAGAGATGGATTTTCCGGAGCTGGAGGTTAGTGATATGAACTTGGATGAGGAGCTGGACCAAGAAAATATTACTGTTTCTGCAGATGTTGATTTTGAAGTTCCGGAACTGAGTTACATCTCTTCCTCCCAAAAGGAATTTTCCCGGTCGGAAATCAGTGATTTAAATGATATAGATGATATAGAAGCGGAGAAGAGTATGGATGATAAGCTATTAACTGTTGAATTCGACTCTCCATTAGAAATACCGGAAGATTTGGAGCAGGGAGAACTGTCTGATCTGGTCAGCCCTTATGTTTTAAATGCTTCTGAATTCAGTTTTGGTACATGGAATCATGATTTAAATATTATCGTTTTCTTTCAGAATAAAGAAGATTATCCGATTTATTTAAATCAACATGCGATGCTTACCTTTTACGTCAATGATGATAGAGAAATTACGCATTATACACAAACCATGGTTGGTGATGCAAACACGCAAGGAAGCACGGACTTGAATACACCAATGATTGCTATTGGTTCGTTGTACCACAATCGTTTTTTAAATACAGAAGAAGACGTAACAGATGTGACGTACGGGTATTATTCCAGAATTGAAGAAGAGGGAGAGGGGACGCAGGTATTTGCGCCGACTTATAAAATAACGGTAGATGATGAACGTGATTATTTTGTCAACGCAGCAGAGTCCTTTACGTATCCGGGGGATTATACCGAATACCTAACAAGTATGCTGGAGGACAATTATTTAACAAAGCTTGATTCCATGTCAAATAAAGATGGTGATCAAATAGCAGACGACCTTATCTCCATGATGGAGGATAAGATTGCACCTTTTAGGAGTGATGATTCAGAATGAGTTTACGTTTTAGTGTGCTTGCATCAGGCAGTACAGGAAATGCATTTTATATAGAAACAGCACAGCAGCGCCTGTTAGTAGATGCTGGATTAAGCGGGAAAAAGATGGACGGGCTTTTTAAGGAGATTGATGTCGATCCATCCAGGCTCGATGGTATTCTGGTAACACATGAGCATAGCGATCATATTAAAGGACTGGGTATCTTTGCGCGGAAGTATCAACTTCCTATCTATGCAAATGAAAAAACGTGGCAGGCAATGGATGCTTCACTCGGCAAGCTGACGATAGATCAGAAATTCCAATTCGAAATGGGTTCTGTCCGGAGCTTTGGAGATATCGAGGTCGAATCGTTTGGCGTGTCCCATGATGCGGCAGAACCCATGTTTTACACATTCCGTAATGACGGTCAAAAGGTAGCGCTTGTGACAGATTTGGGTTATGTATCAGAACATATTAAGAAAACGGTGGAGGATGCCGATGCTTATATATTCGAAGCGAATCATGATGTCGAAATGCTGCGGATGGGACGTTACCCTTGGAATGTGAAACGACGCATTTTAGGAGACTCCGGGCATATTTCCAATGAAGATTCTGGCCTGGCGTTAACGGATATTATTACAGACCGTACGAAGCGGATTTACCTGGCCCATTTAAGTCAGGATAATAATATGAAGGATCTGGCACGTATGTCGGTGAACCAGATTTTAACGGAACGCGGGATAGACTTGGAATTGCACGATACCGATCCGGCAGTACCTACATCATTGTACAACGTCGGCTCTGTAAGCGAACGAGTATAAATAAGTACAGGATGCCAGGATGCCGCCGCTGGTCTCCGGGCTTCGTCTATGGAAGAAAGGCCTTCGTTGTAAACGCCACAGGGATAAAATAGATACTGAGGCTTGTGTAGTTGGGATAAAAAATTCATTTATGCATAAACTGAAATGAATGATACCCACAAACAAGTCTCTTTTATTTTGCACAAATCGCAATTTTGCGTTTAGTTATAAACACGTTTCGGGAATACTTAGGTAGATAGTGTGAAATGAGACTGGGCTTGAGAACACGATGACTCATCCCGCCAAAATTATGGAGACGAATGGATAAGGAGAAGGATATATGGAATATAATGACCAGCCGAATCAGCCGCAGCCGGAATCCAAACCGGATAAAAAAGGGAAAAGGAAATGGCTTGTTCCATTATTGCTGGGGATTATTATTGGCGGAATACTCGTGCTGCTGATTAACCCTGATTTTCTTCAAAAGGAAAATGCAGAGCAAATAAGCCCTGCTGACAAAGGGGAAATCAATGGAAGCGCAAGCAATAACAACGGCTTGGAACAACCGCTGCAAGTAGATGTTTCTACACAGCTGACGGATATTATTGAACAAGTAACGCCAGCAGTTGTAGGAATCACAAATCTTCAGCAGAATGTTTCTTGGGGAGCCGACGCTGATGGCATTGAAGCCGGAACAGGATCAGGCGTTATTTATAAAGTAGAAGGCGGCGAAACGTATATTGTAACGAATCATCATGTGATAGAGGATGCTGATGCTGTCGAAGTGATTATGTATGATGAAACGCATTTGGAAGCAGAAATTATTGGCAGTGATTTATTTACCGATTTAGCAGTACTTAAAATGGACAGCAGAGATGAAGATATGGCAATGGAAATAGGGACGTCGGAAAATTTGAAAGTAGGAGAACCGGCCGTTGCTGTTGGAAACCCGCTGGGAGCCTACTTATCAAGCACGGTTACCCAAGGTGTCATCAGCGGCATGGAGCGTACGATTCCAATGGATTTTAATTTTGATGGGCAGCCTGACTGGCAAGCGGAAGTTATTCAGACAGATGCAGCCATTAACCCGGGAAACAGCGGCGGTGCACTGGTTAATTTATATGGCCAATTAATCGGAATCAATTCCATGAAAATCAATGAAGAAGCAGTGGAAGGGATTGGCTTTGCTATCCCGATAGATAGTGCTATTCCTGTTATCGAGGAATTGGAGGAAAACGGGGAAGTCATCCGGCCGTATTTAGGTGTAGAAATCTATTCGATTGAAGAGCTGCCGCAATATGAGTGGAGAAATACATTGCAGCTGCCGGTAGAAGTAGAAGGCGGCGTGTATGTATGGAGTGTGGAAAACTTATCCCCCGCTGATCAAGCTGGTATCCAGCAATATGATGTGATTGTAGCTTTGGATGGCGAGCCAGTTCATAATACGATTGATTTACGAAAAATCCTTTATGAAGAAAAAGAAGTTGGCGAATCCGTCACGGTAGACTTTTACAGAGATGGAGAGTTACATCAGGAAGAGATGGAGTTAGAAATGCAATAAA
Source organism: Oceanobacillus timonensis (assembly GCF_900166635.1). Taxonomy (NCBI): domain Bacteria; kingdom Bacillati; phylum Bacillota; class Bacilli; order Caryophanales; family Bacillaceae; genus Oceanobacillus; species Oceanobacillus timonensis. The sequence goes on from NZ_LT800497.1 coordinate 152,082, forward strand.
CAAGTATGTTTGGAGAGTGGATGTTTTGTTCATCCACTCTTTTCTTTTTATCCACAGAAATTAAGAATTATTCACAATCCGTGGATAAAAAAAGAAAGAAATTCTATATTTGGTGTGGAAAATAAGTTCCTATACAATATAACTGCGAACGTTTGTGCATATGTGGATGTAATTGTGGATAAGTTAAGGTTTTCCATAAGCTATTAACAGGATTTTTAGAATTACACAGATGTTGTCCACAATCGGGTGTGCGTTTTGTTTTATCGCAGTGTTTTTCTGTAGCGGTCATACTAACCTGACAACATTGCTGCGCTTACTCGCCCCATCGAAAACCGTTGTCGCAACATCTGAACTAGCACATCCACGTGCGTTGAAAACCACACTGAAGGAAGTTTCACTTTATATGAAAGCCTCTTTCTCTTTCCGTTTGGTCCATAGGAAAGTGAGCAGTACAAGTAAGGTTATATCCAATCGCGATGCAAAGAGAAAAGCAAACATACCCTCATTAGGCAGTATAGGAAGTTTCGTGAAAAAGAGTGCCCCAAGCATGATAAAAATGAGTGGAATAATGCATATGTGGATAAGTATTCTGCCGATTAACAGCATCCCTGCCATCACTTCAAACAATGCTACAAAAAAATATACATAGTTGGATAAAGGTATCCCCATTTGATCAAAACTGTTTACCATCGACAGGTCTATAAATTTCATTAACCCAGAAACGAGGAACACAGCCCCTGTAATATAGCAAATTAACTTTAATGGTTTCACGTGAAACAACCTCCTTTTTACATATTATGCAGAGAGCAGGACAAACTTTCCCTGGATTATGAAGAAAAGCATATTGTTTTCCCAATAGATTAACTATATAATTCACTAATGCGAGCAATATTTTTTTATCGCAGAAAAGAAAAGGAAGGAAGGAGAAAAATGCTGCGTCAATTTTTTTCATACTATAAACCACATAAGCGGTTATTTATTATAGATTTTTCAGCTGCAGTGATTGTAGCGCTGATGGAATTAGCTTTTCCAGTAGCGGTTCAGTGGTTTATTGATCAATTGCTTCCTGGTCAGGACTGGAATGCGATTGTTGTTGTGTCGATTTTACTGCTGCTTGTGTATATCATCAGTACTTATTTACAATATGTTGTTTCCTATTTAGGGCATAAGCTGGGCATTAATATAGAAACAGATATGCGACGGGATTTATTTTATCAGGTGCAAAGGCAATCATTTCATTTCTTTGATAATACTAAAACCGGTCATATTATGAGTCGTATTACGAATGATTTATTTGACTTAGGGGAGCTAGCCCACCATGGGCCGGAAGACTTTTTTATCTCGATTATGACATTCATGGGTGCTTTCTTTATTATGTTCACTATTAATCCAGTCTTGGCATTGATTGTGCTTATTACCGTGCCAATCCTGATTTTCCTGATTACATTTGGGAATATTCGTATGAACAAAGCATGGCGAAAAATGTATGCGAAAATTGCCGGAGTGAATGCGAGAATCGAGGATGCTGTTTCTGGAGTACGTGTTGTACAATCTTTTACTAATGAAGAATTCGAGAAAGAGCGTTTCCAGGAAAATAATGAAAAGTTTCGTATTGTGAAGGTAGGCGCCTATAAAATCATGGGGATTGTTCATTCGAATATTTTCTTTTTGATGCGTTTAATGACTTTGCTTGTTCTTGTCGTAGGTGCTTGGTTCACTTATACCAATCGCCTCAGTTACGGAGAATTGGTCAGTTTTATTTTATTTGTTAATGTGTTAACGACCCCGATTAATAAAATTACAGCACTTTTAGAATTATATCCGAAAGGAATGGCCGGATTTAAACGTTTTTCAGATATGATGGCCATCAATCCGGATGTAGAGGACAAGCCAGATGCTGTCGCGGTTAGTGAATTGCAGGGAGATATCCGTTTTAATCAGGTGAGCTTCAGCTATGATAAAACACAAAAACCGGTGCTGAACGATATCTGTTTTGATATTAAGCGTGGAGAAACGGTAGCTTTTGTAGGACCATCCGGAGCCGGAAAAACAACCATTTCCGCTTTAATTCCACGGTTTTATGATGTGGATGAGGGAGCGGTGACGATTGACGGGATGGATATTCGTGATATGACAAAAGAATCGCTCCGCAGTAAGATAGGTGTGGTGCAACAGGATGTATTCTTATTTACCGGAACGCTGCGTGAGAATATTGCTTATGGAAATCTGGAAGCAACAGCTGAAGAAATCGAGCTTGCTGCCAAGCGTGCCCATATGGAAGACTTTATTAAAGAACTTCCGGACGGATACGAGACACAGGTGGGAGAAAGAGGCTTGAAACTGTCAGGAGGTCAAAAACAGCGTATTGCTATTGCACGCATGTTTTTGAAAAATCCGCCTATCCTTATTTTAGATGAAGCGACTTCTGCGCTTGATACAGAAACAGAAATGATTATTCAACAAGCATTGAACGATCTTGCAGCTAATCGCACTACGATTGTGATTGCCCATCGTCTTGCTACTATAAAAGCTGCCGATCGAATTATGGTTGTAACGAAGAAAGGCATTGAAGAAGAAGGAACACATGAAGAACTTCTACAGAAAGATGGTATTTTTGCGCATCTGCATAGCGTGCAAATGAAATAGCAGAACAGGCTGTGCCCCGGTACAGCCTGTTTTTTAAGACTTTCTTTATTTCCTGGGAAATAAAGCGATTCCGGGTTTACGTTATAGAAATGACTTGTTTCCTTTATTTCTTGAAACGGAAGTCTTACAGCCCGTTATACTATAAAGCGACAAAAGCCCGCCCGTCTATTTAGCATAAAAACGTAAAATCGGCAAAAGCTAAGGCTAAATAGGAGGTGGCATCATGAACCGGATATATCGTATCTTTATTATGGCAGGTATCATTATGATCCCTTTATTAATCGGAACATGGGTGAATGCAGAAGAACCCGACTATGCAGCATGGGGGCGGGTTGCAATGGAAGAAGTAAAAGCCCAGTATCCGCACGAAAAAATTGTGGATTACCTGCATGTAGGCAGACAAACAGAAGGTGAAGAAACAGTTGAAACGTTCAAGCTGTGGTTAGTCGGTCAAGAGAAGGAATTTGGTGTTATTATTGATATTTATTTTAAAACAAGTACTGAAGAAATTGTCGATATCCGAATGAAGGAGACGAAAAAATAAAACAAGTTATGTCAATCAAAGAGCGTGTGTATGTGCCCACTCTCTTGCCAAAAGTCCGTACACAACTAAATCTTCATAATGATCATATAGCCATTCTCCCTGTCGGATAATCCCTTCTTTTCGAAATTGCAGTCTTTCAGGGATGGCTCTGCTTTTTTTATTATGCGTCGCAGCACGGATTTCCACACGGTTTAACCGTAACGTATAAAAAGCATAATCAATCATTACCTGGACAGCAGATGTCATAATGCCCTTTTTTTGATGCATTGGATCTAACCAGTATCCAATAGATGTACTGCCATTTTGCCAATCAATAAAATTAAAATTGATTGAGCCAATCAACTTTCTCCCCTCAAAAATGCCGACATTCAGCGATTGCCTGCGTTCGGCTCCTTGCAGGCATAAATCAATAAAAGCTAAGCAATCATTTATGTGCCTGGTTGCTTCGATCCACGGCAGCCATTCCCTTAACTTTTCTCTGGCGTTTTCTACAGTCATAAACAGCGCATTCGCATCCTCCATTTGTATCTGACGCAAGATCAAATGGTCATCCATCTTGTAGTAAAACATAAATTATCCCCCGTATTCGTACGTATTGTATGATTATCTTTCTATATCATACGTGATTTGTGCGTAGATGTTTAATTATTTGGTGAAAATGTATTACAATAGAGTATACGAGTAAAAAGAATTTTGATTCGTATTTTATCATAATGGAAGAAGAAATAGTTCATTTCTAAGTGGGAGATTAAAAACCTACGGAATGAAGTTTCACTCTGTAGTCAGGAAAATATCATTTATTAAAAACCTTATGACAACAAGTAATGTAACTTTGTTTTAGTTGATGAAAAAACATAGCCCATTAGCAAAAGAACGAGCGCATGCGTGTTTTTCTAATGATGGAAGGAAGAAGGATGGTACATGAGCGAGGAAAATATCACAAGGATTCAATTGAATGGAAAAGAATATATCTTAATCGGCACAGCCCATGTTTCGAAGAATAGTGCCGAACAAGTAAAGGAAGTTATCGACAGGGAGCAGCCTGATACGATTTGTATCGAGCTGGATGCGCAACGTTTTCAATCGGTGAAGGATAATAATAAATGGAAAAATACAGATATCTTTCAAATTATTCGTGATAAAAAAGCAGTTGTGCTGTTAATGAATTTGGCAGTTTCCTCCTTTCAAAAGCGGATGGCTAAGCAATTTGGCATTCGTCCGGGCGAAGAAATGATACAAGGAATCGAATCTGCAGAGGAAACTGGTGCTGAACTTGTTTTAGCCGATCGGGATATTCAAATTACATTTGCCCGTATTTGGGGGAATATCAGCTTTAAAGGAAAGGCTATGCTGTTAATGCAAGTATTTGGCAGTATCTTCAGCAGACAAGAAATTTCGGAACAAGAATTAGAAAATATGAAACAGCAAGATACCATTAATGCGATGCTGCAAGAGTTTACAGACCATTTTCCGGATTTAAAGAAGCCATTAATTGACGAACGCGATCAGTATTTATCACAAAAAATTAAAGATGCTCCCGGCAATAAAGTAGTAGCTATACTGGGTGCAGCTCATGTTCCGGGAATTACGAAAGAAATTGAAAAAGAACAGGATTTAGGCAGATTAACAAGGCGGCCCCCAAAAGCCAGATGGCCGAAAGTTATTGGCTGGATGATTCCAGTGTTTATCATTGCTATTATCGCATATACGTTTATTACTAACCCATCGGCAGGTTGGCAACAAACAGTAAGCTGGATACTCTGGAATGGATCATTCTCTGCGCTTGGGGCCATTGCCGCCTTCGCACATCCATTAGCCATTTTAACGGCATTTATCGCCGCACCGTTGACATCACTTAATCCACTGCTGGCAGCAGGATGGTTTGCCGGATTTGTACAAGCGTATATTAAACGGCCAAACGTCAGCGACTTCAATGCACTAGCGGATGATGCACATTCGGTGAAAGGCTTTTGGAATAATAAAGTGACACGGATATTGCTTGTTGTCGTGTTAGCAAATATCGGAAGCTCTTTGGGTACACTTATCGGCGGAGCAGATGTTATTCGTGTATTTATTCAAAACTTGGTATAGACTGGTATAGATAGGATGTTTAAAGGGTATATCTATGACGGAAAAGGTAGTTTTTCAAATAAAAAAACTATCTTTTATACCTTTTTAAAGATGAAACCTGTTTTCCATATAAAAATTGTTTTCGTTTAGGAGGAATCGACTCGTGATCATTGCGATCATTTTTTTAATCTTTGTATCACTTTTCTTCTCGGGAAGTGAAACAGCCTTAACAGCAACCAATAAAATGAAGCTGCAGGCGAAAGCGAATGATGGAGACAGCAAAGCAGAAAAGCTGCTTCAGCTTGTTTCCAAACCAAGTGAATTTATTACAGCTATTTTAATCGGGAATAACGTGGCAAATATCTTGCTGCCTACACTTGTTACCATGACGGCCATTGAGTATGGCGTAAATGTGGGTCTTGCTTCCGCTATACTGACCGTGACGATTATCGTATTTTCGGAAGTCATCCCGAAATCCGTAGCAGCCAGTTTTCCGGATCGGATCTCTGCATTGATATTTCCAGTTATCCGTGTAGTTGTGTTTATTTTAAAGCCAATTACCTTTTTATTAAATGGTTTAACAGGAATGATTACCAGGGCGCTTTCCAAAGGTGAAATGCAGGCAGAGTCCGTTTCTAAGGAAGAGTTGCGGGCGATTGTGGACATTGCTGATTCCGAAGGGGCTTTTCAAAAAGAAGAGTCCTCACGAATCCGCGGTGTATTTGACTTTTACCATTTAAATGTAAAAGATGTCCTGAAAACTCCGCGTGTGGAAATCGTCGGATTAGATCATGATGAGAGTTATGAGGAAGTGAAGGAATTGGCGCTCTCCAGTCCATTTACAAGGTATCCTGTTTTTGGAGAGGATGTCGATGATATTATCGGCATTTTTCACTCAAAATATTTAATTTCCTGGAGTGATGACAAAGAAAAAGCGCTTGTAGATTATAGTGATATGGAACCGCTCCGTGTCTATGAATTTAATAATATCGAATGGGTTTTCCATAAAATGTTGGAAGAAAAGAAACATATGGCTATTGTCTTGGATGAATATGGCGGCACAGAAGGAATTGTAACGCAGGAAGATATTATTGAAGTCATGATTGGACAGGAAATTGAAGATGAGACGGATATAGAAGAAGATGCCCTGATTGAGAAACAAACAGAGACGGAAATTATTTGTGACGGAAAAATTACCTTACACCAGCTAAACAATGCCTTTGATACGGATATTCCGGAAGAGGATGATGTTCTTGCTGCTTATATCCTGACAAATTTCACGAACTTCCCGGTAGAAGGGGATGTTTTAGAAAAGGAAAACTTAACCTTCCATATTTTAGAAATAGATGGACGATATATAAAACGGGTGCAAATTATTAAATAGACAGCCAAGTGGAATAGGAATCTCTATTTATTTTCATACCACTCAATTTGTAACATCATGTCTTATATAGAGAATCCTGTCTCTTTCGTACAAAATTCGTTATAATGTAGGGAAAAGAACGGGATAGAGAGGAGTGTGATGCTTTGAAATCTATCAGCGTACAAAACTTAGTGACAGAATTTCAATTAGAAGTACTTGCTGGAGGAGAAGAATTAGAGCGTACGATTAAAAAGGCCAAAACCCATCGTCCGGGTTTAGAGTTTATTGGCTACTTTGACTTTTTTCCGATGGAACGGGTGCAAATCTTAGGGAAAAAAGAAATTACTTTTTTGAAACAGCTGAATATTGACGAACGAAAGGAACGGATTGACCATGTCGTAAGCTATCATCCACCATGTTTTATTGTTACATCGGAACAGGATGGACTTACGTATTTAACAAAATTTTGCCAGGAAGAAAATATCCCGCTTCTTCGTACAGCGGATACGGCAGTTGATTTTATTGCCAAGGTAGATAATTATCTGACGCGCAAACTGGCATCAGAAATTGCCGTCCATGGTGTCTGCCTGAATGTATTCGGAATTGGTATTTTAATTCGTGGAGAATCAGGCGTCGGGAAAAGTGAATTAGCACATACTTTAATTGGACGAGGCCATCGGCTTGTTTCAGATGACATTGTTATTATGAAGAAATTAAGCCACCAGACCGTTCTGGGAACACATAATGATATTAACCGCGAATTTCTTGCACTTCGCAGTGTCGGTTTGTTGAATATTGTTCGGATGTACGGAAGAAAAGCATTTCAGGATGAATCGCGTATTTCCTTGGTGATTGAACTGACGAAATGGCAAAAAGATGAGCTCAATAATGATTTGGAACTGAAAACAGAGACGGAAGATTACATGGGAGTAAAGATTCCCATGATTGAAATTCAGCTGCAACCGGGGAGAGATGTCGCCGGGTTAGTGGAAGCAGCTGCAAATAATTGGTATCTGCAACAGCAGGGGTATAAAGCTTCTGCGGAATTTATGGAACGTGTACAGTGGGAAGAAGGGGATGATTGATTGCTTTTTTGTGCTGTAGGGATGCGTGAAGCGGAGATAGATAGCATTTAAGCGTTTCGTATGTATGGAAGCATTTAATAGCTGAATCAATGGAAGCATTTTATGAGAAGAATAAAGATAGAGTTGGAATGATTACCTTGCGATTTCGGTAATAGTTTCAACTTTATTTTTCTTGCAGGAAAAGGTATAATAATAACAACGTTGTTATTATTATGGAGGGATAAAAATTGGCAAAGTTTACATTGCAGACACATGAGCCGAATCAGATATTGCTATATAATCAAGAACAAGCCATTTATGCACAAATTAGAGTTTTGGAACCATCTATTATCAATGTAAAAATAAGTGATAAGGAGAAAATAGAATTTCCGACTTGGACGATTACTCCGGGAGATACGGAACTTCCTTTTGAAGGCGTTTCACGGGATAGTTTGAAACCGTTCTCTTCGCCAGAATATACCTTTTCAGAGTCAGATGAAACGATTACCATTACTACAACTGATTTAAAACTGGATATTCAAAAAGAAGGATTTTATGCAACATGGTTCCAGAAAAATGCAGCGGGTTCTTTTGAACAAGTGATGACGGATCGCAGGACACAAAGTTATCAGCATCAGATTAGCCCCAATCAGCCTATGTGTCATTATTTGGAACGGGATATAGAAGATATGTATTTTGGATTGGGTGAAAAATCCGGCGTTGCAGATAGACATGGCAAACGATTCCGTATGAATAATATTGATGCGATGGGATACAATGCGGAGACAACAGACCCGCTTTACAAGCATATTCCATTCTATATTACGTATAAACCGAGTATTCACCAGTCTATCGGCATTTTCTATGATGATTATCAAAACTCCGTGCTTGATTTCGGAAAAGAACTGGATAATTATCATGGGTATTACCGTTACTACGAAACGAACAGTGATTTCCTTGATTATTATGTCGTTGCCGGACCACAGATTAAAGATGTTACGAAGCGGTTTAGCTGGCTGACAGGGAGACCGGCCAAAATGCCGGCATGGGCCATTTCTTATTCCGGATCTACGATGCAGTATACAGACTTGCCGGATTCGCAAGAGCGATTAAACGATTTTCTGGAGCAATGTAACCATCATGATATTAACGTACGCTCCTTTCATCTTTCTTCCGGTTACACATCTATTGATGGAAAACGCTATGTATTCAACTGGAATTATGATAAATTTCCGGATCCCAAAGCATTTGGCAAGCATTTCGTTGATGAGGGAGTAGAAATTGTTGCTAATATCAAACCATCATTGATGCTGAATCATCCATTACTTGATGAGGTTTTAGCGTTTGACGGATTCATTAAAGATGAACATGGGGAACCTTTATTAATTCAGTTCTGGGATGATGAAGGATATTATTTGGACTTCACTAATCCAGACACCATCAACTGGTGGAAAAAACAAGTAAAAACTAAGCTATTAGATAATCATATTAACTGTACATGGAATGATAATAATGAATTTGAGGTTTGGGATGAAAAAGCGCAAGTACACGGATTTGGAAATGGCGGGAGCTTTCAAAAATACAGAGCTATTATGCCGTTATTAATGGTGAAAGCATCCAGAGAAGTACAGCTTGCCTATAATGAAGAGGAACATCCTTATATTATCAGCCGTTCAGGCTGCGCGGGAATCAGCAAATATGTTCAGACTTGGACGGGGGATAACCGGACAAGCTGGAACACTTTGAAATTTAACAATAAGATGGCTCTTGGACTGAGTTTGTCTGGTGTATATAATTTTGGACATGACATCGGCGGATTTTCTGGACCAAAACCGGATCCTGAGCTGTTCTTAAGATGGGTTCAGTGCGGTGTATTCTATCCTCGTTTTTCAATCCATTCATGGAATGATGATGGTTCTGTTAATGAGGCTTGGATGTATGAAGAAGTGCTGGAAGAAGTAAAAGAAGCAATGCACTTGCATGAGCGTTTAAATCCTTATATTCAACGTTTAGTAGAAAATGCACATGATCATTATGAACCGATTATTCGTCCGACATTCTATGAATTTGAAGAAGACAACAAAACGTATAAAGATACTGATGACTTTATGCTTGGCGATAAATTACTTGTCTGCCCGATTGTAGAAGAAGGACAAACACAACGGCAGATTTACTTGCCAAAAAATCCAGAAGGCTGGGTTGATTATTATACAGGGGAAGTTTACGAAGGAGGAAGCACCATTACTTTAGATGTTTCCTTTGCCAATATTCCTTTCTTTGTTAAAAAGGGAACGTCTTTACCGATGTACAATAATGCATTGACCGAAATAGAAGTACAATCTTTTTAATGCAGTAAAAAAACCATCTGCAGCTTCTTGTTGAAAGAGCTGCAGATGGTTTTTTTGTAAATGAATCCTTTATATGCCTTAAAAGAAAAGGAAAGCAGTTATTCTGCTCTCCTGTAGTCAATAATTACACTCCTGAATAAGAAGAAAATCCGCCATCAACTGGTATAACAATACCTGTGACAAAGCGACTGGCATTTGAATCAAGCAGCCATAATAACGTACCGACTAAATCTTCCGGATCACCAAAGCGGTTCATCGGTGTCTGCCCCAGTATCTTCTCTGCGCGGTCAGAATAAGAACCATCTTCATTACGCAAAAGACCTTTATTTTGTGCTGTTTCAAAGAATCCGGGAGCAATTGCGTTGACACGAACTTTTCCTTCAAAATAGGTGCTGAGCCATTGGGTGAAATTGCTAATGGCAGCTTTAGCCCCGCTGTATGCCGGAATTTTGGTTAAAGGCTGAAAAGCATTCATGGAAGAAATATTAATAATCGAATGACCTTCACCTTCCGTTAAATCCGTTCCAAATACTTGAATAGGCAAGAAGGTTCCAGTGTAATTCAAACGGAAAACACTCTCTACACCTTCTTCGCTTAAACCAAACAGGTTTTTCGATATATCCTTTTGATAATGTTCATCATCGGTTGTCGCATCGGGATGATTTCCTCCCGCCCCATTAATCAGCGCATGGACAGCACCGAATTTGTCGTTAAATTGCTGTTTTGCCTGTTGAAGGGCAGATTTATCCAAAACGTCAGCGGCAAGAACAATGGTATGTTTGCTGTCCGGATCTACTTCTGTTGCGAGTTTCTCTAATTTTTCTTTACTGCGGCCAATTAAACCAACGTGAGCACCTTCTTGAACCATGGCACGGACAAAGGTGCTTCCGATGACGCCACTTGCTCCTGTGATGACAATGTTTTGTCCTTCTAATGATAATTGCATGCTTATTCCACTCCTTCTATTAACCCATTAATATAGCTGGCACCTAAAGCACGGTCAAAGAGGCCATAGCCTGCTTTTCCGGTTTCGCCCCAGATCATTCTGCCATGATCCGGACGTATCGTTTTCTGATAGTTAATATCCTTCAACGCGCGGACAACTTCTTTCATATCAATCGATCCGAAGTCAGATGGATGTGCTGTTTCTACAAATGAATGGTTATCCAAACGCTTAATATTCCGCATATGCACAAAGTGAATATGGTCCCCAAACTCACGAATCAATGCAGGAAGGTCATTTTCTTCTAAACAGCCAAGTGACCCTGTACAAAAGCAAATGCCATTATTTTTAGCATCATTAATGGACAGCAAGCGCTGATAACTTTCTCTTCCTTTAATGATTCTTGGAATACCAAAGAGAGACCAAGGCGGATCGTCCGGATGAATGGTCAAGTCGACGTCGTGTTGAATAGCAACGGGTAGTACTTCATCTAAGAAATAACGAAGATTTTCCCAAAGGTCTTCTTCCGAAATCTGGCGGTATTTTTCAATTAAAGCGGCCATTTGTTCTTTTGTATAGCTTTCATCCCAGCCAGGTAAATTTAAATTTGTGGTTACGGGATCGATTTTTTGAATAAAATCATGATCATATAATAAGGCAGTAGAGCTATCCTCTAACTCATGCTCCAAGTCTGTTCTTGTCCAATCGAAAACGGGCATGAAATTATAGCAGACGGTTTTAATTCCTGCATCAGCAAGATTTTTCAGTGATTCTTTATAATTAGCAATATAGTAATCCCGGTCCGCATCGCCGAGCTTAATAGATTCGTGAACAGGAAGGCTCTCAATCACTGTCAGAGAGAGTCCTTCTTTTTCTACAGAAGCTTTCAAATTGTCAATCCGTTCCTTGGACCAGACTTCGCCAACAGGAACATCATAAATAGCAGAGACGATGTGCTTCATAGCAGGAATTTGTTTTATTTTATCTAACGTTACCGGGTCAGTATCTCCATACCATCTAAAAGATAATTGCATTAGTGGACCTCCTTGATATTTTCAATCTTAAATAAACGTACGGCATTGTTAAAACAGATATCTTTTAAGATGTCTTCCAGCAGTGCCGGGTCGTCTTCAATTTCTCCCTGCTCCACAAGAGAGCCAATTAGCTGACAAAGAATTCTACGGAAGTATTCATGCCGGGAGTAAGATAACAAACTTCGTGAATCGGTAAGCATCCCTGCAAACTGAGAAAGCAATCCGATATTTGCATAATCAATTAAATGCTGTGTCATTCCATCTTTCGTGTCATTGTACCACCATGCAGCACCGAGCTGTACCTTCACTTCTTTGGACGTGAAATTTCCAGCAGCAGACTGGACCATTTGATGGTCATGGGCATTATGTGGATAAATAATGGTATTGGTTAAATAACCATATTGATTTAACTGATCTAAAAATCGATTTAATGCGGCTGCATCAAGCAAATTCCCCAGACTGTCAAAACCGGCGTCTGTTCCAATTTTTTCAAACTGATTGGTATTGTTGTTACGAAGCGGTCCAAGGTGTAATTGCATGACCCAATCATATTTTTTATATGATTTTGCCAGCTGGGTTAACAAGTAGCCGGCCAATGCTTGTGTTTTTTGATTGGATAATATTTTTCCATTTTTTAAATCGGCAAACAATGCCGCTGCTTCTTCTTCGGAAATACCCGTTAAGACCACTTCCGAGAAACTTTGGTCAGCACTTTTTGCGCCGTGTTTGTTGAAATAATCTACACGATTTTCCAAGGCCTTGATGTAATCTGATAGATTATTAATTTTTCTTCCGGCAGCTTCCTCTAATTTTTGAATCGCTGTCTGGATGTTCTCCTTATTCAAGCTGATATAGAAGTCTGGGCGGAATGTTGGGCGTACTTCGACATCAAATGAAGTGTCTGCCGCTAATTGCTGATGATAATGTAAATCGTCACAAGGGTCATCCGTTGTGCAGACTACGTGTACATTACTTTTACGCAAAATACTTCTTGGTGACATATCCGGCTGCTGTAACTTGTCATTTAATTTCTGATAGAGTTCTTTCGCATCACTATGCTGTACACCTTCAAAATGGTCGAAATAGCGAGCTAATTCTAAATAACACCAATGATACATTGGATTCATGATAGCCTTAGGAAGCATCTCAATAAAAGCTTTAAATTTCTCAAACTTGTCCCCGTCTCCGGTGATAAGTTTTTCCTCAATGCCGTAAGCACGCATTAAACGCCATTTATAATGATCATGACCAAGCCATAAATCCGTAATTGTTGTAAAATTCTTGTCTTCATAGATTTCCTTAGGGCTTAAATGACAGTGAAAATCATAAATTGGCATATCCTTGATAGACTGATAAAGTTCTTTTGCTTTAGACGTTGTTAATAAAAAGTTTTCATTGATAAGTGTCATATATATTCTCCTTACTTTCATATCTTATAGGTTAAATAGATTTGGTAAGAACATCGTCAATTGCGGTATAAATGTAATTGCCAGCAACATAATAACGAGTGCGATGAAATATGGGATTAGTGTCTTGATAACACTTTCAATCCTTACATTGGCCACACTTGCACCAACAAACAATGCACTTCCTACAGGAGGTGTAATGTTACCAATACATAGGTTGAACGCAATCACAATACCGAAATGTACTGGATCCAAACCGATGGATGTGGCAATCGGAAGGAAGATTGGTGTAAAAATAAGTACTGCTGGTGTAATATCCATAAACGTACCGATAAGCAACACGATAATGTTCATTAAAAGCAATAGCAGAATCGGATTATCCGTTAATGACAGAATCCCGTTGGAAATAGCCTCCGGTAATCCTGTAAAGCTCATAACTAATGAAAATAATGCCGAAGCAGTAATTAATAACAATATCATCCCTGTAATTTCAACGGTTTCTTTGATAATGTTTGGAATATCTTTTAGTTTAAAGCTTTTATAAATCAGTGAAAGAACAAAAGCATATAATACAGCAATTGCTGCACCTTCTGTTGCTGTAAAAATACCGCCAACAATACCGCCAATTACAATAATAATTAATAATAGGCTTGGAATTGCATCGAGAATAAGAAACAGACGGTCTTTCCAGCTGATTTTTTCTGAGACTGGATAGTTGTTCTTCTTCGCTAACACATATGCTACAATCATCCCGGTAAATCCCCACAAGATACCTGGAATATACCCCGCCATAAAAAGCGCTGCGATGGAAGTACCGCCACTGACAAGGGAATAAACAATCAGCATGGAACTGGGCGGAATTAATAGACCAGCTGGTGCTGAAGCAATATTAGCTGCAGCAGAATATTCTCTTCCATATCCCTGCTTATCCTGAAGTGGTCCCATAATGCGTCCCATAGCTGCAGCGGCAGCAACACTGGAACCCGAAATCGACCCAAACAGCATATTACCGACAATATTGGTATGTGCTAAAGATCCAGGCATTCGTCCAACTAATACTTTGGCAAAATTAACTAGTCGAAAGGCAATGCCACCATTATTCATTAAAATTCCTGCAAGAACAAATAGAGGAATAGCAAGCATCGTAAAGTTATCAATTCCTGTAACCATTCGTTGTGCAGCAGTTATGATCGTGACATCAAATGGCAGAATCAAAAGCAAAGTCAGTATGGAACTTAATATAATGGATATAGCAATGGGTATACTTAGCAGCAACATGATAAAAAAGGAAATAAATAATACAAGTCCTGCGATAAGCGTCATTGTGGTTCACTCCCTTCCTCCGATGATACGTTACTTCCGTAGATAAGGTTATAAATGGCGTAAAATATAACAAATAATCCAGAGACAGGTAATGCTCCATACATCCATGCCATCGATACGCCTGTAGAAGGGGCTGCTTGAGTCAAGGTCAAGTTGACAACTTGGATACCGCCCCAGATCATAAGAATGATAGCAAGGATGAATAAGATTATATTGGATAGCCTGAGCAGCCAAACTTGTCCTTTCACAGGCAGCTTATCGCGAATAAAGACAATTGAAATGTGCTTCTGCTGTCCAAAAACATAGGCAGCACTTGTCAGAGAAAACCAGATTAAAAGCATACGTATAACTTCTTCGCTCGTTGTACTTGGTGTATTCAGAATGTACCGAGCGAGCACTTGCCAAACAGATAGAACAGACATAATGGCAATTAAAACGCCAGTAAGTGCGAGAAGAATTTTATCGATATATTTTTTTGCATTATTCATTGTTATTCTCCCCCATTATTAAGTCATACTGTTCTTTGGTAGCTTCGTTTTGCTGGAAGGTTTCCTGTAATGGTTCAACCGCTTCCATAAAGCTGCTTTTATCGACTTCATGGAAAGTAACGCCCATTTCTTCCTCAGCAACTTCACGTGCTTCTTCCATGCTTTCATCCCAACGTGGTTCATGAAGCTCTGTAGATTCAGCTGCTGCCTCTTGAACCCACTCTTGCTGTTGCTCGGATAGATCATTAAAGGCATCCACGTTCATAATCAGAATATCAGGAACCATTGCATGTTCCGTGTAGAAGTAATGCTTGGCAACTTCACCATGATTATTATCGGTCAGGGCAGACTCATTATTTTCTGCTGCATCCAGCATGCCGGATTGTAAAGCAGTGTATACTTCACCAAATCCCATTGGCGTAGGTGTGCCTCCAAGCGCTTCAATCATTTGTACACTTGTTTGACTAGGCTGCACCCGAGTTCTTAAGCCCCGCATATCATCATTTGTTTCTAAAATGCGGTCATTTGTGTACATATTTCGGACACCAGCATCATAGTAAGTGATACCAATAAACCCGTTGTCTGCTGTTTTGTTATAAAAAGCATCTTGAATTTCCGGCATTTTCATCGTTTCTCGATATTGTTCCTGTGAATCAAACAGATAGGGCATACTGAAAAGAGAATAGGATTCAGAAAATCCTTCCAGTGCACTTGCAGATACTTTCGTAAACTGGATGGCATTGGTCTGTGTCATTTCGATAGCTTCTCTTTCACTGCCAAGTTGTTCATTTGCGTATATTTGAAGTTTCATACTTCCGTTTGATTTTTCTTCCAGTATTCTTTGAAAATCAACCAACGATTCATGAATAGGGTGGTCTGTAGGCATGTTATGAGCAAGGGTGAATTCTTCTGTCTCAGACGACTCGGATGATTGCGCACAACCCGCCAACAATGTTAAAACGCTTACAACTCCTAATAAAAAAATACGCATGTTTCTCCTCCTTTATATAATAACAACGTTGTTATTTTTGTGTAAAAAAATTTATCTATCTATTGATTATGATATAATGATATTACATAAAAATCAATAGATAATTTATAAGGAGCATCGAAATGGCTGTCACGTTAAAGGATATTGCGGTGGAATGTGGGGTGAGTTATTCTACGGTGAGTAAGGCGTTGAAGGACTCTCCGCTTGTCACAGAAGCCACAAAGAGAAGAATTAAAGAAAAAGCAGAAAAAATGAATTATATTCCTAATAATTCTGCCAGATCACTTGTGTCAAAGAAAAGCCACACCATTGGTTTGATTTGGCCAGCCGTGGACAGAGTTGCAATAACAACGTTGGCAACACATCTGAATGAAGCGTTAAAGCAGGCTGGGTATTTTATGGCGGTGTCTATTGATAACCCGGTTACAGCGGCAAATAAATTTTTAGAATTGCGTTTTGATGGTGTGATTGTCTTTGATGAAGGGGAAAGTACCACGCTGCCTGAAAAAATAACAAATAATATTCCTGTTATTGCTTACGGGGTAGCTCGTAAATTACCTTACCCCATTATCAACGTTCATCATAATTGGGCAATGAAGCAGGCAATTGACTTACTCATCGAAAAGGGACATCAAAGCATTGATTATATCGGCGAGCTTTATACGGAAGACCCCCGGCAGATTGTGAAGCAAGAAACGATTGAAAATTACTGTAAGGAGAAACAGATTCATTACCGGCTGATTGATTCAGGTGGTTTGACTGAAACGGCTGCCAAGCAAGCGGTCAAAGGTTTCCTGAAAACAGAAACATTGCAAGATGGTATTATCTGTGGAAGCTATGATATTGCAATGGGGGTTTTACATCATACGGATGAATTGGAAACGCAAAAGACCATTGTCGCTTATGATAATATCAAACAATTCAAATCTATTGAAACACCAATATATTCTGTCGGCGTCCCCGCTGAGGAAATTGCCTCCAATCTGGTGAAACACCTGATCAGAAATATTGAAACAGAAAGCAAGAATACATCCGAAGTGATCGATCTTTATCCATCCTTGCAATTTCATGATAAGAAGTAAAAAATAAGCTTTCCCGCTGGTATACATGGGAAAGCTTATTTAGATAATAGGGGGACATATTCCTGTCTGGTGCACAACTGAACGATCACATCCGCTTCAACCCTTTACGAACTGGCGGCAGTTCCAGTTTCCCTTTCTCAAACAGTTTTTTGATGGTCTGCTTCGAATAATTTGTTATCTGATCATAAGAAAGTTTTCCTGGAATCGGCGGCTCTTCCTCTATACATACGTCCACAATTGTCGGCTGATTAAAAGAGACAGCTGCTTCCAGAGACGGCTTGAGGTCTTCAAATTTTTCTACGCGATAGCCTTTCCCGCCACAAACTTCGGCAAATTGAGCAAAATTAAAGTTCTCTAAATCTGTGTTATAATCCAAGTGTCCCGCGGATTCTTGCTCGTATTTAATCATGCCGATTTGTTCATTATTAAAAATAACCACTATCATAGGCAGATTATACTTTACAGCAGTTAAAAAATCCTGCATATTCATGGAAAATCCACCGTCACCAGCAAGGCTGATTACCTGCCTGTTGGGATAAGCAATCTTACTGGCGATAGCTCCGGGTAGACTGTAGCCCATCGTTCCGAGCCAGCTGGAAATAAGGAAATCCTGCGTTGTTTTCATACGAAAATGCCGTGTTGCCCAGACGGTGACATTACCGACATCCACAGAAAGAATAGCATCATCAGCTGCAATATCTTGTACAGCATGGATAATCTGCTGCGGCTTAATTGGCGTGGAAGTCTGTTCTTCATCCGCTCTCATTTCTTCCCACCAGCTGCTCATTTTCTCCTGATATTTTTCTAAGAAATCACGTTTTTCTGCGCGGGGAAGCTGCTCGTTCAACCAAGTGAGCGTTTTTTTCGCATCTCCGGCAACCCCAATATCAACAGGGTATCTTTTGCCAATTTGCAACGGTTCCCTGTCAATCTGGATACAGGTGGTATCTTCCGGTAAGAATTCCGAGTATGGATAGGACGTACCGAGTAAAACCAATAAGTCAGCCTCATCCATTGCTTCATAGGCCGGTTTTGTACCAATCATGCCAAGGTTGCCGAGAAAGTTCGGGTGTTCATCTGCCATGACCCCTTTAGCAGGCAGGGAAATAACCACAGGAGCGGCAATCGTATCAGAAAATGCTGCCAGCTCTTCCTTTGCCTTTTTCGCGCCGGTTCCTGCTAAAATAATCGGCTTTTTCGCATTCTTTATTGCATCAGCCGCTTCCTCTAGCGCACCGGTTTCCGGCATAAGGGAAGGGGTCTCATACATAACCGCATTTTTCTGCACCTTATTTTTTATTTTTTCTGTCGGAATATCATCCGGCAAGGTCAGCACAGCAACTCCTTTTTCCGCATAAGCTGTACGAATCGCCTGGTTAACCATAGAAGGCAGCTGTTCTTCGGAGGCAACTTCTTTATTATAAACGGCTACATCATCAAAAAGACGTTCCATATTCACTTCTTGAAAGCTGTCTGTACCAATCTGGTCAGTCGGAACTTGCCCAGCCAGCACAAGGACGGGAGCACCATCTTCCTTCGCATCATATAAGCCGTTTAGTAAATGAATTGCACCCGGTCCGGCAATCGATAGACAAACACCGAGCTGGCCGGTTAACTTTGCATAAGAGGAAGCAGCAAGTGCACCGGCTTCTTCATGACGCACTTGCACAAAATTGATATTGTCCGCTGCTTTCCGCAATTCTTCCATAATATTATTAATGGAATCACCGGGCATTCCATAAATGTGGTTCACACCCCATTTTTCCAGTAAATCGACAAGTACTTTTCCTGCACGATCATCAAACATAAACATGTCTCCTTTTCGTGAGAATTTTATTTTTTATTCATAGCATAGAGCAACTGTAAAAACGTTTGCCAAGGTTCTATTTACACCTTGTTTTTCTATTCCACAATACCGCGTGCATGAAACTAGAAAGGATAGGAAAAAATGGAAGTGAAAACAATTCGGAAAAATATCGAAAACCTAGCTTTTCATCTCATTATCTTTTAGAATAAGGGGTACAATTATGATTACTCCATCAGAGCATGTGAGGAGGGCCAAAAATGACGAAGAGACCTGTTGTTTTTTTTGATTTAGACGGAACATTATTAACCAGTGAGAATAAAGTAGCTGAAAGCAGCATAAAAGCAATTGAAAAACTAATTGAAAATGACGGGATACCAGTACTTGCAACAGGCAGACCCGCATTTGAAACAAAGAAAATACGAGCAGAAACGGGTATTGGCTCCGCTGTATTAATGAATGGACAATTCATCGTACATGAAGGGGATGTCATCTACCGCAATCGAATCAATCCAGTTCAATTAAAAAAACTGGGAGATTATGCGGCAGAAAGAAATGTTACGCTCTGCTTTCACACAGCCGAGCAGATTTATACGACAAATGATCAATCTGAGTTATTAAAAAAAGACTGTGCGCATTGCGGTAGAAAGATGCCTATTGTCGATGATGACGTTTATATGAATAAGCCGGTTTACCAAGTCGAAATATTTATCGAAGAGGGAGAAAAAGAGTATGAGGAGAAGTTTCCAGAACTTCACATTGTGCGCAATTCTCCCTATAACTGTGATGTCTTTTCAAAAGGCGTCTCCAAAGCCACAGGCATCAAGAAATTCTTGGAGCTTACCGGGTTATCCAAAGAGAACACCTATGCTTTCGGTGATGGATTAAACGACTTGGAAATGTTTGAATTTGTGAAAACATCGGTAGCGATGGGAAACTCTGTAGAAGAGCTTAAAGAAGCAGCGACGCATGTTACGAAGTCAGCAGATGATGGTGGAGTTGCTGAAGGATTGGAACTGTGCGGCTTAATTGACCAGCCGGAGAATGAGAAAGCTGAATAAGAATATAAAGAGAAAACCGAGATTTCTGTGTTGTGCATGCAGGAAACCTCGGTTTTTGTGTATAGAGATAATGTTATTTAAAAAATGAAGATAACTATAGACAAAGAAACATGGTAAAATAAAGCAAGAATAGGAATTGAATCGAAAAAATGAATGATGAAGGAAGATAACAATGAATATAACGCTTATCACCGTCGGAAAGTTAAAAGAAAAATATTTGAAGCAAGGTATTGATGAATATAAAAAGCGCTTAGGTGCTTATGCGAAAGTGAATATTGTCGAAGTAGCAGATGAAAAAGCTCCGGAAAATATGAGTGAAGCGGAAATGGAAGAAGTGAAGCGTAAGGAAGGCGAGCGTATTCTTGCGCAAGTGAATCCGGACGCTTTTGTGATTACGCTGGAGATTGAAGGAAAGATGCTTCGCTCGGAGCAGCTGGCGAAAAAGCTGGATGAGCTGGCGACTTATGGAAAGAGCAAGATTATGTTTGTGATTGGCGGTTCGCTTGGGATTAGTGCGGATGTACAGAAACGGAGTGATTTGGCGCTGTCGTTTTCTAAGATGACGTTTCCTCATCAGTTGATGCGGCTGGTGTTGTTGGAGCAGGTTTATCGGAGTTTTCGGATTATGAGGGGGGAGCCTTATCACAAGTAAATGAAAAAACAAGGGGAAGGTCATTATAGTATGTTGATGGTAGAATTTAGATCTTTAATAAGAATAATCATAAAACCCATCCATTTAATATATAAGGATAATATTTGGATTAAAAAACAATGGAGGAGTTTATGGATAGAAAACAATTAAATGCTATTATAAACTTTATTTTTTTCTGCTGATTCCTTTGATAGGATTTTCAATGAAATTTTATACGATAGCCTCTGTTGCCCATTAATACGGGACTATATACTCTTAATGAATTAACGAAGTCGTCTTATAATTAAGGCTCATCACCAAAATCTATGGTTGACGATTAAATAATATCCTGCATGTAAGCCCAATTACATTCAACTAAAATACGGTTCTCATATACATCCCGGTTACGTGTGAAAAAATGCCGGCGCTGTATCGCTTTTATCTTATTGTGACGTCCTTCCACCACAGCGTTCGTAAAGCGCATCCGGTGATAATTAATCACTTCTGTTTCCCAGTTTTTAATCGTTTGGAGACAGGATTCAACTGCTTTATGCTGGATACGATGTCCTTGTCGATACCATTGTTCCAGCATTTGTTTCGCTTGTTGTGCGTTTAAACTCAAATCATACCAGTCAATAAAAGCTTCTTTCCATTCATAGATGGCTTTTAATTGGTTATCATAGTTTAAAAGGGTTTGAACCGTTGTCTGGTCTTCTTTGGACAGAGCATCGTAGCGTGTTTCCAGCAGCTGATGATGACGTTTCAGTTGTTTCCTTGCCTGTGTAGAAAGTTTTTGCTGCACCTCTTTTCGCACGGCATGCATTGCATCGGTCACATAACGATTGACATGAAATCGATCGGCAATCCGAATCGCTTGCGGGAAGGTTTCTTTGACAAATTTATGATACGTATAGCTTAAATCCATCACTACAGCGACAGGGTTTAATAGATGCATATAGGAAGATGTTTGTTGAAACGCTTGTAAGTCTTCCTGTTTCCGCCCAGAAATGATATCCAGCATGTTGCCGCCTTTTAAATCATGAATGCCTGTATTGTAGCTGTGTCCTTTCCGCACGGCAAAATCATCGATGCCAAGCACCAATTGATGACGCTGGACCGCATCTTGAATGCAGGTCATTTGGGTATGCTTCCTTTCTGCTTGAAGTCCATTTTTAAAATACCTTTCCGCTGTGGAATAAGGGACGGATTGAGAAGCAGACATGGATTGTACCGTTACGCCTTGTCCTTGTTTCATCAACTGATGCTGAAAAGCTTTTGTATATCGCTTTTTCGGCGGAACAAAGGCATATTGCCAAACGAAATGGGCCTTACATTCCTGACATTCCATATTCACTGCTGGAATACAAAGCAGTGTTCGCCAGTTTGCCAATGGCAAATGGCGGACATGACGGTGGTATAATACACCATCCCGATGAACGTCATGGCTGCCGCAATAAGGACACGGTTGAACGTACTGTATCGGCTCAACAGATAGATAAACAACACCTGTTTTGTCATCAAATAATATATTTTTTACGTTTATTTCTGGAAGTTGAATCAATTTATTGATATAGTGAAATTGCACCGGTAACACCTCGCTATTTTGGTTGTTGGTACTTTCACTATAGCAGGGTTACGGGTGTTTTTTCATGTATTTGGATCTATTACCATATTTAACCTAATGTGTCACCCATAGATTTTGGTGTAGACCCATAATTAAAATGGCATATTTTGTGAAGCATGGCCATATACTAGCCTTTCAAAAATACTTTTAAAGTGGGGAATCAGATGAATTTAGCCAACCAAGCAACTGGTAATGTTTTAAAGATATTTTTAGTTATTGGAATGATATTAGGTGGTATTGTTGTACTGACAAACTTTTTTTACGCATATTTTTATGAAGTGTATCTATTAATCTTCTGGGTGGATCAGGCGGTGAGTATTTCCAATAGTGTTATTTGGTTTATAACTTGTATTATTTATTTAATTTGGATTTATAAGGTGCATACAGATTTGCGAATATTAAATCCGGATTATCCAATTACTCCATTAGGATCCATAGCAAGAATCATCATTCCCTTCTATAATCTATATGGTTTATGGAATATTTTCTCGACGATGTCCAGATACTTTAAAGAACATAACAAAACCTTTAACATAGGTAACAGATTAGAATTAATTATTCCTTTTTACTACATATTATTCCTCGGTACAGAAATTTTAAATCGAAGTATTGTAGCTAGTGAAGTTCCTAACATTCACATTTTTGTTATATCTTTTATTCTTGATTTAATTTTAATTGTTATATTTTTCTTAATGGTGAAGAATATCTTGAAGGCTTTGCCGATTATTCAATCGGAGCTTACAGAGGTAAATCAGAATAACCAGTCTATAAATTCCTGATTTTTTTCAACTAGCCAAAAGGAGCATACCACTATTACAAGCACATTCCCTTCCAAGCACCCGCAGCCTCCTATAAAAACAGGACAAAGGAGCCCCGCTCCCTTGTCCTGTAAGTTGTTCCTACCAATACTTATTTCGTATAATTATCAAAATACCCTTGAATAAAAACAATCGGCGTCCCTTTATCTCCACTGCCTGAAGTTAAATCAGACAGCGACCCGATAAGGTCCGTCAGTCTCCGAGGAGTAGTTCCCTGAGCTTCCATTGCTCCAACCAAGTCATCCTGTTTCTCATTAATGTGTTTAGAGATAGCCTCTTTCAGTTCTTCCCCTTTTAAGTCAGCAAACTGGTTATCAGCCAAGTACTTTAATTTCATTTCATTTGGTGTTCCATCTAATCCAGTTGTGTAAGCAGGGGAAACAACCGGATCTGCCAGTTCCCATATCTTTCCGACGGGATCCTTGAATGCGCCATCCCCATAAATCATGACCTCAACCGTTTTACCTGTCTTTTCTTTCAGGATTTCTTGAATGGTATCAACGACAGGCTGGCAGTTATGCGGGAATAACTTTACACTATCCTCTGTTGCTTTATTTGAGCCCAGTAAGCCGTAAGCCTCGTTAAAGCCGCTTCCGTCAATGGATTCAGAAAGAATATTATCAAGACTATAAATTTTTTCGCCGCCATGTGCCTTTAAAATTCGCTTCGTTCTTTCCCGTGAATGAATATCACAGCAAAGTACGCTCTTTGTGTATTCCAAAATTGTCTTTGAATTATTTGAAAAGATGACTTCGCATTCTACACCATATTCTTCAACCAGGGATTTGTAATAATCGATATAATCTACGCCTGTGAAGGTATGTTTATTATAGCCAAAATGCGCTCGAAATTGCTTTTCGGTTAGAACATCTGTCCAAGGATTTATCCCTTTTTCATCCAATGTATCTAACTCCACTAAATGGTTGCCTACTTCATCGGAAGGATAGCTTAGCATTAACACAATTTTCTTGGCGCCTTTTGCGATTCCGCTGAGGCAAGTAGAAAATCGGTTACGGCTAAGGATTGGGAAAATTACCCCGATGGTATCCTCTCCAAATTTAGTTTGCACATCGTTAGCAATATGGTCAATCGTAGCGTAGTTGCCTTGTGCACGTGCCACTACGGACTCCGTAACGGTGACAACATCTTTATTCTGAATAGTAAAGCCTTCAACCTCTGCTGCTTTTAATACACTATCCGCAACAATCTCTTCAATGTTATCTCCTGTATTGATGATGGGACAGCGCAGTCCTCTGGCGATAGTTCCTACAACTCTTTCCACAATCATTCGCTCCTTCTTTGTAATCTTGCTATATTCTATAAAGTATTCACTTGTTAAAAAGTATCTTACTAATACACTAACAATCTAAACAGTCTCCTCTTGTAATATACGGCTTTTCATGATATAAGTAAAGTCAATATATCTAATATGGGGTATAAGGGTGGGTTATATGACAGGAAAATTGGATTTATATTTTCTTTTTTATACGGTTGGTAAAAATAAAAGCTTTTCTAAAGCGGCAAAAGAGCTGTATATGTCCCAGCCAGCAATAAGTCAATCCATGGGACAATTAGAGAAAGAGTTAGATACAAGGCTGTTTAATCGGCTGTCTAAAGGTGTAACGCTAACGGATGAAGGAAATTTATTGTTTGAATATGTCAGTTCAGCACTTCAATTTATACAAGCTGGGGAAGAAAAGCTTTTAGAATTTAAAAATTTATTCATTGGTGAGTTTAAAATAGGGGTCAGCGATACCATTTCGCGATTTTTTTTGCTTCCCTATTTAGAAACATTTCATAATCGGTATCCAAATCTTAAATTCAAAATAGTCAATGGGACAACGTGGGAAATCATAGCTGCCTTAAAAGCAGGGGAAGTGAATATCGCTATCTGTAATCTCCCCATTGATGACAAGTCATTAGAAGTAAAGCCTTTATTAGAAATTCAGGATACCTTTGTATATGGTGAAAAATACCGAGAAGTATTATCTAAGCCAATAAAACCAGAAGAATTGGTTGATTTTCCGCTTATTTTATTGGACAATTCCAATTCCCGGAGATATGTTGAAGAATTTTTTCTTGCAAAAGGAATTAAAATTCAGCCGGAATTTGAGTTAGGTTCCCATGAATTGCTGTTAGAATTTGCTAAGATTAATCTTGGCGTTGCCTGTGTTACAAAAGAATTCTCTGAACAGTTTTTGAGAGAAGGCCAGCTTGATGAAGTGATTTTAACGGAACCGATACCGAAAAGAAGTATAGGCATATGTTATTTGAAAAATGTTCCTTTAAATCGAGCTGCGGAAAGGTTTGTGGATATTATGGAAGAAAATAAGAAGAATTTCTAATAGCAGTAAGTTTGCTATTCGTTTTGTTAAAATCAGAAGATGTATGTAGAAAAAATAATCTGATTCATCTTGAAAACACCTTAAAAACCACGGACTGAAAGCTGATGCAAGAATCGTCATTTAGATAAAACACAGAGGGGCTTGCCGTTGAAAGAAGAAGCAAGGCTTGTTTGCTCTTGTTATAAAAACTTGATAAAATTATTAATGGCTTGATTGCCAGTTTTTATTCAGAGGAGAGCCTTTCCATGATTATTCAATTCATTCGTTATCGATAGTAAAAGGTATAGACTGCATGCAAACCCAGTTTTTTTTAAAATAAAACGAGGGTTTATTTGTCTATGCCTTTTTCATTTATCTATAAAAACGAATGAATGAGGTGTCTGCTTTGTCTAAAATGACTAAAAAAGAAAAGAGCGCAACATATGTAAGCGAATTGGAATCCATTTTCAAGTGTCCTATTTGTGAGGCGTCTATGAACGTATTTGAATTAAAAAGTTTCATTTGCTCTAACAATCATACGTTTGATTTCACCAAACAAGGATATCTTAACTTAACGACACACCCAATGAAAACAAAGTACAGCAAAGATTTTTTTGAGGCGCGAAGGAAACTGATTGCAGAAGATAAATTTTTTGAACCGCTTATTCAAGCAATTGCCGAAATGATAAGAAGGCAAGCTGATATAAAAAAAGAATCATTATGGATACTTGATACAGGATGCGGGGAAGGTTCCCATCTATCTAACGTATGCGATAAAGTGCGTTCGGACTTTGGAAAAGCTGTAACTGGAGTAGGAATTGATATTGCCAAAGAAGGTGTATTGGCAGCTGCCAAGAACTATACTCATAACATTTGGGCTGTAGCAGATCTTGCTAATACGCCGTTTAAGGATAAACGGTTCGATGTTATTCTTAATATCTTATCCCCTTCCAATTATGCAGAATTTAATCGATTATTGAGAGCGGATGGTTTAGTGATGAAAGTTGTTCCCCGAAGCGGCTATCTAAAAGAAATAAGAGAGGATTTATTTGATAAAACTGTAAAGCAAGATTACTCCAATACAGAGGCGGTTGACCGTTTTAACGAAAACTTTCGCATCTTGGATAGTTTCAGGGTGCATTATACTAGGAAACTGAATCAGCCATCCATTCAATTGTTCATGCAAATGACTCCTTTAACGTGGTCAGCCAAGAAGGAACGAATACAATCATTTTTAGAAAAAGATTCAGCTGACATAACCGTGGATTTAGAAATATTAATTGGCAGGAAAACCAATTAAATCATACGATATATTGGCTACGTCAGCTAAATAGACGAGGGATTTTTGGTCTCTCGTCTCATTTTTATATTTTTAGTCTGAGCATTTCTAATTTCCGTACAAAAAGGAAAACCTAAGCCAGGTAACAAATCCGATATACATCGCAAAATAAGTTATTTGAAATGACGAAACGCTACTTGAATCAAAAGTGTTATAGTAGATATAGATGCTTCCCAGAAAAAATAGTAAATAGAACCTTACATATGTGTTTAAGCCCGCTTATGGCAGAGGACTTTTTAAACGTAAAGGAAGCAGGCTTACACGAAGGCAGCGTTTATTCGATGATTAGATGGAAGAGGTGATGAACATTGAAAAAACCTAAAAAGAATGTGCGTGTTACATTACAAGAGGTTGCAGATCATGCTGGCGTATCGACGACGACCGCTTCTTTAGTCGTTAGAAATAACCCAAGAATATCAGAAGCTACGCGAAATAAAGTATTAGCATCTATGGAAGAACTGGGGTACGTTTATGACAGAGTAGCTGCCAATATGCGATCGCAGAATTCCAATATCATTGGGGTCATCGTTACGGATATCGCAAATAAATTTATTTCAGAATTTTTGATAGGTGTACAAAATACGCTGGAAGGCTTCGGTTATACGGTATTGCTTGGTACAACTTTTGATTCGGTTGAAAAACAACAAAAATTAATATCCACGATGGTAGAGCACAGAGTAGATGGGCTGATTCTTAATCCTGCCTCGAGAAGTATTGGTAAAACAGCAAAACAGTTAAATAATTTGAAAATTCCTTTGGTGCTTGCTAATCGGGAACTACCCAATGTGCATGCAGATTATGTAGGGATTGATTATCCAGAAGGAACGTATAAAGCAATAAGTCATTTAATCAGCAAAGGACATAAAAAAATAGCTTTTTTAGGCGGGGTGAAAAATTCTTCCACATGGACAGAAAGAATGGAAGGTTACCGGATGGCGCATGAAAACGCTAACCTGACGATTGATGAATCACTTGTCATTGACAGTGAACCAACCGATAAAGGTGGCGAAGAAGCAGCTTTAAAGATGCTGGATTTACCGGAGGTTCCTACTGCTATTTTTTGTTTTAGTGATTTAATTGCTTTTGGCGTGATGAAGGTGTTAACTCAAAAAGGGATCGTGATTGGACGGGACATCGATATTGTAGGATTTGATAATATTCCCGAAGCAGAAATATATCATCCCCCATTAACGACGGTTTCTTCCCATCCTAAATCTATTGGTAATCAAGCGGCCAGACTTCTACATAGTAAAATAAAGCGTGAGATTGAGGAAATGCAGCGCATTATACTTAAGCCACAGCTCGTTATCAGAGAAACATCGAAATAATCAATAGATAAAGAGAGGACTTTCCTGTTTGTAAAGGAAGGTTCTCTCTTCATTTTGTGAAGAGGAAAATAGATAGTATTTGAGAAGAAGCAAGTGAAATACGTCACAATGTTGACACAAAAAAATCGCAGGAGTATAGTTGATTTCGTTATTTTAGTATATCGATATACCAGAAAACACCTAAAGTTGTTCTTGTATTAACTTTATTTTATTTTGTCTTTTAGTATATCGATATACCAATAAGTTTGGAAATGCTAGTACCAGCTATATAGGAGGGTGAGAGGAACTTTCTATAAGAGAGCATGTTGCAAAGGAGAAGCGTCATGAAACATCCATACTTAAATATGGGAGTGGGGATTTATCTAAGTTATTTGCTTTTGGGAATGGTCAATATCGTATTGGCATCAAATATGAGTTTTTTATCAGAACGTTTGGGTGTTTTCCGAACAGATATCAGCTTGCTGATCTCTATTGTCGGGATTGGTCACTTACTTAGTATCAATATTGCGGGTAAGTTATCGGATCGCTACGGAAGAAAGCCATTACTCATATCGGCTGCCATACTTTATACTGTATTCCTTATAGGGGTGCCAACAACCACGCATTTCGCATTGGCTATGTTTTTCGCTTTGTTTGCAGGTATAAGTAACTCATTACTCGACGCTGCTTCCTATCCAGCGCTTAATGAAGGATTTAAAGAGGCAGCGGGCACAGCAACGGTTTTGATCAAAGCATTTATGTCTATAGGGGCTGCACTTCTTCCCGTATTTATCGCATTTTTGATATCCCAAGACATGTTTTATGGTTATGCATTCTTCCTGCCGGCGATAGTGTTTATTGGCCTGGGAGTTTACTTCATTCCTGTTCGATTTCCGGCTGTTAATGGGGAGAAGCGTAACGAAGAAATAGATAGGGAGAACGTCGAAAAGCCAGGTTCCAATCCACATAGCTGGAAGGAAGGCACAGCTATCGTATTGATTGGATTTTTTTCCGTTTCCATGACCATTGTCATTCAGACTTGGTTGCCGACGTTTGGCCAAGAAATGATTCAGCTGAATGAAAATGATGCAGTAAGATTGCTCAGCTTTTACAGTGTAGGCGGGCTTATTTCCGTTTTATTGCTTGCCTGGTTACTGAAAAGAATCATCAAACCGATCACGGCAATGATGTTCGCACCGAGTGTTGCTGCCATCTTTGTTTTTGCGTTGCTATTTGCTCATGACTCTTCACTCGTACCGTTCATTGCGTTCTTTCTGGGATTATCGACATCTGGGATTTATCAGCTGGCAATGACGGTGATGATTCAAATGTTTCCAAATAACAAGGGAGTCAGCGTTTCCTATGTTAGTGCTGCGGCGAGTGTAGCCTTTATGGTTATCCCTTATATCACGGGAGTGCTGACCAAGCATATCGGGATATCCTCGGTATTCTATCTAGAATTAGTCATAACCATTGTGAGTACAGCTTTAGCACTCTATCTATCCAGAAAGATCAAGCTGTTCTCGAAAAATAACCAAAGAGATATGAATGATAAATTGAAATCTCTGCAAAGATTTTAGAGGTGAGAAGAAATGAAAAATCCATACATTAAAACGTCGTTTGGAATGTACTTGAATTACTTCATGTTAGGAATGATCAATATTATCATCGCTTCCAACATGGGTAACTTATCGGCAAACTATGATCAACCAGTTGAACGTATCAGTTTGCTAGTATCTGCCATTGGTATTGGAAAGTTGGTTGCATTATTCTTTGCCGGTCGGCTCTCCGATAAGTTGGGGCGAAAGCCGATTATTATTACCGGAAGCTTTTTATACCTGCTGTTTTTAATCGGAATACCACTGTTTTCAAGCTATCCGGTGGCTTTTGCCCTGGCAATAACCGCAGGGATTGCGAATTCCTTATTAGACTCAGGAACCTATCCGGCTCTAATCGAATCATTTCCAAAGCAATCAAGTTCAGCTACGGTCTTGGTTAAAGCAATGGTATCCATTGGCGCGACCTTATTACCAGTTATCCTGGCGTTTCTAGCGTCTCATGATCTTTCATGGGGCTGGTCATTCTACTTATTAGCAGCCTTATTCTTAATCAGTGGTATGTATTTAATCTTTATGCCATTCCCGGCATTCAATACAAAGGAAAAGAATCAGAAAACAAGCGAAGCCCAAGATAATCGTTTTAAAGAGAAACCAAAGTTTTGGGGAGAAGGACTGGCCATCATCCTTATCGGGTTTACGTCTACGGCCTTATTTGTCGTTTGGCAGACATGGCTTCCGGAGCTGGGTACAGGTTTCATGGACTTAAGTGAAAATGTCGCTGTACAGCTTTTAAGTTATTTCAGTATAGGTGCATTGGTATCGGTTCTCTTGTTAGCTGTCGTATTGGACAAATTTATTAAGCCGATAACGATCATGATCATCTACCCGGCAGTTGCTTTTGTATCCATGCTAATGCTTTTCTTTGTTCATTCTTATCCAGTTGTTATCGTAGCTACATTTATCCTTGGACTGTCAACTTCTGGTATTTTCCAATTGGCAATCAGTGTGATGACAGACTTCTTTGTAGAGAACAAAGGAACAACAACATCTTACGTAAATATAGCAGGAAGCGTCGCTTTCATACTCGTTCCAATGATTACAAGCTCTTTGGTTGGAGGAATTGGTATTTCCATGACATTAGTATTTGACATGGTTATCGCGTTATTAAGTATTTTACTTGCTGTATTTGTACTTTATCGAGGTAAGAAAGTACTCAATTAATGGAATGAAATTAAATTTAAGGGAGATAGAAACATAATGAATAATGATAAAAACCTTGCAAAAATTAACGGTAAAACAAAACTTGTAGGATTGCTGGCCACCCCAATCGGGCACAGCATTTCGCCTGAAATGCATAATTTGGGATACACCATTGGCGGTTTGAATTATGCATATTTAGGTTTTGAAGTTGGTACAGAAAACCTTCAAACAGCGGTAGAGGGCATGAAAGCAGTAGGAGCAGCAGGATTCAATGTATCCATGCCAAATAAAATGGAAGTCATCCAGTATCTAGATGAAGTGGATGACAGTGCAAAATATGCACATGCCAGCAATACCGTCGTAAACAGAGACGGCAAGCTGATTGGGTATAATACAGATGGTTTAGGATATGTGAAAAACCTGGAAGAACATGGTGTGAAATTGGAAGGCCAAAAAATCACCCTGGTCGGTTCCGGCGGTGTTGCAACGCCAATAGCTATTCAACTCGTACAATCTGGTATCAAAGAAATTAGTATCTTTGCGAGAGACGACAAGTTCTTCCCACAAGCAGAAGAAAATGTATCCTATATTAACAATGAGATGGCTCATTTCGGTGTTAAAGCAAACATTTTTCCTTTAGAGGATAAAGAAACTTTCCGTAAAGAAATCGCCGAAAGTGCTGTTCTGGCAAATGCTACAAGCTTAGGGATGAAACCACTAGATGAAATGAGCATTCTGGATGATCTTACAGATGTACTGCGCGAGGATTTAGTTGTAACGGATGTGGTCTATAACCCGCAAAAAACAAAATTGTTAGCACAAGCGGAAGAGGCTGGAGCTACAGCAATTAATGGTCTGGGAATGGTTTTATGGCAAGGCGCTTTGGCTTATAAATTGTTTACTGGGGAAGATATGGCGATGGAGGAAGTTAAAAGAGAATTGTTTAGTGAGATTTTATAGTTGTATGAGGGTTGCTGGAAATAAAGAAAAAGCTGTCGAGGGTATCGGCAGCTTTTTGTTTGTTTTGGTGTTTTGATTTGAACCTGTATTCGAATACTTTTCTTGTTAGGAGGGTATTGTATGTTATAGTCGACAACCTTATCAATTTACTGCTTTCCGCTTTAGATTTGAACCAGTATATATCAACGAAAGGGGAATCATACATTGAATAAAGAAGAACGTATTAAAGTATTACGAGATATCATAAAAATAAAATCGGTAAACGACAATGAATCTGAAGTAGCGGATTACTTCGCAAATCTATTCCGAAAACATGGGATAGAATCTGAGAAAGTAAAATATAGTGAAGGACGTGAAAGCCTGGTAGCCACTTACAAAAAAGGTAACGGTAAAGTATTAGGTATCAGCGGACATGAAGATGTGGTAGCGGCTGGTGATGAAAGTGAATGGAAATACCCGCCGTTTTCAGCTGAAATCGATGGGGATAAATTATACGGACGGGGTTCAACAGATATGAAATCTGGTCTGGCAGCTTTAGCAATCGCTATGATCGAAATCAAAGAAGAAAACACAGATATCAACGGTACATTGAAATTCATGGCAACAGTTGGGGAAGAGGTCGGTGAATTAGGAGCGGAACAATTAACGAAGGAAGGTTATGCAGATGATCTGGATGGATTGATTATTGGCGAACCAACCGGCCCAGCATTGATTTACACGCATAAAGGCTCCATGAACTATACCATTGTTTCACGTGGAAAATCTGCACATAGTTCCATGCCTAAAGAAGGTATTAACTCCATCGCAAATATGAATGAATTTGTGACACGTGCTAATGCAGAAATGCAAGAAGTCACGAACAAATATAAAAATGATGTATTAGGTGAGACTGCTCATGCTATTACCATCATTAATGGCGGAGATCAGGTTAACAGTATTCCTGCTGTGACAACATTACAAGGGAATATTCGTACGATTCCTGAATTTGATAATGGCAAAGTGAAGGCAGTGTTGCAGGGTATTGTTGATGAGTTGAACGAAAAAGAAGGGTTTAATTTAGAATTAAACGTGGATTATGATATATATCCTGTAGAGTCTAAACCGGATTCGGAATTGATTAAAGCTATTCAGGCTGTTTCCAAGGAAGAATTGCCTGTGAATGGTATTTCACCTACGACGGATGCGGCTGCTTTTACTAAGGTTGATAATGAGTTTGACGTTGTTATTTATGGTCCTGGGGTTGAAGATTTGCCTCATCAGGTGGATGAGTATGTGTCCATTAAAAATTATTTAGAAATGATAGACAATTACAAAGCAATCTATAAAGAATATTTAAAATAAATTTGAGCAATTAATAGCCATAAACGCCTTAATTAATAACAATTAAGGTGTTTTTAATAGGTTTTTATAGATGTAGATGTGTATTTGGAGAGAATCAGCATGTTAGAAGCATAGACGATATATAATTGTACTATTATTGTAAGGTGGAAAATGGTAGAATAGTAAAAAAGCTCCACTAATTATGGAGCTTTTTTATAGAAGGATAGTAATAATCTTATGTACTGCAAATAGAACTAACGATATAATCAAAAAACGTAGTGTTAAACGGTATCTTTTAAACTTTTTATTGCAAATTTTAGAGTTAATATATATTTGATATATTAAGTCTTTTTCCAATGCATCATCAGTTTCACGAAGCTTAGCACGAAGGTAGTAACTCCAATGGGTATATTTAGATATATCACCCCAAAAAAAGAGAGTATGTTTAACCCCTTTAGTTCTAGCGCTTAACACTAGTAAAGAGAAAGTGATAGTAATGATTAGGCTGATTATAGTTAAGGTTAGTAGTGTATTAGGTAGGTTGATAAAAGAATCAGTGTGATTGTCGACATTTTGTTGTTCAATCGTCTCGTCACTAAATAAAAATCCACTCAGTACACCTGAAAAAGCTAGAACAAACGATGCCTTAGTATCTGCATTCGCAATCCAATAATCAACTTTATCTAGCTGTTTATAGTATTTATCTACGGTCATATTGTCACCTCATAAAAACATTAAGTCCAAGTATATTTAGTATAAAAGATAATTTAAAAGAAAGGAAGAAATAATATGAGGGCAAATATTAAGAGTTTTGAATTAGAGAAAAGTTTAGAGCGGATTGATTCAATTTTAAATGATTCAACAACATTTGGTGAGGCAGACGATATACCAAAAATAGAAGATTTGACTTATAAAAATGGCAAATATGTTAAGTGTGCAGCTTTCTTTATAGATTTAAGAGGCTCTTCGGATTTAATTGAAACTCAAGGTAAAAAATCAAAGTCTTTAGCAAGGTTATATAGAGCGTATATAAGTGAAATTGTAGCAATCGTAAATAGTTTTGAAACATGTAGGGAAGTAAATATTGTTGGAGATTGTGTGTCCGCAGTATTCTCTGGGGAGGCAAACGACCCCGCTAAATCGTCTGTTACGCAAGCATTAGAGGCAGCTTCTATGTCAAACGGTATGATGGATATATTGAATATTAAGTACAAGAAGAAATGGGGAAGCGATTTTAAAGAGGTTAATGCTGGCATCGGAGTTGCATACGGAAGAGCTTTAACAATTAAAGCTGGATATAGCGGAAGTGGAATAAACGATTTAATATATATGGGAGATGTCGTAAATAAAGCTTCAAAAATGTGTGGATTAGCCTATAAGGATTTCCCCTGCTTTGCAATATGTGTTACTGAAGCTGTTTATACTTCAGCAGGAACTTACATAGCAAATTCAGATGAACAAAAAACGTTTCAAGACTTTTTAACTGAAAAATACCATTCAAAGTACGATAAAGTTTATGTTGGAAACTTTTATCGTATAAGTATGAATGAGTGGTGTAAAGAAAACTCTTGAAAACCTCACTTAGCTACACCACGGAGAACCGTACCATAAGTAAGTGCAGTTAATGTAAAAAAGGTGGATTATATAATCATAATCGAGTTCTTTCGATATGATTTCCTTTAAATTCAAAATTATGGAGGGCTTATAAATATGGAAACTAAAATGGACAACTCTCAGTTAATATCAAGAGAATTAATTAAAAAGAGTTTTGAAGAAAGTTTATTAGATAAGCGGGAAGAAATCAAAATGGACAACTCAAAATTCAAATAGAATGCTACATGACTATTTTGAGGTTTTTTCTGCAAGTTTAATTTTAAAAACTTTTGATTTAAGTGACGAAGAACTTGAAAAAGGTATTGTTGGTAGTGGAAATGATGGTGGTTGTGATGGGCTTTATTTATTTGTAAATGAAGAATTGATTTTCGACGATACACCATTAGAAAATATCAAAAGGAATCCTAAATTAGATTTATACATAATACAATCGAAATTTGAAACATCCTTTAGAGAAGATGTTTTTAATAAATGGAAAAGTATTGTTGATAATCTTTTCTCAACAGAGTCGTTTCAAGGCAATGATTTTTCAAAACGATACAATAGTGATGTGATAGAGTTCTTTGAAAGATTTCACAAGACATTTTTAAATTTAATAACTAAGTCACCTATAGTAAATTTTAAATTCATTTATGTAAGCTTAGGGAATGAGGTACATCTTAATGTAAAACAGCAGGCAGAAGAGTTAATGGGTAAACTTAAAGGTTTATTTCCAAGTCCAAATACTGATGTTAATGTAGAGTATATTGATGCTCAGAAAATTTTAAAATTATATGATGCTCCTTCTAAAACAGATTTTGTATTGCATGTTTCTGAGACACCTATCATAGTGCAAGAGGAAAAAGAATATATTGTATTAGCTAATCTTAATCAGTATTTTGATTTTATAACGAATGAAAATGAGAAGTTAATCAAACATATTTTTGAATCCAATGTTCGAGATTATCAAGGTAGTATAACTGTTAATAAGGAAATTGCTGCTACATTAAGACAAACGGATTATAAAGAAGATTTTTGGTGGTTAAATAATGGAATAACAATGTTGGCTAGCGAAATTGATCAAAAGTCCACTAAAGTTTTTGAAATAAAGAATCCAGAAATAGTAAACGGATTGCAAACTTCAACTGAGTTATATAATTATTTTAACAATGCAAAAAAAGAAGGTAGAAAAGAAAGTAGAAAAGTTTTATTAAGGATAATCGTTCCTGATACTGATGCTTCAAGAGATAATATTATTTTGGCTACAAACAGCCAGACAACAATTCCGAAAGCAATATTGAGAGGTACGGATAGTATTCATAGAGAGATTGAGAATTATATGAAAACCAAGGGGCTATTTTATGATAGAAGGAAAAACTTCTATAAGAACGAAGGTAAACCTAAAGATAAAATAATTAGTATTCCTTTCTTAGCTCAAAGTTTAATGTCTATTATCTTGAAAAAACCTAATTATGCTAGAGCGCGACCTTCTACACTTTTAAATGATGAAGAAACATATACCAAATTATATTTAAACAATAAAATTTTAGACAGTTATTATAATGCTGCGGTAATTGGAAAAAGAGTGAAAAGCTTTATAAATAGTCTGGGTGTTTATTCTATTAGTGAACAGTCAGATATTTCTTTTTATGTCATGTATGTTTGTTCAGCGAAAATTACTGGGTCAGCAGAAATTACGCTCAAACAACTAGCGAATTTTAGGTTAGATGATATTACTGATGAAAAAATTAAAACTTGTGCCGAATATGTTTACGAAAAATATAAACAACTTGGAGGCAATAATAAAGTAGCTAAAGGTACAAATTTAATTGAAACAATAATAAATGATGAATTTATTGTAAAACCATTTATATAAGTTGAATTTATGATTTTAACTGATTATTTCACGTTAATAAGTCTATGAATACATGAAGATGGGTCTTCTGGTCAATACAAGTCCACTAATATCCAATTGAGATCCGCTTATGGCAATAATGATTAATCTTCTCTAGCGGGAAGCAATTTTCAACCACAGCGGCAGCTGCTTGTCCTTTACCATTGTGCCAATTCTTAGTGATCGCTGGAAGGGGACGGAGTCCCGCCAGCGGAACTTAGAATTGATTGACCATGGTACGCTATTAAAGCGAATGGAGCCTTATAGGCTTGACTTTTCCCATTCTCATGACTTCACTACCATGGGCACAAACAATGGTAAAGGATGGTGGCGGTGTTAACCTATACTTGGCTTGAAAAAGGCAAGTTATTCTATTCCAGATGATTAGTGGACTTGAAGTATGAAACGGTGGACCTCAAGTGCATATTCCTATTGAGTTACAATAATCTTAATCGCAAAACCCGATGGACTCGTCATGAATATTGGTGGACTTCTTTATGAGAAATAATCATTTAACTTACATCCTAACACAAATCCGGTCGATAATAGTATCCTTGTACTGATTAATATCACCAATAAATTCTCTGACCTTGAGCGCAATTTTTCGGACCTCTGGAAAAAAGACATTGTTAATGACAGATTCTTTCAGTCATTTACATAAACCTTCAATGAGGTTGAGCTCTGGGCTGTAGGGCAGTAAGTATACAAGGTCCAGCCGGTCTTTGTGTTGATCCAAAAATGGGCGAAGGAGTTTGGCATGGAGAATCCGGGCATTGTCTAATATCATAACGATTTTACTGACAGGATAATGTTCGAGTGTCGCAGTTGGAAATTTTAGAAAAGCAGCTGCATCGAACTTTTCTTCTTCGATGCAGAATATTTCACCTGTTTCATAGTTCAATGTGCCAACCAGTTTTACACCCTTGTGTTGTCCATGTGTTGGGATGATTCATTATAAGCCCCATAAAATAATCTAAATAAAATCAACATCCTCAAGCATAGATATAATAAATTTACCTCTCATCCAAACATTTTGTTTATACATTTGAATTCCATTTAGCGAAAATGTCTTTTTTGAAGCATCTTCACCACTTCCGCGTAGAAAAAAGTTATTGTGTTTTGCTTTTGGAAAATTAAGAGCCGACATTGGTTTTTTAGTTTTTGGAGTAAACCGTTGTTTTTGATTTTTATCCAGAACGGGTACTTCCTCAAGTTTATTACTATTAATTAAATCTCTGATTTCCTCCCAGATACTTCTAATTTCGTTTTCTACAATACTTTCATCAATTGCCATACGTTTAAACCCAATAAATTTATTATCTAATAATTTTGCCTCTGGCGAAGGTTCTTCAAAAATAATGCAAAGAAATTGTTGATTAAAATAGTTATACACAAAAGAGTCTTCAAAAGGAGTATTCGGATTTGTCCACTCTTCAAAATCAATAGGGAATAATTTCATATCCTCTGTTCGTGAACCTTTCGTTGTTTGAACAATTGTTTTGGGAATGATTCCAATTTTACTAAATAAATCAATTTTATTTAATTTCTTTGCTTTTCCTCCAAACATTTTAACGATAATTTGCTCACTAATACCTTTGTTAACATCTCCTTTTTTATTAAGTTTCTTAGTGATACCTAATATATCCATTAATTCTTGAACAGTTTTATTTTTATATTGATTGGAAAGAAGATGTAATTTATTATCAAGCTCTCCAAGTGACGTATACGTTTCATCTAATTTCTCAAATTTAGCACCAAAGTGTTTTTGTGCTATCGTGGAAACGGTTGTTCTTTTTAATCTAAAACGTGGTCGATGCGGCCATTTAGGAGCAGTATCTATAAGCATTAGTGTTTTCTTTAAATCTGAAGAAATACGAGCATATTCATCTTCTGGATTTTCATATGTATCTTTCAAGTATTGAATAAAATCTCGTACAATAAGCCAGTCCTTCTTCAGAATTTCCTTGTCTTCGCTAGAAAATTCATGGAAATGAAAACCTTCGATAATAAAATCTGCATATTCTGCAGCTGATACTGTTTTTGAAGAATCATAGTGATAATAGACCAATAATAAATGTTCTAACTTATGCCAGAAATTAGATGTTTCAAACTCTTCATTTGTAATGGAATGAGGAGAGACGGCAGTAATTGTCATAGGTTCTTTTGCCTCAAAAAAT
This sequence comes from Oceanobacillus timonensis, assembly GCF_900166635.1. NCBI lineage: Bacteria > Bacillati > Bacillota > Bacilli > Caryophanales > Bacillaceae > Oceanobacillus > Oceanobacillus timonensis. The sequence goes on from NZ_LT800497.1 coordinate 190,995, forward strand.
AAATCCTTTTTCTTTTTCGGTTTGCGAAGCCCTGTTGTTTTTAATTCTATGTCAATATCGTCCACAGTTAGATCAGGATTCTTAGCTTGGTTTGCCGGATAGCCTAAAACAGATTGTTCGATTACATCCCCTGCAATCCCCGTTATTTTGGGATGAGTAATAGTACGGGCAAAAACATTTTTTGTATCAGCTTCTCCAAGCGTTTTACCAACAACATTGTTGAAGATTTTATCTAATTCTTTTCGGGTAAATTTATGAGGTTCCATGATGAGTGCACTCCTTATTTACTTTAATTATGTGAAAGCTTTTTTATGAAAATATTTGGAATAAGTTGTGTTTTATAGCCGCAAGCCTATGTATGCAAAGCTAGATAATATTTTAAATAATAAATGATACCTAGCTCTGACTAACAAAGCAGTGATACATAACTTTATATAATTATTCTTAAAACCAATTGTAAGGGCTCTTTAAATAGAATATATTATTATTGCTATTCCTTCCTATCCAATATCCCAGCAACAAATTCCCGATTCAGCCATAAACACTGTTTTGTAACAACTTGACCAGTAGGGAGGGTTACAGTATCTTTACCATCTTTAGCCTTTGGTCGGACATGTGCAACGCCATTAAAATTAGCTTTAGGGAAGTTATTCTCTTGTCTTGTTGTTTTTCCATATTTTTTCACTTTTAAATCTAGACCAGCTTGCATTAATCTATTAACTTCATCGTATATACCTTTTACTTCATTATCGATAATTTGCAAAGGCATATTCCATAATTGGATTCCCCTTAAATATGGGAGTCTATCTGGATTTTCATTTTTAGTTTCATTAAATTGAAATACAACAAATAAAAACTTTGTTGTCATAAATTTCTCCCGCACAGCACTATCTTCCCATTTCTCATTCACCCATTCATCAAAGCGAATATTTTCAAATGACATATGCTCGCGAGGTAAACCATCAGGCTCTAATCGGATAGTTTTAAACTGGATATTAGCTTTGGAGAACTCTTCTATCTTATCTAAACGAGTGCCTTTAATACCTAAGAGGGCACTTATGAGCAGAGCGATGGATGATTTAGCCTTCCGATTATATTCAATACCTAATGTGTCAGCAATTTGTACATCAGACATTCCGATATAATCATTAAAGCGATTTTCTAAAATCTTCTCAAAACTTAACTTATGCAGTTCTTCTTTCTTTGTAAAAGATACCAATTCTTCTTTTTTAATAATTTTTCGATATAATGCAGTCATATAACTTTGTTTTAAGGCATATGCGCGTTGCATAGCAGGGGTTTCTGAGTAGGGTTGGTTCCTTAATGATTTTTTATTTGCTCCTTTTGGGCATGCCCCTAAATAGTTAGTATCCCCTTCAGACAATTCATGGGCTTTTCCGGATTTAATTTTATTTATAATAATTTCCCAATCTTGTTTTATAATTTCTAAATCAGCTTCTGGAAAAGTATAAAGAAAGCTTTTATAAATTTGATAATCTTTCCGTTCTACATTAGGTATCCATTCATAGAGCATTAAAAGTAATTTTTGATTTTTATTCCAAAAACTAGACGTAAAAAAATTACAATGAACTTCCTCCATATAATTAATGATATTAAGCACTAATCTTTCTTTGGAAGATACCGTTCCATTTTTATTAATTTTAAACGGTGTAACCTTCAATTCGATGCCTAATTCTTCAAAATCTGGTGCTGCATTAGAGTTTACTTCATAACCAAAATAACTTTCCTCGATGATATGCCCTAACCCACCTTTTGATCGAGCATTATTTAACCTTCCCTTTTTATCTAATTCTTCAAAACTACTTCCTTCTGCAGCAAGAGCTTTTTCTAATAATTCTTCTTCTGTTTCGTAAATCATAACTTTTTCACCTCAAAAAGAACATTAGTTCGTATTTTATGATATAATTACAATAAATCTTAATAACATGTTGATCTTCATCTTACTTTTTATTATAATTGTTATTAGGTATAATGAATACCGAAAGGGTGTATAGCATGTTGAAAATTATGGAACTCTTTGCTGGAGTTGGCGGGTTTCGACTTGGACTGGAGCAAACGGAAGATTTTGAAGTTGTATGGGGGAACCAATGGGAACCTTCTAAAAAGAGTCAAGATGCTTTTAATTGTTATGCTAAGCAGTTCAAAGATAAAGGTAATCACTCCAATGTAGATATTGCTGATGTAGATGAAAAACAATTTATTAATAATGATATAAATTTAATTGTAGGCGGTTTTCCTTGTCAGGATTATTCTGTGGCACGTAGTCTATCCGGTGAAAAAGGCTTGGAAGGAAAAAAAGGAGTTTTATTTTGGGATATCACAAGAATGGTTAAAGAAATTCAACCTAAATATTTACTTCTAGAGAATGTTGATCGTCTACTTAAATCTCCTTCTAAACAGAGGGGAAGAGACTTTTCTGTTATGCTGGCAAGTCTTCGGGATTTAAACTATTCGGTAGAGTGGAGAGTAATTAATGCCGCGGATTATGGGCAGGCTCAAAGGAGAAGAAGAGTATTTATATTCGCAGTGCATAATAGTACAGCATATTATAAAAAACTATTCGAAGAAACAAATCCGAGTATTATTCATAATGATGGTTTTTTTGCTCCAGCATTCCCGGTAGAAGAAAACTTTGTAGAGAGACATCCGCCTAGAGAATTTAAATTACCGAAAAATTTATTGGAAGTATCTGATGAGTTTTCGCAAAAGTATTTAAATGCAGGGATTATGAAAGACGGATTGGTATATACCGAAGAGGTTATCTCTAGAACAGAGCCTTTCATTTCATTGGGCAGCATTTTACAGTCCGATGTAGAAGAAAAATACTATTTAAGTGAGAAATCTATTGAAAAGTTTCGTTATCTTAAAGGACCCAAGCGAATTGAAAGAACATCAGCAACAGGGCATAGTTATTTCTTTTCAGAAGGTGGGATGGCTTTTCCAGATGCTCTTGATAAACCTGGAAGAACGATGCTGACCAGCGAAGGAACAAATAATCGCAGTACACATGTTGTTGAAGATCCATTAACGCAGAGGTTAAGATTCTTGACACCTGTAGAATGTGAACGTCTTAATGGTTTCCCTGATAATTGGACAGAAGGCATGGCTGATAGAATGCGTTATTTTTGTATGGGAAATGCGTTAGTTGTAGGTTTAATTAAAAGAATGGGTCAACGTATTAATGAAATTGAACAAGAAGAAATTAAACAATTGAAAGTTGAACCACAACAAATGAGTTTGTTTGGTTATTAATGTGAATAAAGTTATACAAAAGGGGCTGTTGCATAAACAGGTAGTAACTGATTATGCAACAGCCCCTTTCGTTAACAGATAGTTTCTTCGGCTTCAAATAATTATAAAAATAGAAAATGGATGATTATCATTAACCATGTGCTGTTATAAGATATTTATAATTCATCATCTTCTTCAATACGGAATAATTCATTTATATCTTTAATATTTAGGGCATTCACGATTTTATCTATGTGTTCTAATTGGATTCGCTGACGCTTGCCGCTTGCAAGCTCACTAAGTGTTGCCCGACGAATCCCAGTTTTTATATGCAATTGTGTAATCGATAAATCATGTTGATGGAGCAATTGGTTCAGTTGCAAATGTACTTTTTTCAATGCTAAATCTCTCCTTTTGTATTGACTGTACTTTAAAGCGTACAGTATAATTGCATTAATAGTGTACCTATAAAGGTACAAATTAATCTTGATAAAAAGGAGAGATTTCATGATTATTGAACCAGAGATAAAAGAGATATTAATAGAAGAATTAAATCACAAATTATATATTGCTGAAATGCAGGAAAGGTTAGTCTCGGTCACGTATGGTTTAATTTCTGATGAGCAATATACCGTCGACCATGCTATTCTTGAATTAATTAAACTTATTAATTTATTAGAAAAAGAACAAGAAGGAACTACGTATTGTATTGGCAAATTAGATGGAATATCCTTTGGACACAGAAATTAAGAATCTGCTCTGTTTTTATTTGTTAAATATCAAGAAAATCCTTTATACAGTAAGCACTCATAACAATTATTTTACCTATATAATAGTTCAGTTGAATGACTATCCCTGTAACCTGGAATCCCGCGTACTCATAACGAGGTAGGAGGGATTCCAAGTAGTATTATGAGAACCCAATTGCTGATGCGGTTATTTAGTTATACATTAACCGCATCAGCAATTGGGTTCTTTTTATATTTAACTAATGCAGACCATATATTCCAAGGGAACTTTATAGATAAAGGATTACTGGCTATTTAGATATTCTTATGAAATAATTCAGGATTGATATTCTTTAATTACCTCATTCTACAACTATCTTTACCGATATCTTTTTCCCAAATTCTATCAACTTCTTCCTTTTCCTTCAAAACATAGCCAATCAAGCCGATATAAACCACATGCACTATCGCCTCTCTTGGCTTGCATACAACCATAGTCTCCACGCTATAAACGTATACAAACCGCACATCTTCACACGAGACAAATCATTAAGTTCTGACTCAGCAATTTTAAAAATAAAATTGCCCTTACTCAATCAGAAAAATAAATAGAATCTCCAGTGTACAGCTTGAAGATAACCGCGTAGTGTTCCATTTTTTATATACAGAAGGAGAAAACAATGGAAAAGATATTTAATTTCAAAAGCATCAAAAGCAAAGTAATAGCTGCATTTTCGGTGGTTATTTTATTAGTGATTATATTAGGTGTATATAATTATACAGCTATTAAACAGGTCAATCAGGATACAACCAATATAATTGAAAACGATCTTCAGCAATTAATTGCAAACAAGGGTATGGAAACAACAATGGCCAACCGGATATCAACAGCCCGTGGTTATATATTAAGCGGAGACAGTACGATGAAGGACCGCTTTGAAGAATATACAGAGCAAGGAACCGAATTTGAAGAATTAGCAAGAAGTGTCGGTGTTACGGCAGAATTTGACGTTTTGATTAACGAAACCGTCGAGTGGCGAACGGCCATTGCTGATGATGTATTTGCGGTGTATGAGAGCGGCGATCAAGATACAGCCGTAGAGAATCTTAATGAATTGACTCCAATCGTCCGTGAAATCATGACAGGATATGAGGAACTGGCAGCGAGTTCGGAAGAAGAAATAAACCAGCATGGGGAAGGGATTATTGATAATGGAGAGCAAACATTAACCATTGTGATTATTGCATCCATTTTGATTGTTATTCTTAGCATTACAGCAGCACTTATTACGGCGGGAATCATTTCAAAGCCGATTAAAACTGTGATGGAACGAATGAAGCTTATTGCAAGTGGCGATTTAAGTCAAGGGGACTTACAAACCCATTCCAGAGATGAAGTTGGACAGCTGGTTAATGCCGCCAACGAAATGGCAACCAATACACGTGATTTACTGACACAAATAAATACGGTATCCGAAACAGTTACCAATCAAAGTGAAGAATTAACGCAGGCGGCCAATGAAGTGAAATCTGGTTCGGATCAGGTAGCCGTCACCATGCAGGAATTGGCAACAGGTTCCGAAACACAGGCGAATAGTGCTAGTGATTTAGCGTCGATAATGGGTACTTTTTCCGCTAAAGTACAAGAAGTGAATGACAATGGCGAACGCGTTCAGGAGTATTCAAATGAAGTGTTGGGAATGACACATAAAGGTAGCGAAGCAATGACAGCTACAACAGATCAAATGTCTAAAATTGACCGGATTGTTCAAGGAACGGTTGCAAAGGTAGAGGGATTAGATGAACAATCTCAGCAAATTTCAAACCTTGTTTCTATGATTAAAGATATTGCAGACCAGACGAATCTGCTTTCGTTAAATGCAGCCATTGAAGCAGCAAGGGCAGGGGAGCATGGAAAAGGCTTCGCTGTGGTGGCAGATGAAGTGAAGAAGCTTGCGGAACAAGTAGCTGTTTCCGTCACGGATATCACAGGTATCGTAACGAATATTCAGAGTGAAACAAGTGCCGTTGTAGAATCATTGAAAGGCGGTTATACCGAAGTCGAGCAGGGGACGAAACAAATCATGACAACTGGAGAAACCTTTAATGAAATCAACGCATCCATATCAAAAATGGCAGAAAATATTGATCTGGTATCTGGTAACTTAGCTGATATTGCTACAAATACCCAGGAAATGAATGAATCAATTGGAGAAATAGCGTCCATTTCCGAAGAAGCAGCTGCAGGAGTTGAGCAGACATCTGCTTCTACACAGCAAACAAGCGGTGCAATGGATGAGGTAGCAGGAAGTTCGGAGCAATTATCGAAGCTTGCGGAAGAGTTAAATGGTTTGGTAAGACGGTTTAAGCTTTAGGTGATGGGTTTGGAAGTATCTTATTTACCTAAATGAGAAAATAAAGAGATTTTGTAGAGAAGTTGCGTATAAAGCTGATAAACAACTTTTCAATTAAAGGTGTTACAGGGGGTGAGAGCAATTCCCTGTGATTCCTTTTTATATTGCGATTTAGCATCTTTTAGAATCCCCCTTGTCAGTTAGTCATTAAGCTGATTCAGTATAATAGTATGAACCCCTAAAATAATGCTATATTAATTATAGCTAAAACAAAGAGGTGAGCCCATGGAACTCAAACAACTAACTTATTTCAAAGAAGTAGCAAATCAAAAAAGCATCACCAAAGCCGCCGAACAAATACACATTTCCCAACCGGCCCTAAGCAAGTCCATCAAATCCTTAGAAGAAGAACTGGGAACCCCGCTGATTATCCGGACAAACAAAACCATAGACTTAACCGATGCTGGCAAAACGGTATTGGAATACACGCAAAAAATAAACAACTTGGTAGATGAAATGACATTAACAGTAAGTGATTTGACGAATTTATCGGCAGGGGAGCTGAATATTGGCCTTCCTCCTTTTATCGGCAGCCTGTTTTTCCCGGAAGTAATGAAGAATTTTCATCGTAGTTATCCGAATATCACATTAGATATCACGGAATATGGAGGCGCCAGGGTTGTTAAAAGTGTGGAAGAGGGGGAGTTTGAGCTAGGTGTGGCAGTACTTCCTTTAGATGAGCGCGTCTTTAATATTTATCCGATTGTGAAGGAGAAAATGAAGCTGATTGTTCATAAGGATCATCCGCTGGCTTCTTATACAAAAGTAAATGTAAAGGATTTAAGGGATGAAGAATTTATTTTTTATCATGAGGATTTTGCTTTAAATCAAATTGTACGAAATCATTTCTTTACGATAGCGGGTTTTGAACCGAAAATCTTATTTAAGAGCATGCAGTGGGATTTAATGTCTGAGATGGTTGCTGCAAATTTTGGGGTAACGATATTGCCAGAGTCCATCTGCAACCGTTTGTTTACAAAGGATATTAAAATTCTCGACTTTGAACCGACGATTATGTGGAAACTTGCTGTTATTACGAAAAAAGGGAAATATATTTCCAATGCGGGAAGAAAGTTTATTGATTTTATTTTAACGGATTCATTATAACTTTGAGTTATGAAAATGATAATTAATATGTATTTTACGAATGGATTCGTACGGCGTAATATAGAAAGCAGATGTTTTATCACGGAGAACCGCCCGTAAAATTCCCACCTCAAAATAAAGAGCGAAAATAAATTTATTTAGGCGGGAGATAACGGGCGCTAACTCCCTGAATCACTCAACTAATCATTCAGTGGGAGAAGGGCGAAAACTCCCACTGAATGAAGTTTCGTTTTATATTACGTATAGAAGAAGGGAAAGCCTGTGAAAGTTATCAAGGTTATTTTACAAATTTGTTTTTTACATGTCTTTCTGCTCCTGGGAGCAGTGTTAAAATATTTTATCCCATTGCCGATTCCAGCCTCTATGTTTGGATTATTTATATTGTTCGTGGCATTGTGCTGTCATGTTATCAAGTTAGAGTGGGTCGACCAAGGTGCGAAATGGTTAATGGCAGAATTGCTGTTGTTCTTTGTTCCTTCTGCTGTGGGAATCATCAATTACGAAGAGATTTTCAGTATCCAAGGGATAGGAATTGTTGTTTTGATTGTGATTAGCACGATGATTGTGATGGGCTTGACTGCTTGGACTGCTGAAAGAATATCAGTGAAGAAGGAGGGGGAATCGCATTGATTATCATATTGTTTACGGTGATAACGTATTTGATTTATGTTCTTTCAAAAAGAATTTATAACAAGATGAACTTTGCGCTCTTCCACCCGCTGTTATTAGCGCCAATATTATTAATAGCAGTTATTTCCATCATGCATGTGTCTGCCAATGATTATATGCAGGGGTCCAAATTCTTATCACATATGCTTGCACCGGCGACAGTGGCTTTTGCGGTGCCTATTTATAAGAACTTGCCAATTATAAAAAAATATATGAAAACCATTCTAATTAGTATTATGGCTGGAACACTGATGGCAATGGTTTCCACATTCTTGTTATCTAAATTGATTCACTTGAGTGATGATTTTATTGTTTCCATTCTTCCACGATCGATTACTACACCGATTGCCATGGAGGTATCAAAAGAAATTGGCGGTTTGCCGACTTTAACGACCGTTTTTGTGATTATTACAGGGATTGTGGGAGGAATGGTAGGCCCCAATGTACTGAAATGGCTGTCTATCAAAACGCCGATTGCCAAAGGATTAGCCTTAGGAATGGGAGCGCATGGTGTCGGTACGAATAAAGCATTGGAATATGGAAAACAGGAATCCGTCTTTTCGTCCTTAGCGATGATTTTTGCGGCTCTCTTTACATTGGTTTGGGGTTCGGTGTTAACGTCCTTTATTTAAAATTTCGGGACGTTTTTTATTAAAGCCTCTACGAGTAATAAAATGGTCTAACCGTTATTTATACGCATTCCATTTTGTATATGTAAGCAGCATTTACCCTTCTAAACAATTGATTTCCTAAAACGATAAGTCCTCAACGAACTCCACTTTACACCTGATATTTGTATGTTATTGACTTTTTTAAATTGAATACCAGTAGATTCCGATACAGGACCATTTTTCTAACAAACGTTAACCAATCGTCAAACATTTCTCATCACTGTTTGGCGATTTTTTGTACCATTTTATCTCCGTAATCGCAAAGAAATCCTCCTCGTTTAAAATAAACAACAAATTTTTAACAATATGCTTCATTATTTTAAATAGGAAACGCGTTAAATCATTTATAGTTATTTTTATTTAATAATTAATATTCAACTAAGCATTAGGTTGTACAGATTTTGTACAGACGCGTACTGTTCTCTTTTATACACGTTGGAAGGTATTATAAAACTAAGTACTAAAGCACAAACAGAAATGATATAAGCTGATTTATATGATTATAAAGGAGGTGCTTGTGGAGTATGAAAATGAAATTTCTGTTGTATACCGTTATTTTCATCACATTTTTGCTAGTCTATAACGAGAGTAACGTAAAAGCAATAGAGGCTAATATCGAGAAAATGCATCCAGATATACATATATTAGTGATATTTTCATCTGACGATGGAAATATAGATGAAAACCAAAGGGTACTCGATATGGCGCTAGGGCATTTTTCGGGAAATATTTCGTTTGTTAATTCGGAAAATTTTGAAGAAACGGATTTGAATGAGGTGACTCATCTCGTTTATTACGGGGAAACGGAAGAAAATCTTTCAAATGATATTCCCGATGCAGTGTCTTCATTTGATGGACCGACAATGGCTATTGGGCATAATGTGGAACAATTAGGAGATAGTTTTACTTTCGTTGAAACGGGAGAGAGCACCGAACAAACGATAGATGAACTTGCGTATATGGATGATGAAGACAAAACAAGAGAAATTGAGCCGGAATACATTATAGAAACGAAGTTGGATAAAGATGTGGAAGTTTTGGTGCAGGGAAGCGGCAATCAAGGAGTGTTTCCGCTGATTGTGCATCATGATGACCGTTACTATGTTGCTACGGACACTCTACTCTCTCCATTCTCTGTTTATTTTTCACAAGTTCTGAATACCATGTTTGATGCAGAGACGAATAAAGAGACTCCTGCTTATATTCGTTTAGAGGATGTTCATCCTTTAGTTGATCCAGAGAGTCTCATGGCTATCGCAGAGGAATTAAAAGAAAGAGATATTCCTTATATGATTGCTGTGATTCCGGTTTATACGGATCCTGAAACTGGAAAAGAATATCGATTTGAGGACATGCCGGAAGTGTTAAAAGTACTCAAATATATGCAGGAAAATGGAGGCAGTGTTGTCCTGCACGGATATACGCATCAATTTAGGCAGAGCGAAACGGGGGAAGGCTTTGAATTTTGGGATGTCGAAAATGAAATGCCCATTTATCACGGTCCCGATGAAGAAGTAGTTAACTTGTCAGAGGATGATTTTGAGCGTCGTGAAGCGTACGAGACGTACATGGAAGAAAATCGACATTTTGAACGTGCATATATTGAAGATCGTCTGACGAAAGGGGTACAGGAATTAGCGAATTATGGTATCTTTCCGTTGTCGTTTGAAGCCCCCCACTATACCATGTCTCAGAATGGTTATGCGGTTACGTCGGAATTCTTTTCCACTTATGTGGGGCAAGCTCAGCTTAGCGACGAAGAATGGGAGATTATGAATACAACCCCGTATGCATCCAAACCGGATTTCTTAAACGGGATGCTTTTACTTCCGGAGACGATTGGTTTTGTGCAGCCTGAATTAGATGACCCTGTCGCAAATATGATGGAATCAGCAGAATTGTACCAAGTGACGGATGGTGGGGTGATTGGCAGTTTTTATCATCCTTATCTGGGGGAAGAAGGATTCATTGAATTGATGGATGAGATGGAAAAAATAGCGAATATTGAATGGATTGATTTAAAGGAAATGGATAATACCGTGAAAGTTGACAATGTCACCATCGTCAGTAGAAACGGGGAGATTGATGTGAATATGGATCATTTGGGTTTAATGACAACATCCTTCGACTATACCGCGTACCACATCAAGGAATTTTTAAGAAATGTTGCATGGGTTATAGCTTGGATTGGAGCTTTGACGGTTATTGTATTGATTTGCTTTACTGCCTTCCAAAAGACAAAAGAAAAGCAGACAGATAGCGCAGAAAGAAGGGTGAGCAATGGCTGATTTTATTCTTTACTTTTCCTTATTTTTAATCTGGTTTATGCTTCTTTACCATATGTTTTTAATGTTAGGCGGCTATCGATATTTTCGTCATCATCCAAAAATTAAGCAAAAATGGGATGAAGATCCCGGAGAAATGCCTTTTGTCAGTATTTTAATTCCTGCTCACAATGAAGAAATGGTGATTCAACATACGATTGAATCAATGATTCATTTGAAATACCCCAAAAGTAAACTGGAAGTGGTTGTCATCAACGATAATTCCAGTGATGATACAGGTGTTATTCTTGATAACTATGCGAGAAAATATGACTTTATTAAGCCGGTTCATACGAAACCGCCACAAGGGGGAAAAGGAAAATCCGGCGCTCTTAATCAAGGGTTAAAACATTCAACAGGGGAAGTCATTGTTGTCTATGACGCTGATAATACGCCGGAACCGGAAGCGGTTTATAATTTGGTTCTTGGTTTAAACAAAGATGAAAAGGCCGGAGCTGTTGTCGGGAAGTTCAGAGTGGTAAATGCGCATCAAAATTTACTGACACGTTTTATCAATATTGAAACATTGACGTTTCAATGGCTTGCACAGGCGGGGCGCTGGTCTTGGTTCAAATTAACAACGATTCCTGGAACCAATTTTGCTATTCGGCGTTCTATTCTTGAAGAACTTGGTGGATGGGATGAAAAAGCATTATCGGAAGATACGGAACTCAGTTTTCGTGTCTATAACTTTGGCTATCACATTCGCTTTTTTCCTTCAGCCATTACATGGGAGCAGGAACCAGAGCGTTTAAAGGTTTGGTGGAAGCAAAGAACCCGTTGGGCGCGTGGGAATGAGTATGTGATTGCCAAATTTATTTTGAGCCCGTCACAGGTAATGAATAAAAAAGTACCTTTGGATTTATTCTATTTTCTATTTGTATATATTTTGTTCTTTAGCGGCATTATCATCTCACACAGCATTTTTATTACGAATTTATTTTTTGATTTAGATTTATCGATTGGCCCTGTCTCCATCTTTTTATTGATTACCGGATTTTTTATGTTTCTGGCTGAAGTCTGGCTTGCACTCAGCCTTGAGAAAAACCAGCTTACGTTTAAAAATGCGTTAATTGCTGTATTGATGTATTTTGTCTACTCCCAGCTGTGGGTTGTCTTAGTGGCTTATGCTACATTCCTTGAACTGAAACGAGTCATGTTGAAACAAGATGTTACATGGTACAAAACCGAAAGATTCGAGCAAAGTAAATAATAATCATAAGGGGGCAATTCCATTGATGAAAATTATGTCCGTCTTTGGTACAAGACCTGAAGGAATAAAAATGGCACCTGTTGTGCAAGCGTTAGAACAAGATCCAGATATAGCGAGTATTTTTGTTAATACAGCGCAACATAGAGATATGCTTGATCAAGTGCTACATTTATTTGGTATCACATCGGATTATGATTTAAATATTATGAAAAAGGGACAGTCACTGGAAGACTTAACGAATAGACTTATAGACGGGGTATCGAAAGTGATTGAGAAAGAAGAACCGGATTTAGTGCTGGTTCATGGAGATACAACAACGACATTCGTAGGCGCATATGCGGCGTATTTGCAACGAGTTCCTGTTGGTCATGTGGAAGCGGGCCTACGAACACATAATATATATTCCCCCTTTCCCGAAGAAATTAATCGTCAACTGGTTAGCAAAATCGCAACCTATCATTTCGCGCCAACGAACAGAAACAGAGAAAATCTACTAAGAGAAAATGTACCAGAGGAATATATTGAAGTCGTGGGAAATACAGTGATTGACGCTCTATTGGAAATTAGCCGTCGAAAAAGCAATCTTCCTGAAGAGCTTAAGAATATTTTGGCTACTGGTAAAAAAACGATATTATTAACCACGCATAGAAGGGAAAATTTAGAAGCACTTCAATCTGTCTTCCGGGCTGTCCGTCGTATTGTCGATGCCAATGAGGATGTACAGGTTATCTTCCCGATTCATAAAAACCCTGTCATTAGAGAAATAGCGCTTGATGAAATTGGCGGGAATGCAGATATTTATCTTATTGAGCCTTTAGAATATGAACAATTTATACATGTCATGAAAAACGTCTATCTTATCATTACAGACTCTGGCGGCATTCAAGAAGAAGCCCCTGCGCTCGGTGTTCCGGTCTTGGTTGCAAGAGACACAACTGAACGTCCAGAAGGGGTGGAAGCTGGCACCTTGCGACTTGTAGGAACCTCAGAAGAGATGATTTTTCAAGCGTCCCAACGTCTACTTTTAAATGAAGACAGTTATAAACTGATGAGCGAGATTCAAAATCCATTTGGACAAGGCGATTCAGCAAATAAAATTGTTGCGTATATAAAAATGAACGTTGGACAAGGACTACTGATTTCTAAGTAGTATGCGGGAGGATAGCACGTGAGACGTTTCATTTTATTCATTGGTATTTGCTGTTTGATAGGAGGTTGTACGATGGATGTTTCCAAAGAGTCGAACGAAACAGATAATAAAAATGTAGCTTTTATGAATAAGTGGTTAAGAAATGATAATGGTTTGCTAGCCACTTATATTCAACATAGCGATGTAAAGGATGAAGACTTGGTAGCAGGACGCGAGTCGCTTTCTGAAACACTGGGGCTTTGGATGATTTACGCATTAGAAAAAGGAGATTGCGAATTATTTGCTGAAAGTTATAAACAGTTAAATACTTTTTTTCTGGAAAATGACGGTTTTGTACATTGGAAACTCACAGAAGATGGGATTAGTGAGGTGTCGACGAATGCGTTCATTGATGATATTCGAATTTCAAGTGCTTTGCTGGATGCTTATGAATTGTGGGGAGAAGAAGCATATGTAGATACAGCTAATACGATGAATGCATATGTTTCTGCAAATAATGTCAACATTGGTATATTCACAGATTTCTATGATCGGGAGGAAGGATATGCGTCTTCGAACATCACTTTATCGTATATTGATATACAAGCCATGAACAAGATGGCTGAACAAGGCAGCTTAAATAGGCAGGTAGTAGAGAATACCACAAGTGTACTAACAGAAGCTCCTTTGCATAATGGTTTTTATCCGAAATCCTACAATGTTGAAAATGAGACATATGCATATGATTCCGACATCAACATGGTTGATCAAGTCATTACTGCCTATCATGATGCACAAGTCGGAAATTCATCTGAGGAACTTTTAAGCTTTATACAAGCGGAAATGTCGGAGAACGGGATTGTATATGGTATGTACGATCTGGAAACCAAAGAACCTGTTGTGGACTATGAATCCCCGGCTATCTATGGTTTTCTCGTTTTATATCTTTTGGAAGTGGATGAGGTTCAGACGGCTAACGACGTTTTTGACCGTATGAAAGCATTTCAAGTGACGAATGCAAATAGCGAATACGAGGGTGGATATTCCATTACAGACGGGGATACGCATATTTTTGATAATATCGTACCATTCATCGCAGAGCAATTCATGCAGCATCACAAGCAATGATAGGATGGATAACACGGTGACAGGAATCATTGATATTTCTTATGTCAGGGAGGAAATAGTTTTTAAGGAGTAGATTTAGCTGATAAATATATGAAGTAAACAGCCGTATTTTGACGTTATTCTAATATGTAAAGGGAGAAGATGCTATGCTTCGTATTTCTATTATTGACGATGAACATTTAGCATTACAATATTTGGATCTGCAGTTAAGTAAAATCGAAGGAGTGCATGTTACAGGCAAGTTTATGGATGCGAAAGATTTAATCAGTCACGTTCAGGCACACAAGGTAGATGCTGTATTTCTTGATATACGTATGCCTTATGTCAAAGGAACGGATTTGGCCAAGCAGCTATTAAACATAAACCCTTCCTTATATATTGTGTTTGTTACGGCGTATAATGAATATGGAGCGGAAGCTTTTGAGATCAATGCAGTGGATTATATGTTGAAGCCTGTGAAGCAGGAGCGTTTGGCAGTAGCTGTACAGCGGATAAAAGAAAAACAGGCGATAGAACGAAACATGATGCCCGATAAATCAACATCGCTTATTAAGGATTTGGGAATGTTGCAAATATACCAGGGTGATATACGGGCAGATGTAAAATGGCGTACGTCTAAAGCCAAAGAATTGTTTGCTTACTTTATCCATAATCATGGTAAGACCATCTTGAAAAGGGAATTAATCGAATTGTTGTGGAGTAACCTTTTTTGGGAAAAAGCAAATGCGCAATTATATTCAGCGATATATCAAATTCGAAAGACTCTACAGCAAATTGATGCTCCTATTGAAATCATCAGTCAGGAAGAATTTTATCAAATTGATATGGATGATGATGTACAGATTCAATCTCATCAATTTAAGGTAGCGGCACAGCGTTTGTTAACAGAAAAAGAAGTGGATATGGAACAATATTTTATGGTGCTGGAATGGTATCAAGGCGATTATTTAGCTGGATTAGGCTATTCATGGGCTGTTAATGAGAGGGAAGAGCTAAAAGAATTATGGCTCGAGCTTATTGATCGACTGACGGAGAATTTACCTCTCTATCAGAAAACATCTTCTTATAACGTTGCAAAATTAAAAAGGTTAACAGGTTTTGATACAGAAGCAGAAGGGATTATCAAAGATAAGTGCGGGGTGGTTTGATAATGCCTCTGGAAGAAGGGCGGCTAAGGTGTCTGTATATAAAGGAATGCGAAACAACGTTCGGACCGGCATATTTTTATTGAACCAAAGGAGGAGATTGCTCCCGATCAGGTAGAAAAGCAAAGTGGAGGAAAGCTGGCAACAGACTGAGGAAGAAAGCTGCATGGGCAGATGCATGTTTTCTTCTTCAATCTGTACCACCATGAACGGTTGGAGTATATAAAATATATCGTTCGTTTGTTAACAAAAAAAGAGAAGGGATACCTCTCTTAATCTTTTTCGTCTACGTCTTCCACGGGTATATAGTTATAGATTTCGCCAGATTTAGTGAGTTTTGTAAGTTTTTCCAACCAGCGATAATATATCATAGCATCATCAAGCTGTTGATAATCCAGCTTAGCTCTTTCCCGTAGTATTTCATCGGTTTCACTATCTTCCATCACTTCATTCAGTTGTTCCTGCGCTTTTTTAATATTACCCATAAACATACTCACTTCACGTTCCCATTTCATGCCAAAAAAATGAGAGAAATAATTAAAGAAATTTTTTTCAGCCATGAAAGAATCTTTTCGTGAACCTTTCTGCCACACTTTTTGAACGATACCGATATCTTGAAGCTTTCTTACAGATGTGCTCATACTGGGTTTACTCATGCCTAGTGCTTCTTTCATTTCATCCAACGTAATGGGCTGATGTTTAAAATACATCATTCCATACAGGCGCCCGACTGAAGGGGTAACTCCATAAAAATCCATCGTTTCTGAAAATGTATTAACCATCAGGTTTTCAGCTTGGCTGATTTTTTCTTTGTTTTTTTCACCATTAAAATGATTCTGATTTCCTTCCATTACGGCACCTCTTTTATTAGGAACAATCAATAATTTCCGCTCTTCAATTTGTTTATAATTCATTAAACGTTTCTTATATTTTATAATGAATCACTTGGGTATGCAACTTAGATTCACCAGGAGATGTGCAAAGATTGTAGTGGCTGCACACATGAAGAACATGTTTTAGGATTCGTTATAGGTAAAACGATGCTCCCACGTATTCTAGCAGGAAAAGAGACGAACTTATGCCAAGTTTCGCCTCTTATTTATGCTTATTCCATCCATTCGTTGATTACATCCTGATTTTCTTCTACCCATTTTTCTGCACCCTCAATAGGGTTGTCTTCATTTTCTTTCACATAAACCATTAATTCACCAAGCTGCTCATCGTTCAATTGAAAGGTCTCCATCCAATTATTTACTTCTTTAAAGTCTTCGTTAAATCCTTCACGGGTTGCCATAAAAATTTCTTCTACTTCCCCATAGGTTTTGTTAGGATCCTCCAAAAACTTTAAGTCTACTTCTGAAAAAATAAAATGCGGTTTCCATAACGGTGCAACGATAGGTTCCTGGTTTTCTGCCGCGTTCCTAACGGAGGTGATCATTGCTGCCTCGCTGCTCTCCACGAGATTATAATCCAAATCATATTCTTGAATGACGTCATCCGTTGTTAACATTGTTCCTGCGCCAGGTTCAAATCCTGTTATCTTGCCGTCAAATGTATCTTTGTTTTCATTTAAGTCTTCAATGCTATTGATGTCATCCATATGTGCAGGAACAGCCAACCCGACTTTCCCATTGTCGTACCAGGGCTCTTCGAAAAAATGAGCTTCATCTTTATATTCTTCATAATAATTCTTATCTTGTACTGGCAGCCAAATTTCTGGAGCCACATCTAAATCTCCTTCAGCTAATGCTGCCAACTGGGGCCCCATCTCAATCAGCATTAACTCCACATCATACCCCTCATCTTCGAGGATAGCTTTCCACAAATTTGTAACAGCTATATTTTCAGGCCAATTAATCTGTCCAATCGTGATTGTATCTTTGTTTTCGTCTGTTGTGTTGCTTGAGCTATCTGCTTCGCTATCCGAACCGCAAGCTGTTAGTGCAAAAAATATAATCGTAAATAAAAATAGCTGACTTAGTCTTCGAAAATTCATTAACTGTCATACACCCTTCTCATTTAGAATTTGGCAAACATTGATTTAAACACACCTTTGCCGGAAGTGCTATTGGCAATTTTTAATGAATGAATCATTTCGACCTCCTTCGTTAAATAAAATAAATACATTCAAAAATTATTGAATGTTTCATTCTATTAACAGAGTAACGAAAGATTCTTTTTTGTCAAATTGGAAAATAATCTTTCGCTTGTTGTATCGTTGTCTTAGCAGTCATATCATCCATTTATATTTTTTTAGACGTTTGACAAGTAAATAAAAACATTGTTAGGATAACTTTATTAACAATATTAAATTTTTATTTAATAAATTTAACAAACGATTTTAGCGAAGGAGTGATGGTTTGCGTTTACAAAACATGTATATAAATGGGGAATGGATTAGAGCTAAATCTGGTCAAACAAGAGAGATTATAAACCCTTATAATCAAGAAATCATTGCAACTGCTGCAGAAGGAAAGGAAGAAGATACCAGAGAAGCGATTCAAGCAGCAAGGAAAGCGTTTGATGAGGGCAGCTGGAGTACAATACCAGCGAATGAGCGCGGTGAGTTTGTTTATCAGATTGGTCAGTTGATTCGTCGTGATTCACAAGAATTGGCGGAATTGGAGACATTAGATACAGGGAAAACAATCCAGGAAAGCCGTGATGATATGGCTGATATCGCGAACGTTTTTCTTTATTACGGTGGACTGGCGGATAAACATGGTGGTGAAATGGTTCCATCACCGATACCTGATAGTGAAAGTAAAATTGTTCGCGAACCGGTTGGTGTTTGTGGTCAAATCACGCCTTGGAATTATCCTTTGCTGCAAGCGGCGTGGAAGATTGCGCCTGCACTGGCAGCAGGGAACACTATTGTGGTGAAACCGAGTGAAATTACACCGTTAACGACAGGGAAAGTCTTTCAATTAATAGAAGAGGCTGGTATTCCAAAAGGTGTCGCTAACTTAGTGCTTGGTGCTGGCGCAGCTACTGGTGCAGAACTATCTGCTAATCCTCATGTTGATTTAATTTCCTTTACAGGCGGTATAGAGACTGGAAAGACCATCATGCAAGCAGCGAGTCATAATGTGAAAAAAATTGCGCTCGAACTTGGCGGGAAAAACCCCAATATTGTTTTTGCTGATGCTGATTTTGAAACAGCAGTTGATCAGGCTTTAAACGCTGTGTTTTTCCATGCTGGGCAAGTTTGTTCTGCGGGATCCAGACTTTTAGTGGAAGAAAGTATCCATGCTGATTTTGTAGAAGCCCTGATTGAACGAACCAAACGTATTAAACTGGGCAATGGTTTTGATGAACGTACACAAAGCGGTCCGCTTATTTCTGCAGAACATCGCGCTAAAGTGGAACAGTATGTGGATATAGGCGAAAAAGAAGGAGCCACATTAGCTGTCGGTGGGCAGCGTCCAGATGACCCGGAACTACAAAACGGTTTTTTCTATTTACCTACTATTTTTACAAACTGTACAAACGACATGCGCATTGTTCAAGAAGAAGTGTTCGGACCCGTATTAACAGTAGAAACCTTTCAATCCAAAGAGGAAGCCGTTAATTTAGCGAATGATACGATTTATGGTTTGGCGGGTGCCGTATGGACACAAGATTTGGATAAGGCTGATTTTATCGCAGCACGTTTGCGTATGGGTACTGTTTGGATCAATGACTTCCATCCTTATTTTGCGCAAGCACCCTGGGGCGGTTATAAACAATCAGGCATAGGCCGTGAACTTGGCCAGCAAGGTATGGAAGAATATACCGAAGTGAAACATATTTATCGTAATAAACGACCTGAACCTATTCATTGGTTTGATTAATTTTTTTATCTCTTTCGTTAAAATTATATTTAACAAATTTAACGAAGGAATAATTGCAAAAGATAAAATAACTTGTGAGATTGCGGGATTTCCTTAAGTACAAAGAAAATCCTGCTAATCTATGTCACTAGCAAAAGAAATTTTGATGAATGTTTTCTAAATTCCTTTGTATTTTCACAGTGAAACAGTTTTTAGGGAGGTATTTCAGATGAATCAAACATATGATTATGTCATTATTGGCGGAGGTAGTGCAGGTTCTGTGCTCGGGAACCGCCTAAGTATAGATGAAAATAGCAGTGTACTTGTTCTGGAAGCAGGGCGCAGCGACTACTTTTGGGATTTGTTTATCCAAATGCCGGCGGCTTTAATGTTTCCGTCAGGTAATCGTTTCTATGATTGGATTTATGAAACCGATGAGGAACCATATATGAATGGACGTCATGTCGCGCATGCCAGAGGAAAAGTACTTGGAGGATCAAGCTCTATAAATGGCATGATATACCAACGCGGTAACCCAAAGGATTATGATCGATGGGGAGCTGACCCAGGTATGGAAAGTTGGGATTATGCGCATTGCCTTCCATACTTTAAGCGGCTGGAAACGGCTTTTGGATCTGATCCATCTGATGAGTATCGAGGCCACGGCGGGCCAATTAAATTAAAGCGTGGACCAGCCACAAACCCTCTATTTCAAGCCTTTTTCGATGCAGCTGTCGAGGCTGGTTATCATCGAACACCTGATGTAAACGGCTTTCGTCAAGAAGGATTTGGCCCATTTGACAGTCAAGTGCATAACGGCAGACGCGTTTCTGCTTCACGCGCATATCTACGTCCGGCAATGCGTCGTAAAAATCTAACCGTGGAGACACGTGCATTTGTTACCAGTATTAATTTTGATGGTACTCGAGCCAATGGCGTAACCTATCAAAAAAATGGAAAGACCTATCATGTTAATGCAGGTGAAGTGATTCTTTCCGGTGGCGCATTCAATACACCGCAATTACTACAATTATCCGGTGTAGGAGACGCTAATCATTTACGTTCCCTTGGCATTAATCCGATTGTTGACCTGCCAGGTGTTGGTGAAAACCTTGAGGATCATCTCGAAGTATATATTCAACACGCTTGTCCAAAGCCCGTTTCAGAACAACCAAGCTTAAATAAAGCAAAAATGCCTTGGATTGGCTTACAATGGTTACTCGGGCGTACTGGACCGGCAGCATCTAACCATTTTGAAGGCGGCGGGTTCGTCCGTTCAAATGAAGAGGTCGATTATCCGAATCTAATGTTCCATTTTCTTCCGCTTGCCGTTCGGTATGATGGTCAAAAAGCGGATACAGCGCACGGATTCCAAGTACATGTTGGGCCGATGTACTCCAATTCCAGAGGGAGTTTAAAGATACGTTCGCGTGATCCTTTCCAGCATCCAAGCATCGTTTTCAACTATCTGTCTACTGAAGCGGATCGGCGGGAGTGGGTGGAAGCAATTAGAGTTTCACGTAACATTCTTTCCCAGCCGGCATTAGCGCCTTACAGTACTGGTGAAATTTCACCTGGTCCTTCGGTGCAAACCGATGAGGAAATCCTGAATTGGGTAGCAAACGATGCGGAAACAGCACTTCACCCGTCTTGTACTGCAAAAATGGGGCCCGCTTCTGATCCAATGGCGGTTGTCGATCCATTGACGATGAAGGTTCATGGATTAGACAATGTCCGGGTAGTGGACGCATCTGCTATGCCGCATACGACGAATGGAAATATCCATGCACCCGTGTTAATGTTAGCAGAAAAAGCGGCAGATATTATTCGGGGACAAGAACCAATGGAACCTGAGCATAAGGAATATTATCGTCATGGTGTTCATGCCGAGGACGCAGGAACAGCTTGAGATGGGGTGTCTTATCTAGAACTTTAACCTGTTTTGTTCTTACAATCTTTCAATTATACTGAGGAATAGTTTTCTGGGTGAGCCACATTCTCTTTTTAGAGCGTGTGGCTTTCATTTTTTAACTTACAGTTTGACCTCTTGTTTCATCTTTTTTGATAAAAAGATGAAAAGCTTTATTACATTTAGTAAATACTTTAGTTTCTTTTCAACATTTTAATCATTCTGCTTCTAAAACCCAGTCATTTCATGAATAATAATAAATATGTATGAAATGATGATTTATATAAGCCCCTTATCCCTATTCCAACAAAAGAAGTTTACTTCTCATCTTTTTCGGTTAAAAGTACATAGACGTACAAAACAACATACAAAAATAGAGGTGAAACCAACTTGAATGAAACAACAAGATCTATTGGTATCATAACTGCACCAGGATATCCAAACGAAATAGGAGCAAGACTCCAAAATGAATTGCCGTCTTTGCTCTCCTACTATGTGAAAGAAGAAATTGAATGGAAAATTGATTATATAGAAGATCCTTTAATAGGTGGGGGTGCCAATTCAAAAGAAGTCTTGGAAGCCACACAGAAAAAGAAAGAGGAACAGGAGTGGGATTACGCTGTCTGTTTAACGGATATTCCTTTGTTTATAGAGAAACGTTTGATTGTTGCGGAAGCAAACGAGGATAAAAATATAGCACTAATCTGTATGCCAAGCTTTGGTTCGACTCTTATGATCAGGCGTTTACGGGAATCCATTATGCAGTTGGTGAATGAAATGTATTATGGGAGCTCAGATGAGGATCGGGAGCGTTCTGCAGAACGTATTGAGTCAAAGCGTAGCAAGCACAAGGATATTGATATAAATAATCCCAAAAATTTGATGACAAGCAAATTTTTTGGCTGGCTGTCCCCGCTTAAACGTGAAGCTCCAGATGATAGTGAAGGAGAATATATGGACGTTCGTTTTACGGTGGGGAGAAGAAGCAGTATTTCTACCCGCTTATTGGGAGGAATGGTACGGGCGAATCGTCCCTGGAATATGTTTCCTGCATTTTTGAAAATCCTGATTATTGCTTTTGCGACTGGTTCCTATGCACTGGTTTTTCCAACATTATGGTTGTTAAGTGAGCATTATACCATTTTCAGAATGTGTTTACTTACCGTCTTTTCTGTGTTAGCCATGACGCTATGGATTATTTTAATTCATCGATTATGGGAAAGAAAGCGAGATCAGGGTAATAATTATACGCGAAAGCTTTATAATGCAACAACGTTTTTAACATTATTGATTACCATTTGTATTTATTATGTGATGCTGTTCTTTTTATTCCTTGTCGGTGTATTTGTTTTTATACCGATGGGAATGCTGGATGAACAGCTTTCGAGTGACCCCGGATTAATTAATTATTTCTATATTGCCTGGATTGCTGCCAGTGTATCTACCGTCATCGGAGCGCTTGGTACAGCGTTGGAGGATGAAGATGTTGTGCTGAATGCAACGTATGGTTATCGTCAACGTCAGCGTCATGAACAACTGAAAAAGAAAGAAGAAAATGAAGAGGATGAAGATAAAGAGAAGGATTCATTTACCAAATAAATATATAAAAAGGAGACGGGCTTTTATTTGGAGCTGGTCTCTTTTTTATGCAGAAATAAGGTGTTTTCGTATTTAAAAACTATCTTCGTTCTCTATGGTGGGGAAATCATATTATTTCTTCATTTGTTCTATCTTCCACTCGCTAAACTTCCTTACAATAATATCAAAAACAATGTAAAACGGAAGAAAGCTGGAGTTATCTACTTTGTTATACAAATAAAACGGTGTGATATTTACATAGATATTAAACATGGCATTTTGTGCCAGAAAATTATTTCGCAAGGTGGTCACGCTGACATATTGGATGTTTCTTGTTTTTACCATGTGAATGATTTCATCCAGGTTTTTCGATTCTCCGGATAAAGAAATAATAAATAAAAGGTCCTCCCCGCCAATTTCTTCAATCCCATTTTTAAAGTCCTGTTCATTTCGCAACACCAGGGATTTCTTATGCAACGACCATAACTGACGCTGTACATCGTTGGCTAAATCCAACTGAGCTGTTCCTGTACCGTAAATATATATGTAAGGTGCTCGGTCAATCAGTTGATTTAATTTGTCATAATGCAGCTGCTCCATGTATTTCATCGTCTGCTGTATATCTTGGTTGAGCAGTTCCATCAGGTCTTGGGTGGTTTCTTCGGTGTAAGTGTTTAATTTTATATAAGATTTCAAGTCACTGTAACCATCTAATCCCAGCTTTCGGCTCAAACGGTGGATGGATGAGATGGAAGTATGTGCGCACGTAGCCAAATCTTGAATTTTCATCGTCTTCATATCGTTAATATGGCCGTGAATGGTTTGAATAATATATAGGTCATTCTCGTTTAAGTTATCGTAGTACTTATTTACCAATTTATCCAAAATCATCTTTTTTCCACCTCTCATAATGAAAATATTTTCGTTTTATGAAAATATAATCTAATGTTACTACGTTATTTCTAAACGCGTCAAACCTATTGGAATTTGAAAGCGCTACCTTTATATTGGAGTTACAGATTAAAGCAAAGGGGTTTTTGTTTATGAATGCAATCAAGCGGTTTGGTAGTGCGATGATTGTTCCCGTCCTTTTATTTGCGTTCTTCGGTATTGTAGTCGGGCTTGCAACATTATTTAAAAATCCGGCTATTATGGGGAGTATCGCAGAAGAAGGGACCATGTGGTATAGCATCTGGACCATTATTGAAAGTGGCGGGTGGACGATTTTTGATCATATGGAATTGGCTTTTGTCATCGGTTTACCGATCTCGCTTGCCAAGAAAGCACAGGCACGGGCAACACTTGCCGCGTTGATGGTTTATCTCGTTTTTAATAATTATATCAATGCGATTTTAACGCTTTGGCCATCGACGTTTGGTGTTGATTTGTCCCAGGGTGTTGAAAATTTAACAGGTGTGAAAGAGATTGCAGGTATTCCAACATTAGATACGAATATCATTGGTGCGATTGCTATATCTGGTATTGTGATCTGGATACATAATCGTTTTTATGATAAGAAATTACCGGACATGCTGGGAATTTTCCAAGGACTTGTATTCGTGACCATTATCGGTTTTCTTGTCATGCTGCCTTTTGCATTCCTGATTGCATTTGCCTGGCCATATGTGCAGCAGGGGATTGGTTCCTTGCAAGGGTTCATCACACAGGCTGGTTACATCGGCGTATGGCTGTTTCATTTCTTGGAACGGGTGCTTATTCCGACGGGGTTGCATCATTTTATCTATACACCGTTTGAGTATGGCCCGGCAGCTGTTAATGAAGGGTTAAAACCATATTGGATTGAACATTTAAATGAATTTGCTAATACCACTGCATCATTAAAGGATCTTTATCCATATGGGTTCCTAATGCAAGGAAATGTTAAGATGTTTGGCTGTTTAGGTATTGCACTTGCTATGTATTATTCTACACCGAAACAAAACCGGAAGAAGGTACTTGCACTTGTGTTGCCTGCAACATTAACAGCCGTATTTGCTGGCATTACCGAACCGCTTGAATTTACATTCCTGTTTATCGCACCGTATTTATTTGTGATTCATGCGCTTCTTGGAGCGACGATGGTGACGATTATGAACATGTTTGGTGTGGTTGGCATGATGGGTTCCGGATTTATTGAGATTGCAGCGCTGAACTGGATTCCGCTCTCTTCCAGTCATGGCGGAATTTATATCATCCAAGCGATTGTCGGGTTTATCTTTGTGGCATTGTACTTTGTCTTATTCAGGTGGATTATCGTGAAATTCGATATTGCCTTGCCGGGACGAAAAAATGAAGAGGAGGCTAAATTATATACCAAAGAAGATTATAAGCAGGCAAAAGAAGAAGGGAGCCAACAAGAACAAGCTCCTCAATATGAGTCCGAATACGAAGAGAAAGCGATCTACTATTTAGAAGGACTTGGCGGCAAAGATAATATTCAAGATGTGACAAACTGTGCAACGCGATTGCGTGTCACAGTGAAGGACCCGGACTTGGTCAAAGGAAATGATTACTTTACACATAATCAGATGGCGCACGGAATAGCGCAAAGCGGTCAAAGTATACAGGTCATTGTAGGGTTGAGTGTACCGCAAGTGAGAGATTCCTTTGAAACAAAACTTTAAAAATATAGCAGGAGGCGTTTTACGATGAAAAAATTTAACATTACGATTGCTGGAGGCGGAAGTACGTTTACACCTGGGATTATCTTGATGCTGATGGATTACCTGGATGAATTCCTGATTGATACGATTAAACTCTATGATAATGATGGAGACAGACAACAAACGATTGCGGATGCATGTGAGATTTTATTAAAAGAACGGGCACCGGAAGTGAATTTGCTGGCAAGTACCAATCCGGAAGAGGCATTTACAAATGTTGATTTCGTGATGGCACATATACGTGTTGGAAAATATGCGATGCGTGAACAGGATGAGAAAATCCCATTGAATCATGGCGTTGTCGGACAGGAAACATGCGGCCCCGGCGGCATTGCTTATGGCATGCGTTCGATTCCGGGTGTACTGGAACTGGTTGATTATATGGAAAAGTATTCACCGGATGCTTGGATGCTGAATTATTCCAATCCGGCAGCGATTGTCGCAGAGGCGACACGCAAATTAAGACCGAACTCCAAGATTTTAAATATTTGTGATATGCCGATTGGAATTGAAGAATTGATTGCTAAAAGCTTAGGTTTAACTTCTCGTAAAGAAATGGAAGTAAATTATTATGGCTTAAATCACTTCGGTTGGTGGACAGATATTCGGGATAAAAAAGGAAACAGCTTGATGCCGCAAGTAACAGAACATGTCAGCAAATATGGATATACCATGGGCGGACAGGATATTCCGGGAGAAGAAGCAAGCTGGAACAGCACATTTAAAAAAGCGAAAGATGTCCAAGCATTGGATGCGGATACGGTGCCTAACACGTATTTGAAATATTATTTCTATCCGGATGCAGAAGTAGCACATTCTGATAAAAACCATACCCGTGCTAATGAAGTGATGGAAGGCCGCGAGAAGTTTGTATTCGGTGAATGTCAGGCAATTATTGATCAAGGAACAGCAA
Source organism: Oceanobacillus timonensis (assembly GCF_900166635.1). NCBI lineage: Bacteria > Bacillati > Bacillota > Bacilli > Caryophanales > Bacillaceae > Oceanobacillus > Oceanobacillus timonensis. The sequence goes on from NZ_LT800497.1 coordinate 217,650, forward strand.
AAGATACCAAGCTGGAAACAGACGATCATGCTTCTTATATTGTTGATTTGGCAAAAGCAATTGCCTTTAATACAAAGGAACGCATGCTGATGATTGTAGAAAATAATGGAGCTATCGTAAACTTTGACCCGACAGCGATGGTGGAAGTACCATGTCTCGTTGGCAGCAATGGACCTGAAAAAACAGTTGTCGGTGAAATTCCGAGATTCCAAAAAAGCTTGATGGAACAGCAGGTAGGTGTGGAAAAATTAGTGGTAGAAGCGTTTGAAGAGGGTTCTTATCAGAAATTATGGCAGGCGATTACTTTATCTAAAACCGTTCCGAGTGCCCAAGTAGCGAAGGATATTTTAGATGATTTGATTGAAGCGAATCGGGCGTTCTGGCCGGAGTTGAAATAGGTTAGATAAAACAAGCAATGTGAGTGGAGACGCTTATGTTGCTTGTTTTATCTGTTGTATGACCAATCTGCTTATTTTTTCCTAGAAAACCTGTATAGTTATGGTAAAATAAAAGGTATTATCAGATAAGGTGGAATATTCCGTTCGAATACTATTAAAACAGGACATAAGGAGAGAGGTAATGCAGAAAAAATTTATTATTACAGGGATGGCTATACTACTTATTTTAGGGCTGGTAGGATGCGGCAGCAATAGCAATCATAATAGTAAGGAAACACAAGAAGTCGCAGCAGGTCATTCACAAGAAATGAATGAAGAAGTCGAGACAGATGAAGATGCGTTAGGGGACGCGGGACAAGAAGGCGAAGAGTCAGAGAACAATAAATCTGATGAAGAAAATCTGGAAGCGGAAGAAGAATTAGAGGAAGAAGTATCTGATGATGAAGAACAAGAGGAATCAGAATTTCAGTCGCCAACATCACCAGAATATGATATAGAAAAAATCGAAAAAGCAGGGGAATGGATAGAGATTTCTGCTGAATATCCAGTGTTTGGTATGGAGGAAGTAGATCAAGTAATTAAACAAGAAGCGGAAAAGCATTTTAAAGAATTTGAGGCAGAATTTGAAGAAAATGAAAAACAACTTGAAGGATATTCGTATCCAGCAGGAGAAAGTCTTTATTTTGGGGAGCCGACAGTGACGGATGCGTATGTATCCTTTATGTTTGCGCAAGTCATGAATCTCGGAGGACCGCACCCGTTTTTTTATCAACATCCGTTTAATTATGACGTAAATAATCAACGGGAATTAACAATCCGCGATTTTGTGAAAAATAAAACGGAACTTAGCAATCTTGGTGATTTAATATATCATAAGTTAGAAAATGAAGGACCGGAATTAGATAAGCTGGAGGAGGCAACACAACCAGAATGGGATAATTTTCGTCATTTTGTTCTAACAGAGGATTCGCTTGTCTTTCATTATGAACACTATGTGCTTGGGCCGTATGCTTACGGAGTATTTGATGTTGAGGTAACATTTGATGAGCTGAATGAACTTTGATTGTGGGTAAGTATTCTGTTCGTGAAGAGCGAAAATATAGTTTCAATGGAGGGGTGAATTCGTTCATCTCTCTTTTTCATTTTGTAATCCGGAGAAAGTGAAGTAGCTATCAAAAAGTGAGCTTGATCCAAATATTATGATTTCGCTATTTATCCTAAAATAAGGAATCACATATTAGAAGCCATTTGCAATACAGCCTAATATGTGACACCTGTCTCCCTATGTTCATCTCAATCTTACTCTGTAGTTATAATCAGCTCTGTCTTCACGTCGGCGAATTGCCTTCTAAAGCTTTCATCTACTCTTTCATCCGTCACAATATAATTCACTTTATCCAATTCTGCAATACTTACTGTAACGTTCTTTCCAAATTTTGAACTGTCGGCAGCTACATAGACTTCGTGAGAAAGATCAATTATTTTTTTGCGGGCAAGGGCTTCCTCCACATTATAATCTGAAATGCCTCTCTCTATTGTGATGCCGCTTGCACAGATAAAGGCTTTTTGAATGTTTAATTGATGAAAGTTAAACAAGTAATCATAGGTTACAACAGACTGTTCATTTTTTCGGACTTTACCCCCGATAACGATTAGTTCGATATGACTATTCATTAATTCGAGTATGACAGGAACAGAATTCGTAATGACTGTCAGATTTCGTTTCTCTTTAATATATTTTGCAATTTGAAAAGTCGTCGACCCACTGTCCAGATAAATGCAGTCACCCTCTTCAATGTGCGCATGACATGTTTTAGCGATGGCCGTTTTTTCATCTAAGTGGCTAATCATCCGTTCTTCCATGGAAATCTCACCGAGCTTTGGCTCTGCTAATTTGACCCCGCCATATATTTTTTTTATTTTTCCCTGTTTGGCAAGGGCATTAATATCTCTTCGCAGTGTATCTATAGAAATTTCCATCTCTTCTTGGAGCGCCGGCATTCTCATTACTTTTTTCACCATAAGCAAATCAATTATTTTCTTTTGTCTCTCAACTGGAAGCATCTTATCCTCCTCTTGTAACGTTTGATTGGGTAAATCTTTATCACGGAGAACCGCCCGTAAAACTCCCGCCTCCAAATAAAGAGAGAGAATTAATTTATTTAGGCGGGGATAACGGGCGCTGACTCCCTGAATCACACAGGCTAATCATTCAGTGGGAGAAAAGCAAAAACTCCCACTGAATGAAGTTTCGTTTTATATTCAGTTTACGGATGAACGGCTGTATAATCAATTATTTTTACAAATTTCACAATAAAATATGCATATATTTAAGCGTGAATAGATATAACTTATGCATGAATTATGCTTCATATATCCAAAATTTACATATTCTTAACACGATAAGTGTTTTATCTTAATACTCTTTTTATATGATGGGGGTAACTCAGAGGAGGTGGTCTGTATGTTGGAATTACAAAACATTGGTAAACAATTCGACCAGAAAGTTGTACTAGAAAATATTGATCTTACTATTCATAACGGTGAAATCGTATCATTGCTAGGTCCAAGTGGAAGTGGAAAGACAACCTTATTAAATATTATCTTGGGGCTGACCAAGATGGACCAGGGGAAAGTTGTTTTTAATAACAATGATTTAAGTAATGTAGCGATGAAAAATCGCGGGTTTAATATTGTGTTTCAAGACTATGCGTTATTTCCGCATTTAAATGCTTATGAAAACATTGTATATGGCTTACGTAATAAAAAAGATACAGCCACGGATACGGAGGTTAAGGAATATATTGATTTTTTAGAACTGACACCGCATTTGAAAAAGAAAATTGGCGAGTTATCCGGCGGGCAGAAGCAGCGGGTTGCTTTAGCCCGAACCCTTGTTACGAAGCCGGATGTATTACTTTTAGACGAGCCGCTAAGTGCATTAGACGGGGTGATTAAGGAATCGATTAAAGAAAGAATCAAGTCAATCGCCAAGGAATTTAATCTGACGACTATCATTGTGACGCATGACCCGGAAGAAGCTTTAACAATATCAGACAAGATCTTGATTATTAATCAGGGAAATATCTCGCAATTTGGAACGCCGTTTGAAATTATGAATCAGCCGAAGAATGATTTTGTGAAGAATTTTATTTTAAGGCAGCTTCATATAAAAAGGCAAAATATCTACAACCTGTTTGGTGAAAAGTATGCATAACGCAAGACCGGAGATGCGAATGATTTTTATCATTATTTTATTGTTATTCGTTACTTTTCTGCTGGCTCCCTTAGCTATATTATTTTTTCGCTCTTTTGTAACAGAGGAAGGAATCGGGTTTTCCAATTACGCTGCTTCTTTATCAAATAGCGCATTCATCAGTGCAATAGGCAACAGCATCAAAGTCTCAGGCGCTACCGCTGTGATCACGACGACATTGGCATTTGTCTTGGCTTATGCGGTGAACTGCACGAGAATTTATCGGCCTATCAAAGGGGCAGTGAAAATCGGAATCCTTATTCCGATGCTGATTCCTACGATTACGTACGGGTTTGCGATTATGTATACCTTTGGAAATCAGGGCTTATTGACAAATTTGTTTGGCAGGAATTTGTTTGAAATCTATGGATTTAACGGATTGCTGATTGGATATGTCATCTATACGCTGCCGGCAGCTTTTCTCTTAATCCATAATGCTTTTCATTATGTGGATAAGAAATTTATCATCGTATCCAAGCTGATGGGCGATGGAACATTCAGAAGCTTTATGAACACGGTTTTTCGTCCGCTGCTGGGTGCTTTGGGCGGAGCGTTTGTTTTATCTTTTATTCTCAGCTTCACAGATTTTGGAATACCGGCTTCTTTGGGCGGAACGTATGATGTGGTTGCGATGCAGCTTTATCAAGCCATGCTGGGTTCGATTCCAGACTTTAGCCAAGGAGCTGTGATTGCTGTTTGGATGCTTTTCCCGGCGGTGCTTGGCGTCATTCTGTTAAATTATCTGGAAAGATTCAATTTTCATTATGATAAGCTCAGTGAAACAGAATTAACATCGAATAAAGCTCGGGACACTCTCTTCGGCATGTTATCTGTTGTTTCGTTACTGTTGATGCTTTCCATATTTGTGGTCATGTTTATTGCGCCATTCGTGACAGCTTTTCCATATGATTTACGCTTTACATGGGATCATATCATAGGTGTGTTTCAGTCGAATGATCTGGTTATGGTATATAGAAATTCACTTCTTGTTGCGGTTTTAACTGCAGGATTGGGAACGATTATTGCGTACGGGGCAGCACTTCTTAATGCACGTACATCGTTAAAAGGAAAGCAAACGATAGATGTGTTTTCGATGATTACCAACACAGTACCAGGTATGGTTTTAGGATTATCTTATTTATTGCTTTTTAATGACAGTAGTTTAAAAGGAACCTTCCTCATTATTGTGTTGTGTAATATCATGCATTATTTTACAACCCCGTATTTGATGGCGAAGAATGCATTAACAAAGATGAACCCGGGCTGGGAAACATCCGGGGAATTGTTGGGAGATAACTGGATGAAAACAATATACCGCATTATCCTTCCAAACTCTGTATCTACTGTTTTAGAGATGTTCAGCTACTATTTTATCAATGCGATGGTAACCATCAGCGGTATTATTTTTCTGGTATCTGCGCAGACGAATGTAGTGGCAAGTGAAATTAATGAATTGCAGCACTTTGCCCAGTTCAATGAAATTTTTGTTCTTTCTATGCTTATTTTCTTAACTAACTTAGTCGTCAGAGGCATATCTGAAGTTTTTCAAAAAAAGACAAGCAATGAATAAAAAGCGAGGGGAAACTATGTTAAAAACGATGAAAAAATCCATGGCAGGAGCAGGAATCGGTTTAGCGTTTATTTTAGCGGGGTGTGGTGCCCAGAGCAGTGATGATGTGGTTATTTATACCAATGCAGATGAAGAAGCAACTGCAGCAATGGAAACATCCCTGGATGCTGCAGGCTATGAAGGAGAATATATTTTGCAATCGCAAGGAACATCTGAATTAGGAGGCAAACTGCTGGCGGAAGGAGATCAGATTGAAGCAGATGTGGTAACGATGAGTTCCTATTTTCTGGACAGTGCCCAGGAACAAAATGACATGTTTGCAGACTTAACTTTTGAAACAGATGCATTAGAAGAGCATCCCGATTTTTATACCCCTATTTTAGGTAATACAGGCGCTATTTTTGTAAACACGGAAGTACTGAAACAACATGGCTTAGAAGCTCCGGAAAGCATTGCAGATTTAGCAAAGCCGGAATACGAAGGACTTGTATCGATACCAAACATTGATGATTCCTCGACAGGGTGGTTGATGGTACAGGCGATAATCGATGAATACGGGGAAGCGGAAGGGAAAGCTATTCTCGAAGACGTAATAGCAAATGTCGGGCCACATATGGAAAGTTCCGGCTCGGGTCCAATCAGCAAGGTGCAGGCAGGTGAAGTTGCTGCAGGATTCGGGCTCAGACATCAAGCGGTAGCGGCGAAAGATTCTGGAGCACCAATTGACTTTGTAGATCCAACAGAAGGCAATTTTTCACTGACAGAAGCTGTCGGAGTGGTGAACAAAGAGGAGAATGATGAAAAATCACAGAAAGCAATGGAAATGGCAGAGGTTATCTCTACGGATGCCAGAGAAGAACTGTTAACGTATTATCCAGTAGCACTTTATGAAGGAGAAACTGTAGATGACGCACATGAACCGGCATATGCGAAAACATTTGATCAGCCGTTAAGTGTGGAGTTGTTGGAAAAGCATCAGGAATTTTTCAACTCTGCGAAATAGGGGATTAAATTCGGCTGTTTCTATAGTGTTGAAGCACTTTCCTATACGTTAAAAAAGGAGCGATAGATGTTGGAACAATATAAACTATTAACCCCCGGCCCATTAACAACAACGGATACTGTGAAAGAAAAGATGCTTTTGGACCGTTGTACATGGGATCAGGACTACAAAGAGACCACCCAGAAAATTCGTACACAGCTGCTTCAGCTTGCAAAGGTGTCCGAAGATGATTATACGGCTGTTTTGATGCAGGGAAGCGGGACATTCACGGTGGAATCTGTGATGACAACAGCAATGAATAAAAAGGATAAAGCACTTATTATTACGAACGGTACGTATGGAGAGCGCATCGTAAAAATAGCTGATTATATCGGCTTACATTATAAACATTATCAAGTTGCCTACAATGCTTATCCGGATGAATGGGAATTAAAGTCTATTTTAGAGAATGACCGTACGATTACGCATCTGGTAATGGTGCATTGTGAAACAACAACAGGAATATGGAATCCGCTGGAAATGATTTCGAGACTCGGAAAGGCGTATGGCAAAACAATTATTGTGGATGCGATGAGCAGTTTTGGCGGAATAGAAATGGATGTTGGTAAACTGGGGATAGATTTCTTAATTAGCAGTGCCAATAAATGTATTCAAGGTGTGCCCGGATTCGGTTTTGTAATTGCGAAACAAGACAAATTACAGGCGTGTGAAGGGAATGCAGGCAGTTTATCTTTAGATTTATACGATCAGTGGAAGGTAATGCATAAGGATGGAAAATGGCGTTACACCTCCCCGACGCATGCAGTGGCAGCATTTTCGAAAGCGGTAGATGAGTTAATTGCAGAAGGGGGTATCCAGGAAAGATTCCATCGTTATCAGCGTAATAACCAACTGTTGCGAAAGAAGATGGAACAGCTTGGTTTCCAAGCGTATATACCAGAGGAAAGACAGTCGCCTATTATTACGACATTTCTATTTCCGAATGATATCTTTGTATTTGAAGATTTTTATTATTACGTGAAGGAAAGAGGTTTTGTGCTTTATCCTGGGAAACTGACAGAGCTAAATACATTCCGGATTGGTAATATTGGAGAAGTGTATGAAGCAGATATAGAAAGATTATGCAACGTCATTCAAGAATATATGGGAGTGGTGGTCAAATGAAAAAAATTGAAGGCATTATCTTAGATTGGGCAGGAACAACAGTGGATTTTGGCAGCTTTGCCCCTGTACATGCATTTGTAACTGTTTTTAAAAATGCTGGTATAGAGGTAACGATTGATGAAGCAAGAGAGCCAATGGGATTGACAAAGATAGATCATGTACGGACGATGCTGTCGATGCCGCGGATTTCTGCGTTGTGGAAAGAGAGGTATGGACAGGAGTTCACAGAATATGATGTAGAGCGTTTATATGCCGGATTTGAGTCTGCGCTGCTGGAAACTTTAGTAATCTACACAGATCCCAAGCCAGAGGTCTTGGAAACAATCGAAAAGGTAAGAGAACAAAACTTAAAAATTGGTTCCACCTCCGGGTATACACAAAAAATGATGGATATTGTTGCTCCGGAAGCAGCGAAAAAAGGGTATCAGCCGGATTTTTATATCACAGCCGATGGAACAAGCGGCATGGGAAGACCGTATCCATATATGGTTTATCATAATATGGAAGCCTTGAAATTATCTGCAGCACGGCATGTAGTTAAGGTAGGAGATACAATTCCGGATATAGAAGAAGCATTACATGCAGGCGTTTGGTCGGTTGCTGTTGTGATTGGAAGCTCGGAAATGGGCTTGAGTGAAGCGGAATTTTACGCATTGTCGGATGTGGAGCAAGAAGAATGGATTAAACGGGTGGAGAAGACTTTTATAAAGCACGGAGCTGATTTTACGATTCGGACTTTTGGGGAGCTGCCGGGGGTTTTGGAGGAGATTGATCGGGGGATTTAGGGGTGAGTTTGATTAGCTTTTAAAGTTAAATAACAAATGGATTTTGCGATAAAAACAGCTGTGTTATCACTACCTCTTTTTAAAAGTAGTGATAACACAGCTGTTTTTAAATTAATTGAAGCTAATTATCTAAAAATAATGTGACAATTAAACTATTGATTGGTTATGTTAAAGGGTATAATTCACTAGAAATTTAAATACATATATTAAGAGGATGTTCAAAATTCCAATAAAATGCATAGCAAACTTCTGAATTGACTTTCTTTTCTGATATTTACACATGTAAAATCATATGCTTCTTTCTCCAAAGCTTCACCAACTTGTGAACTTCTTGGTCCTATTTATCGCACTTTTTGAACACGCTTTATAAATTGAAAATTAAGAAATAAATATAAAATATAGTAAAATATGAGGTTATTCTTTATAATTAGTAAAAAGTAAATTACTTTTTACTAATTAATTTCTAAAAAATACTGGAGATGTTGTAACAAAATGATGAACAAAAATTCATTTCAATTCTCAGAAATACCTAATATTGAAGTAGCAACATTTGATAATTCTCTTGGTGATTTTTATGCAAGTGGAATTGAAGGCACTATTAAAGAAGATATTCAGAATGCATTAGACGCAAGACTGGAAAAAGATCTGACTGTAAAATTAAAAATTTCATTAGAAAACGTTAATAAAGGAGATCTACCCGGAATAAATGAAGTATTTGAACGTATAAATACGCTACAAGGTTCGAACTCTTATACAGCAGACATCATTGACTATATGAAAGCAAAAACTGATGTAACAAGCGTTCCTGTATTGACTATTGAGGATAATAATACAAAGGGGTTAACAGGTGCGATGAATGGTCAATCCAATAGTAAAAAAGATACTTTTGGCATATATGCGTACAGCAAGGGTGTCCATTTTACAGAAGAAAATAAAGAAGAGGAAATTTCTCGTGGAGGTTCCCATGGAATTGGTAAGATATCAAACAATGCAGCATCAGATATTCACCTGATGTATTTTGCAAATTGTGATGAGTACGGTTATCAGCATCTTGGAGGAAATACACAGTTAATTGAGCACACTCTTAACGGAAAATCTTACCGATCTACCGGTTATTTTTCATACATTCAAGGTGAAGATGGGAAGAGAAAGTTATATCCTTTTGAAAATAAAGGCTATTCATCTACCTTTACTAAATCCACTCGTGGTTTAAAAATTATCATTCCCTATATTCGAGAAGAATTTAATAAAATGGAGAGAATTGTAAAAGCAGTATGTGATAATTTCTTTTTAGCTGTCTTACAGAAAAAACTCGAGGTTGAGATAAAAGACTCTAATCAAACTGTGCTTATTAGCTATGAAACAATCAGTGATTTAGTCGCATCTGGTGAATTCTTTGAAACAGATAAAGAGCAGATGGTAAAGAAAAAAAGCTTTACACCGCTGTATATTCAGACATATTTAAAAAATGAACCAATTGAATTAACAGTGTCAAATAATACAGAAGAGTACACATTCTCTCTTTATTTTACATACGATGAGGAGATTCCTGCTGGTCGAGTTGGCATTCTGCGTACCATCGGAATGAAAATTGAAGATTTTAAGGTTAAAAATAATGTTCGAAAGCCTTTTAATGCATTACTGTTAGGTGGAACGAAAGAAGATGAATACTTGAAATCACTAGAAAACGAGTCCCATACGAAAATAACAGAAGAGAATATTCGGGACGTTAAAGAAAAAAGAAATGCTAAAAAGTTTATTAATAATTTAAACAAGGAACTTAGTAAAGTTATCGATGAGTATTTTAATAGGAACAATCAAACAGACGGCTTGGTGGATACCAAAGACTTACTATTTGAAACAGAGAATAACTTCAAAAGTGAACTGACTAAGATGTCTGAAAAAATAAGCATTGATAATGAACAGACTTTAATAAAAAAGAAAGTAAAGGAAACCCGAAAACGCAGGAATCAACAGAAATCAGATTTTAATTCAGAATCAATTAACAGTAATATAAGAAAACCAAGAAAGATAAAAAAATCGAATGAAGATACATCGATTCGAGAGACTATTATTGCTCCTGCGGGAATAGTCCAACGTGCTATTATTGGAAGTAATGAATTACTTCAAATTAATCTGAACCAAATTGAAAATGGATCTCAGTGGAGAACCTGTAATATTTCTTTTAAGGTAATAGATGGAATGGGGAATGAACTTGATAATGAATTCGATCTTGAGAATTTTTTCAATAGTAACAGATTCAAATAGCCAAAAAAGCTATTCATTTAACACTCAAAAAATCTTTGATGTAGACATTGTAAAAGGGCTTATTATACTGAAATTGGAATGCTTACCCGGCTATAATTCTAATTTGAAATTTCTTTATCAGTTAGAGGTGAAAAAATGATTTATAAAAAAGATGCTTCCTTTTCTTATCCTGTTTTTTCAAATACATCAAGCAGTTATTTAAATAGTGAATTTTATTTTGATGTGACTAGTTTAGAGACGAATAGTAAAGACTATCTGTTTACATTTAAATATGTTATTTCTTCTGTTTTTATTGAAGAGCTGTTGAGGTCTGGAAAAGCCAGCCTCATCATCATTATTCAATCAAGTGATAATTACTTCAAAGAAATACCATATGGGGTGAATGAGATTACTGTACCTAAAAAGCGGTTATCTTTATCTAATAAAACTACTTTGCAACTGCATATTCAATCTAAAGATGATATTTATTTTGATAATTGTATGGAGTTAAGCCCATTTTATGAAGTTATAAAGGATAACATCCATATTGAAAAGCATAAATTAATCGGATACTCTAATATTGTCAGTTACAGCGGAAGTAAAGTGAAACCGCTAGAAATTATTCATAAAGTAGTAGACCCGAAATTACCAATAGCATTCAAAGTAGAATTAAGCTCATCAACTATTATTCTACAATTTAAGGAAGAAGCTTATCAATTAAATGGTATGGTTCCTCATAATAATTTAATGAATATGTATATTTACGAAGGATTAAGCAGAGCGTTAACGCAGTTTATCAATGACAATATAGGGGATGAAGAGTTTATTGATTTAACGGAATTAAGTGGCAGTACGCAAGTAAGTGATTTAGATCAAAAGCTTTTGGATTTAATGGAAAACAAAGGAATATCAGAATTGCATCCGGGAAATATTGATGAAGTTATTGCACTTATTTCAAATAAAATCGTCGAAAAGTATGTTGATAGTGTACGCGAGGTGGGGAATTATGCAGGTTAAATTATTAAATAGCAATTACTTAAAATCACAGAGTCTTTATGAGGATTTTGTAAATGACCGAATTGATGAAAATGCAGAATATTTTTCTGATCAGGAAAAGTTCATCGAAGAAGCTCCTGACTTTCCGGTATATATGGGGAACAAAGAGAAAAAAGGCAGCAAAGAAGGATTATTCCGTGAAGCAGTAATAACTTTAAAAAAGTATTATATTCAAACGGATAGAGAAATCCATTTGAACGGACTTTTCTGGCATTCCCTACTTGTATCAAAAAAACGCGACTATTTAATCAAACAGTACCCAATTATATTAGAGGATCAAAAGGAATTTTATAATATAGTGTTGAAAAAATTTGATTGGGAAAATTATATTTACAAATGCGTCTTGGCAGCTGAATACATTGAAAACGCAGAAATTAAAGATCAGGAAATAGACAAGTATATACATCTTATTTATTCTAATTTGGACATGTACAATTATATTATAAAGTATTCTATTTTTAGAAACGCTGATTTTGTTGTAAAACTGTTGAAGATTATTGATGAAGAAAACTTGTCAAAAATTATGAAAGAAAAGATTAAGCATCGACCAGACCTGGGGAAAGATGAAAGATATGGAAGAAGGGTGATTTTCGAGTTAAATAAAAATTATCCTGTAATAATGTCACCTTTTTTGGATAAGGAAGAGCTGAAACAAGAAGTTTTTGCAGCTCTCCATATGTACTTAGAGACTGACAAAAGTGGAGAAGAGCAATTAGCTTAAGTTAAGAAAATACAAGATAAGAAATAGTCCCTTGAATGTATACAAAACCAATGTATAAAATTAGAGAACTATTAATTGAAACAGAGATAAGAACGTGAAAATTGAAATCTTTACCGTAAAAATTCCCATTTAAATTGAAAAAATAACCCTTTCTGACGAGTAATACTGATAACCTAAAGTGTCATATCATGGATCAGTTCGCTGAAAGGGTTATTAAAATTGTTTACCTTATTTTCAATTGATTGACTATACTTATGTAAAAATGATTAATCCTTTCTCTATTTATCCCCTCCGTATATTTTAGTAACTTATTTGATAAGGGAAAATTTTATTCGCCAAATTTGTGTTAAAATAATGATATTAAGTAAAGAAGACGAATATAGAAAATGAATATGTATTTTAAATGGTAGCATAGAAATAATATTCCTCACCTCCGAAACGAAAGGAGTAGAACTGATGAATATTAATGATACAAACATGCTTATCTACCAAACAGAAGAAGGCGATACAAAAATAGATGTCCGTTTAGAAAATGAAACAGTCTGGATGACACAGAAGGCAATTGCTGAGTTGTATCAAAAAGGAGTAAATACGATCAATGAACACATTAAAAACATATATGAAGAAGGAGAGTTACAGGAAGCTTCAACTATTCGGAAAAACCGAATAGTTCAAAGTGAAGGCAAGAGAGAAGTTGAGCGCGATGTTCATTTTTAAAACCTCGAAATGATCCTCGCCATTGGCTATCGTGTTCGCTCCCACCGCGGCACCCAGTTTCGTCAGTGGGCTACGGAACGTTTGAATGAATACCTTGTTAAAGGATTTACCATGGATGATGAACGTCTCAAAGATATGCGGAATTTAGGAGAAGATTATTTTGATGAGCTGCTTGAAAAAGCAATTTAGAAATATATACAACCTAACCCCGTTTGTCAAAGCAAAATACTTATCTGAACCGAAAAAAATGGAGGGAATGTACACATGAAAGAATGCAAAATTGCACTTATACCAGGAGACGGAATTGGTCCGGAAGTTGTTGCAGAAGGCGTGAAAGTATTACAAACAATCGAGAAACTGGATGACACGCTTTCCTTTCAGTTTCAACGCTTTCCATGGGGCTGTGAGTATTACTTAGAACATCAAAAAATGATGGCGGATGACGGGATAGATCAATTGAAAGATTTTGATGCAATTTATCTTGGGGCAGTGGGCTACCCCGGAGTGCCAGATCATATTTCACTCTGGGATTTATTATTGAAAATTCGCAAGGGCTTTGACCAATATGTGAATCTGCGCCCGGTACGGTTATTAAATGAAGCGTTGACGCCGATTAAAAACAAATCCGAAAAAGACATTGATTTCCTTGTTATCCGGGAAAATAGTGAAGGAGAATATGCCGGAGCGGGGGATTGGTTGTTTAAAGGGAAAAAAGAAGAAGTGGTTTTACAAACCGGCGTTTTTTCCCGGAAAGGGACGGAGCGAATTATCCGATATGCTTTTGAAGAAGCGCGGAAACAAAAGAAATCGCTGACAAGCATCAGTAAAGCAAATGCATTGAATTATTCGATGGTTTTCTGGGACGAGGTATTTGAAGAAGTAGGGAAAGAATACCCGGATGTCAAAACGGAATCTTATTTAGTAGACGCGGCCAGCATGTTCTTTGTTATGCAGCCGGAACGATTTGAAATCGTAGTAACTTCCAACCTGTTTGGAGATATTTTGACAGATATCGGCGCTGCGATTACAGGCGGAATGGGGCTTGCGACAGGGGCAAATGTGAATCCAGAAAAGGAATATCCGTCTATGTTTGAACCAGTTCATGGTTCGGCACCTGATATTGCCGGTCAGGGGAAAGCGAATCCGCTGGCAGCGATATGGTCTGTTGCACAAATGCTGGAGCATTTTGGAGAAGAGAAATGGGGAAATGTCGTTGTTGGTACCATCAAAGAGTTAATGAATGAAAATAAAGTACTTACGCCGGATTTAGGAGGAAAACATAGTACTTCTGAGGTTGGGGATTATTTTGTAGAGAAGATGGTCAGAGCGCTGGATAACAAATAAGTGGAGAATAAACTTCATGGTGATGGATTAAAAAAGTGTACGATCGCCATGAAGTTTTTTATAGGGTTTCACGATTTATTAATAATAGTTTGGGAAATTATTATTTTCGATTTCTATTTATTTGTAAGCGCATACTTTGGTGTTATAATAAAGGTAATTAGATATAAAAGCAAGTTATTATATAATTCGAAAGGATGATAACAGATGGGCAGGTTAGATGGAAAAGTAGCAATTATTACTGGTGCAGCAGGTGGACAGGGGGCAATGGAAGCAAAATTATTTGCGAAAGAAAGCGCTAAAGTAGTTATAACAGATGTAAATGATGAAGCTTTAGAAAAGGTTGCAGGAGAAGTAAAAGCTGCAGGCGGTCAAGCTTTAGCTTTAAAGCATAATGTCACCTCGGCAGAAGATTGGCAAACGGTTGTAGATAGCGCGATGAAGGAATTTGGAAAAATTGATATCTTAGTTAATAATGCAGGTGTTACTGGACAAATCAGACAAAATATAGAGGAGATGGATATTTCTAATTGGGATAAGATTATGGATATTAATGCAAAAGGTGCATTTTTAGGAACGAAAGCGGTTATTCCAGAAATGAAAAAGTCAGAAAGAGGAAGTATCGTCAATATTTCTTCGCTTTCAGGAATCTATGGCATTGGGAATCCGGCATATAACTCTTCGAAGGGTGCTGTCAGACAGTTGACCAAAAATGTGGCATTAGATTATGCGGGTTCAGGTATACGTGTGAACTCCGTACATCCGGGAACGATTGAAACATCTATGGTAGAGGCATTTGTAGGTGAAGGAAATAAAGAGGGAAGAGAAGCGGCATTACAAGGTATTCCGTTGAATACGCTTGGGCAATCTGAAGATGTTGCTTATGGTGTACTTTATCTAGCTTCGGACGAATCAAAATTTGTAACAGGGATTGAATTGATTATTGATGGCGGGTCTATTTTGCAGTAGGGTTTGATGCAATGTAATAAATAGAAGAAGTCGGCATATATCATTTGAAGATGAATAAGAGTAGGAAGCTCTGCCTCCTACTCTGCATACCTGTATTTCTTGTGTTTCAATTTTGGCGAAAATCTTACTTTGGTGCTAGTTCGATTGCCTGTCTTAATGCTTCCAACATGCTTCCTTCATCCACTATTCCTTTACCTGCTATGTCAAAAGCAGTTCCATGATCAACGCTGGTGCGGATAATTGGCAGGCCAACTGTTATATTTACACCGGCTTCCAATCCAAGTACCTTGATTGGTCCATGTCCTTGATCATGATACATCGCAACGACAATATCAAAATCTCCGCGTTGAGCCCGGAAAAATAACGTATCTGCCGGTAGAGGGCCTTCTACATTAATGCCTTGTTCTTTGGCCGATTGAATTGCTGGAATAATTTTTTCTTCTTCTTCCCCATAGCCAAACAGACCATTTTCACCTGCATGCGGATTGATTCCGCAAACACCGATTTTTGGCTGTTCTATTCCTGAATCTTTTAATGTTTTATCTGCTAATTTGATTACATTAAACACACGATCTGGTTTAATCGTTTGGATGGCATCCAATAGGCCAATATGCGTTGTAACGTGAATGACTTTTAATTTTGGTGAAGATAGCATCATAGAAAAGTCTTCCGTGTTTGTTAAATCAGCAAGAATTTCTGTATGTCCCGGATACATATGACCGCCTTTTTGTAGAGCTTCTTTATTTAATGGAGCGGTACAAATCGCTTGTATTTTATTTTCATTTGCTAATTGAATAGCTGCTTCTAAATATTGGAAAGCTGCATCACCAGCGGCTGGAGATACTTCTCCCACAGCTAAATCTTCCGGAACAAGATCTAAATCCACACAGGCAACTTCACCGTATGTCGTTTGTGTTAAATCATCTCCCAGTGTCTTCGGTGCGATGGATATTGTCGTATTCAAATCTTTTGCAGCGCGCTGTAATATTTTCGCGTCACCAATAACAATTGGATGGGCATTCTGATAAATCTCTTGTTCCTGTAAGCTTTTAACGATAATCTCTGGACCGACACCTGCCGGGTCACCCATGGTTATACCTATAATCGGTTTCTTATTCATAAACTTTCTCTCCTTTCAATTCCAACATAGCGTGGTAGATAGAACTTTCTTTTCCGAATGCTCCAGCTTTTGTCACTACCAGACTTTTGTCTTTGCCAATCAGGGATACTAATGGAATTCCGGGTTCGAGCTGCTTGATAAGATGCATTCCAATTGCTCCCATCCTTTGTGTGATGGACTTTGCTGTGTCCCCGCCAGTTAAGACAAAACGATCTAGTCTTGGAAGTTGGTCTTTCACGTCTACGACTAATTCTGCCATTCTATCAGAGATGGTTTCTCCTATTTCATTATTGGAGAATCCTTTTTCCGTCGCCAATTCCTTTACCTCTCTACGAACATTTTCGTTTGATGGAACATAGAGTACAACATCTTTTTGACGATTAACGATTTCTATACATGTCTGTATATACTCGCTTTTTTTTATTTCCCATTGATCCTCGAACATTTGCAATGGATTTAACTCGACACCTTCTACATCTTTTTGTTGGAGCGTATAATGAATTTGTGTCTGCGTTTTTTCGGATAAACTGCCGCACACGGTCATGGCTGCGCTGGAACCACTATAGGAGGTAGGCTGTTTTTTCTTTTCAATCTCCAAAACTTGTGGAAGAACTTCTGCTAATCCTGCAGAACCTGCCCAGATAATCTGATTCGTTACTTTTGAAAACTTTTGCGCAAGTGTTTTTAAATCTTGCTCTGTTTCTGCATCACAACAAACCATTCTAATTTCTTCTGCTTTCCACGCGGCAAGTTTATTCTGGAAAGAATCATCATGACATTGCAAATCTTCTTGTGTGAGCAGTCCGACTTTTTCTCCTGTTTGCTGCTCGATTAAAGCTGGCAGATAGGAATCCGTTACAGGATGCGTTGGATCTTTTGCAATTTCTGTTTCTGCAATTAACTGGCCATGAACATAGTGATAACCTTGTTTTGTTGTTCGCCCCATGCCGGGAAAAGCAGGGGCGATAACGAGAAAGTCCGGATCCAGTATATTGCCCATTGCTTTTAGTTCTTGCCCAATATGGCCTCTTAGGGTAGAGTCCATTTTTTTATATACATGATTATAATGAAGTCTTTTGATAAAATTCGTTGATTTTCTTGTAGCGGAGACCGCTTGTTCATTTGATAAAGCCCTTGAATTTGTATCTATCACGATACCTTCACTAAGAAGATTTGTTTGTTCTGGAATTTCAAATAGAACAGAAGTATTAATTCCTTTTTCTGTTAATTGAATGCCGCTATCATTTGCTCCAGTTAAATCATCTGCAATTATAGCGATTTGTTTCACCAATTATAACACCTACTTTACGATCTGATTCATTTTTGATTTGCTTTTATATAATGGTCAGGGACCTTAATGCCCTTTTTCTCTAGCCGTTTCACCAGAAAACCTACGTAAAATGGCAGCAGAATGGCTGTTGTAACAACTGCGGCAGCAACTTGAACAGTTGCTAATTCAACATTGGCTGCAAAAGCTGGACTTGCAGAAGCAATTGCTGTCGGAGTAGCTACTGCATTTCCAGCAGTAGAACCTTCCGCTGCTCCGGCAATTGGGTTCCACTTCATTGCCTTAAAGATAAAGTAACCTGCTGTACCAGATACAAATACAGTTAATAAACCTAAAATTACGCCGCCTAGTCCACCTTCAATGATGCTGGAAAAGTCGATTCCCATTCCTAAAGCAAATGCAAAGAATGGAATAAGCACGGAACTTCCTGATTGAAAGAATTCTCTCAACTCTTCATCCAAGTTTCCTAAAATCATACCAACTAGAATCGGCAGCAAGACAGATAAGAAGGAAACAACCGAGAACATTCCTTCAACAAAGCCCATGACACCAAATATCGACAACGCTACCATTGTTAAAAATGGACCATCGTTTAAAGCTAATAAAGAATAAGCTGCACGATCTGTTTTATCTCCGTACTGCCCTACCAGTGCAACATAGAGCCCGCCATTACTATTCGTCATCGCAGCAATAATCGCAATTGGGGCTAAACCAAGCCACAGTCCATTATCTCCCATCATCCAGAATGCCAGTAATCCGACAATAGCACCTACTACCCATTTTGTGGCTAATAAAGTTGCCCCTTTACCCAGGCTTACTCCGACATTTTTAACATTAATTTGTGCCCCGGTAAATAGCAAGAATAGCGCAATCAACGTACTGGAACCGTCTACAAACAATGCCTGTGTAAAGTTGCCAATTCTTAATAAATCCGGTGCAAATGTATTTAAAGTTGCAGCAATCAGCAACGGTACAACCATCATGCCCCCAGGAATCTTTTCAACTGTTGCTTTTATCTTCATTCTTTCTCCCCCTCTGTATATATATGTTTTTAAATGCAACAATAAAAATTTAATGAAGCGTTTGCACCATTAATAATAATATTTATTGCATAAAAAAGCAACAGTTTTATAATATAAATTTTAATTAAATGATATTTTATGTAATTATGTTGCATTATTAAACAGTTTTTAATTAAAAAGGACCATATAGCTTTCCGATTTGCTTGGTTATAAACAAATTGGAAAGCTATACGGTCCCCTGTTAAAATCGTATCCTTATTTATCATTCAGTTTTCTCCATAATGTTGTGCGATTCATTCCCAGCCTTTTAGCGGTACGTGTCTGATTTTCTTGTTCTTCTTCCAGTACCTTTTGGATAATCCGTTGTTCCATTTCCTCCAGAGTCAAACCTGGTGGAATATAAAAGCCTTTTTTTTCATGTGACTTGGCTTCATTTTTGGTTGCTTCATCATTTAACACTTCATGCACATCTTCAGCTTCTATATAATATCCAACTGCACGCAGGCTCAATTCCCGGACGGTCTTTTTCAATTCAACCAAATTTCCTGGCCATTCTAAATGTGTAAGTATTTCAAGAGCATCCGGACGTATTCCCAGTGTTTCATTGCCAAATTCGGTATGGAATTTGGATAAATAATAAGAAATAAACGCTCCCACATCTTCTTTTCGATTACGCAATGGTTGTGTATGAAAAAAGACAGGGTCCATATCCTCAATTAATGAGACGAGGATATGTTTCTCCTCTAATAATGATGGTGCATTACGCTTCGACAAGAAAATGAGTTGTATGGAATCCGGAGTCTGATGAAACAACTCAATCAGAAGTTTTTGATTTGTGGAAGATAAACGATCAGTATGTTCGAAAACAATGGTTCCTTTTTGAATAGAATGCCATCTATCTTTTAAGATTCCTAGATCGTTAGAATCCATCATTTCACAGTTCAGAACAAATAAAGGGTGCTTGTTTTCAAATTTTTGAAAGTGAATGGATTGCGCAATAGCCATTTTACCGGTACCAAATTCACCTGAAATAAACAAGTTATCATTTGTCTTTGAATATGCATGTATTTTTCTTTTTATATTCTTGGAATAGTGACTGTTTCCGATAATAGGCTGATGGGTCATATTTGTTATCATGCAAAGCGCTGCAGATTCATCTTGTCTTTTATATGAGCAAAAGTGGATTCCTGCCAGTTTGTTATTCCCTTCTGTAATAGGAAATATTTGCAACTCCAAATCGCCATCTTCCCAATTCACACTTACCCATTGTTTTTGATTTTGCAGTAGAGCCTGGCTTATATTTTTATCCAATTTCTTATTACGGAGCATATGATTAATTATTCTTTCTTTCTCCGAGGAAAGATTCGTAAAAAGAACGTTATGCTGCTGGTTAATAATGACTATATCCGCCGGAATAGACTTCAGAATCTGCAGATATTGATTTGTTTTATATGAAACTTTCTGAAACATATAATACATTCTTCTTGCCTCATCAAATGCATCAAAAATGGCTTCCTTGCCAGATGTAATTAAAAATCCCCGTAACCCGATTTTTTGAGCTTCTTCAACTGTTACCACATCTCCAATAACAATCTCATAATTTTCCTTTTTTAAGTTATTTAATAATAACCGGACCTCGTCCCTTTTATGGATGGTGAACATTTTAACATCATAGTCCAAGATATCGTTTAGTGTTCTGGCACCACGACATATATTTTCAAATCCGATAAAAGCGACAGTATGTTGCGCACCTTGTATTAATGTAAAAACACGCAACATATCATACCCCGTAATATCAATATGTACGACAGGAATTGAAACATTTTTCTCTATTAAACTCGCTGTTCCTCCGCGACTGATAATTAAATCGTATCCTTGATTCTCTGCTTCTTTAGCAAGGTAAATAGATTCTTCCAAGTTTGCTACCTTTGTATCCAGTTCAAAGTCTTCCGGAATATCTAATTGTTTCATGGCTTGTGCCATTCCATTATATGGTGCTATTAACAAAGTTTTTATCATTTCCACACCTACTTTAATACATTCTTAAAAGCTTCATTGTAAAAGGAAATACAATTGCTGAAAAATAGAAAGCCATCGTGAAATAACGTATAGTTAAAGTCGACTAAAACACAAAACAATACGGAGAGATTCACGATGACTCAGATTTATTCTATCATAGAACCACGCATATTTCACTTTAACCGAAATAGAGGAAGGATTATTTCCATGAAGGAAAATTTGCTAGGCATATGGTTGTGCGCTTGCCTCTATTGATTTTTAATACAGGTAC
This sequence comes from Oceanobacillus timonensis, assembly GCF_900166635.1. Classification (NCBI taxonomy): domain Bacteria; kingdom Bacillati; phylum Bacillota; class Bacilli; order Caryophanales; family Bacillaceae; genus Oceanobacillus; species Oceanobacillus timonensis. The sequence goes on from NZ_LT800497.1 coordinate 238,597, forward strand.
TGCGATAGAGCAAACCTTTTATTTACTTTCATACCAGTTGTAATCGTTCTTCACAACCTCTTTCTCAACCAATTCCTCCAGCGAACAAACACGCTGATTCGCATCCTTATACTGAATATGTGATGCACAAATATCCGTTGGCGTAGTAACACCTGCCGCTGCGGAAATACGGAACAGGCTTTCTCGAAGCGTAACGAGATAATTCAAAGCTCGATAAGCCTTCTCATCCACGACCAGAGCTTTCTGCAGCTTCGGATCAGTTGTTGCTACACCAACAGGACAACGATTGGTGTGGCAAATTTGTGCCATAATGCAACCGACAGTAATCATAAATGCGCGGGCAACCTGGACAAGGTCTGCTCCCATTCCGAGGATAACGGCAATTCGATCGGCCGTAAAAAGTTTTCCTGAGGCAATCAGTTTAACGCGGTTGCGGACGCCATATTTGTTTAACGTCTGATTCGCAATAATGATCGCTGATTTTATCGGGAGCCCGACGCTATCTGCGAGCTCTTGAAAGGTTGCTCCTGTTCCGCCTTCTGATCCATCTACCGTAATAAAATCTGGTCCAGAACCGGTTTCCTTCATATAACTGGCAATCTCTTCTAAATCATGCGGACTGCCAATAACCAATTTAATGCCGACTGGAAGACCGGTATGATTTCGAATCTGCTCGATAAAAGAGAACATCGATGGAACGTCGTCAAATTCATTAAAACGATTCGGGCTGTCTACCTCCTGATATGGTGCGATATTTCGGATAGCGGCAATCTTTTCTGTTACTTTTTCTGCATCCACATGCCCGCCGCGTGTTTTTGCCCCTTGTGCCAGTTTTAGCTCAAAGGCTTTGACCTGTGGAATCTCACTTTTTTCTTTTAACAAATCCCAGTTAAAAGCACCTGATTCTGTACGGACGCCAAAAAGACCGGGGCCGATTTGGGCAACGATGTCTGTATTTCCGGCTAAATGATAGCTGGACAGTCCTCCTTCCCCTGTATTCATCCAGGAACCGCCGGCCATGCCGATTCCCTTGGATAGAGCAGTAATCGCATTCTCTCCCAACGCGCCATAGCTCATCCCTGACATCCCAACCAATCCTTTCACCCGGAAAGGTTCTCTGCAGGAAGGACCAATAACGACGGCGTGTTCATCACTTAGAAGCCATGGCTGAATGTGTTGATCATGTAATTTTTCTCTCCGGCTCAGCAGATTATCTTCTTTCACTTCATAGACTTTGGAATCTATGATGTTTGTATTATCTGCTTCCAGTTCTTCCTGCTGTTTGGGAAACATGGCATTTTTGACATAAAAGTCTGCTTTCTCAAAATCGCGGCGGGAACCGAAGCCAATCATATTTTTCTGGTATTTGGCAGGGATAACCACATCACGGTAATCATCGCGGGAGAATGGTTTACCGGAAGTATCTGCATCAAATAAATATTGTCTGAGCTCCGGACCGGATTTTTCCAGAACGTATCGAATCTTACCAAGCAACGGGTAATTGCGTAAAATAGCGTGCTGTGACTGTCGTCTGTCTTTCCAATATATGTAGCCGAATAATACGAGCGGGATAACAATAATGGCTATTACCAAGATACTTAATGCAAGCAAAATATAAGCTAGTGCAGAAAATTCCATTTTTTGATATCTCCTTTCATATAAAAGTATCTATCTGCATATGTAACTCTAAATTTGTGCCTATACGATATACATACCCGTTTTGGAAAGGATTACACGTACGAAGAAATTTCTGTTTGAAGAAATTTATAGGGGATGAGAGAGAAAGAAAGAGCTGGAAAATTGGAGGGATGTCGGATTGAAATGTGATGTACCGGAACATAGTGCTTCTAATAAGAAAGTATGAATGGCGGTGATTCACATAGAAAAAATCATTCCTGCCTAAAAACATAGACAGGGATGATTATATTTGAATGTATCAGTATTGTTTATTTAGCCATCACATCGGCCCCCAATTAATCAGAACCGTAATCATAATAAAGATAATGCCGATAACGTACCAGATTCCTACAAGCGGCAATGCGAATTTTAACCATTTTGTCCAAGGAATACCGGCGATGGCCAAGTTAGCCATTAACACACCGGATAAAGGTGTGATGATGTTTGTGAATCCATCCCCAAGTGTATAAGCTTGTACAGCAACTTGGCGGGGGATATCCATTAAATCGGCAAGTGGTGTCATAATTGGCATCACAATCGCAGCTTGTCCGCTTCCGGAACTCACAATGAGGTTGAAAATACCATTACCGATAAACATAGCGATGGCTCCCATAACGCTGGAAAAAGGCTCTAAAGCGATAGACATCCCATGCACGACGGTATCAAGTACTTTTCCATCTTCTAAGATAACGACAATCGAACGGGCCATTCCGATAATGAGCGCGCCGTATAATACTTTTTTTGCCCCGTCTACAAATTCGGCTACCATTTCGTTGGCTCCCATTTTTGAAATAAGGGCCGTAAGTACGGCTAAAGCAACGAAAATACCAGCCATTTCGTTGATGTCCCAACCTAATTGGAAAACACCATATACGTAAAAGCCAATGCCAGCTACAAGCACGAATAAAATGGTTAAATGTGTCGATGTTAATTTGCCTTCCACCTTATCCATGGATCTATCATCTGACTTTGGAAATGGATTATCACGCAAAATACTTTTCTGCGGGTCCTTTTTAACGCGGTTGGCATACCAAATGATGTAGGCGATTGTAGCTCCTACAACGATGACATATAGCACGAGACGCAAAGAAAGCCCTGAAAATAGAGGGAGCTGGGCAATCTGCTGCGCAAATCCAGTTGATTGCGGGTCTAAAAATCCGACTGCAAAGCCAGAATAAGCACCTAAATAAATAATGGAAACACCAACAATCGCGTCCATTTTCATCGCTCTCGCCAAGATAATCCCGACTGGTATAAAAGCAATTGATGAGTTTGCGATAATTCCCAGACCTCCGAAAATAGAAAAGAGAATGGCGACCATTAAAATTAAAAGCCATTCCCGATTTTGCGTTCGTTTAATTGTTTTCATGATTAAGTTATCGATGGCACCTGTTTTTTCAATAGCGGCGAATGTTCCGCCGATGGTCAATACAAGAAAAATCAGACCGGCACCGCCGATTAACCCTTCTTGAATGGAACTGAACATATCAATAAAATTAACGGGCTGCTGGTCTATTTGACTATAGCTGTCCGGAACAATGACTTCCGTGCCATCTTCTATTGTTTCCCGCTCGTAACTCCCGGCCGGGATGATATATGTAAGAATTGCTGCGAGTAACAAAATGGCAAATAAGATAACATATGCATCAGGAAGTTGGAATGTCTTTTTCTTTTTTTGTTTTTCTTGTTGCGACATAAGATGCCTCCTTTTAAAATCTTAAACTTGAAATTGATTATATTAGAGTTTATACTTCAAAGCAATGTTAATAATAAGAATACTTGAAAATAAAGGACATTTTTAAAACCATACATACTATTATAATAAATAAGTAAAATAGATTGCTAGGGTATTTTGAATGTTTTTTATCAAAAACATGGTATTTATTTTGAAAAAGGTCGGGGAGAACAAATGGAAAAAAGCATACAAACAAGTATGTTAGAAACGTTTCAACATCTACATACACATGCAGAAATCAGTTGGGAAGAAATAGAGACGACAACATATATCAAAGCGAGGTTAGAAGAAGCGGGCTGTGAAACCATAACTTTTTCTGAACACACGGGTGTGGTTGGAAAATTTGGAAATTTTGATAAAGGATTACCGGTAATTGGTATTCGTGCAGATATGGATGCGTTATGGCAGGAAGTGAATGGCACATTTCAACCAAACCATTCCTGTGGGCATGATGCTCATATGTCGATGGTATTAGGTGTGCTGTGGTCATTACAGCAAATACCGGACATGCAAGATAACGTAGCGATCAAGTTTATTTATCAGCCGGCAGAGGAAGAAGGCGGTGGTGCACTGAAAATGGTGGAAGAAGGTGTTGTGGAAGACGTTGACTACCTGTTCGGAATCCATCTCAGACCAAAACAGGAAGTAGCTGCAGGGAAAGCGGCTCCTGTGATTGTGCACGGTGCGACCAAAACATATGAAGCAGTCATTAAAGGAGAAGATGCACACGGTGCACGTCCGCATTTAAATGACAATGCAATTGAAATTGGGATGCAGATCGTGAATATGCTGGGCCAAATGCATATGGACCCAAGAGTTCCGCATTCAGCAAAAATGACGAAGTTCCAGGCGGGGGCAAAAAGTTCCAATATTATCCCGGGCAATGCATCCTTCAGTTTGGATTTACGTGCCCAGTCAAATGAAGTGATGGAAGTCCTGGTAAAGAAAGTGGATGCTATTTTGGAGTCTGTCCGAAATCTGTATGATGTCGATATTGATGTGACTGATTACCACGGCGTACCAGCCGCTGAAACGAATGAGGAAGCGACAAACTTTATGCGTACAGCGGTGCAAGATGTATTGGGCGCGGGGAATGTGGTAGAATCGCTTCTGACACCCGGTGGAGATGACTTTCATTTTTACACGGTGAAGAAGCCGGAATTAAAAGCAACAATGCTGGGATTAGGCTGTGATTTAGGCCCTGGATTACATCATCCTAATATGACCTTTGATAAAGATGCACTATGTACGGGAGTGGATATTTTAACGAAGGCGATATTAAATGTATATCAGGTATGATAGAAAAAATAGATGATTCGATGTGGGAAAGCTGATTTTTGCTGTTATGGCAGTAAGGACTGGCTTTTTTATATGGAAGGGTAGATAGGCGCTGCGAGGAGAAGTTATGGGTGCTGTGACGTTCATGACAGAAGAGGAGGAAATTTTGGGAGGGAGAGAAGAGAGATTATGATAAAATTGTTAGAGAAATAGTTTTTTTCGGTATAAAATATAATAACAGTCAGGTGATTATCATGCAGAACGATCTTTCTCTTCTATTTGAAGAACTCCATACAATGCGAGACACCTATTTTCATACAGATATTTTCAAGTCATCGATTCATAAACGGGTTGTGCCGGATAAGTGGAGTGTTGCAGAATCGATTTATCATTGTTATTTATTGCTGAAGCTTACGCGGCTGACATCTGCTTATTATTTACCGGTAGCCCGCATTTATATGAAACTTCGCCGCCCTAAAGTGAAGCGATATAATGGAGAGATGTCTAATATATACCGCAAAAAAACAATGAAAGCGCCCTTTATTTTGAAGCCGAAGATGAAGCGGGAATATACGCTTATAGAATTGCGGGAACTGTTGGAAGCAGAAACGGAAAAACTAAAAAATTGTGTTGCATATCTTACAAAAGAACAGTGTTACTGGATAAAATATCCTGACCCTGTGCCGGCATATCCGAATGTTGTACAGGTAGTGAAGCTTTTGCGGATTCATGAAGAACATCATTATACGGTAGTGATAGAAAGGGAGCAGAAGTTTCGTGGTTAGAGGCTGAACATGAAGGCATTGTTCATTGGAAGGAGTTTAGAAATGATTGAATGTATTGTCCAAAATGCAATAGACGCGAAGGATGCTGAAAACCTGGGTGTGTCCAGATTAGAATTGGTTTCAGCTATCCAGCTGGGTGGTTTGACTCCCGCTTATGAAACGATTCAACAGGTACTTGACAGTGTGAGGCTGCCCGTGCAAATCATGATTAGGCCACATGATGCTGGATTTATATACACTTTAGAGGATAAAGAAATTATGAAAAAAGATATTTACTTGTTGTGTGAACGAGGTCATCATCGGATTGTAGTCGGGGCTTTAACAGAAAAGAAAACCATCGATACAGTTTTTCTCGATGATTTATTTGGGGAATTTCCGAAATTAGATGTGACGTTTCATCGTGCATTTGATGAGGTCCGAGATCTGACAGAGGCTTATCAGACGTTAGTTGCTTATCAGAAGAATATAAAAAGAATCTTAACTTCCGGAGGTACGAATGGTTGTGTGGAAGGAGCAGATTCTTTGCACAGGTTGGTTCAGTTACAGCATACATGGCAAGGTCCGAGTATTTTACCGGGCAGTGGGTTGAATGTCAATAATATACAAGATCTACATGGTGCGATTCAAGCTAATGAATATCATTTTGGTAGTGGAGTTAGAAAAGGGCAATCATTTGAAGAAAGGGTGGATAAAGACATTATAAAAAGAATACAACATATTTTATTAAGATGATTACAGGAAAGGAGGGTAAGGAAAATAGATAATATTATCTTACACATCCCGTTCCTGTATTTTGTGAGGGTATTAATAAAAAAATGAATGGGGATAAATTTCTCCCTACATCTGGTGTTGTTTTCATACAATTGTAAGTAACGGTGTTGTTTTCGTTTAATTTAATTACATGTCAATTCATTCTATATAGCGGTCCATCCACCATCTACTTTAATTGTTTCACCAGTTACAAAGTTGGCTAAATGAGATGCTAAGTATAGCACTGCACCGCTGATATCGCCAGGTTTTGGCATGTTATCTAATAGAATGCGATTTTCCACATCTTTTTTAAATGCTTCATCTGCAAACATTTCTTTCGTCAAATCTGTTTTTACAAAAGTCGGAGCAACAGCATTTACATTAATTCCATTTTCAGCCCATTCTACGGCTAATGCTTTTGTTAATTGAACTACTCCGCCTTTACTGGAGCAATAAGCAGCTCTTTTGAAGTAACCAACAAAAGACATTTGGGAGGCGATATTAATAATACGCCCCTTTTTATTTTGTTCCATCATATGTTTTCCGACAGCCTGACATAAGAAAAAAACGGATTTTAAATTCGTGTCAAGCACTGTATCCCAATCTTCCTCACTAACTTCCAATGCAGGTTTTGCAATATTAGCACCGGCGTTATTTACCAATATATCTATCGTTCCATATTCCATTGCAATTTCATCAATTATTTCTCGCATCTTCTGAATATGATTGACATCTGCTGCTATTGTCTTATGATTACCATTAAAAGCTTCCAATTCAGGAAGAAAATGATTTAAATGTTCTTTATTTCGGCCGGTAACAATGACATTTGCTCCTGATTTCGCAAAAGATAAGGCGATATCTTTTCCAATTCCTTTACTTCCGCCAGTAACGATGACGGTCTTATTTTTGAATTCTGAAAAGTTCATATTATTCTCCTTTGAATAAGCCATTTTCTTGATCACGTTTTAAAAAGTGAATGAGTGTTTTTTCTCGTTCGGCATTTATTTGTTCAGAAATTTCTTGGTCCCAGAGATAAAAGCCTTCTCCATTCTTATAACCAAGTTTTTCTTCTGCTACTAAATTCGTTAATGTTGCCCCTGATTGGTTGGCAGTACTTAAATCTTTAAACAAATAATCCGATATAGAAGAGAAAACATCCAGTCCTCCTAAATCAGCCGTCATGAGAGGGCCAGTAATTGGCAATCTGCGGCCAATGCTGTAAGTGATCGCTGCATCAATATCTTCTTTTGTGACAATTTTTTCATCCAGTAAAGCCTGGGCTTCTCGAAATAAAGCGTATTGTAACCGATTTCCAATGAAACCGGGAACTTCTTTTTCTAATAAGATGGCTTTTTTCCCCATTACTTTCATGAGACGCATCGTCCTGTCTGCAGTTTCTTCATTGGTTTTTTCCCCTTTTACAATTTCAACAAGAGGAATCAAGTGTGCCGGGTTCCAAAAGTGTGTCACGATAAAACGTTTCGGATGGGAGGTTTCTTTGGCTAATGCAGTAGGCATGAAACCAGAAGTATTACTTGCTATAATGACATTTTCATCTGTTAGTTGTTCTAATTGTTTATATAATGATTGTTTCATTTCGATTTTTTCAGGGATTGCTTCGATAATATACGTAGCTTCTTTTGCCGTTTCTTCCAAAGATGGGAGCAATGTAATTCTCGCACTTATCTGCTGTATTTCTGCTTTGCTAATGAGTTCGTTGTCAAACATTATATTTAACTTTTCAATCAATTCTTTATCCGCTTTTGAGATATCTTCTTCTGTCGCCCCTGAGACTTTGACATCTATTCCTGCCCAAGCAGCTGCCAGGGCGATAGAATGGCCCATTGTACCACAACCAATAATAGATAAGCGCTCCATTATATCACTCCTTGTCCTTCTCAATCGTGTTCGTAATATTTGCAACAGGTAAATGATAGAAGGTTATATGCAGAATAATGTTTCTACACATAACCTTCCATAAAAATATATTTTAAAAATAAATTCTTGTGCAGATCAACTTCCCAAACCTAGTGAAAATAGAATAATAGCCACAATGACACCAACCAACGGAACAACTACAGTCATTGCGCCAAATGCAGGATAGGCACTTTTATGTGTCTCTCTAGCTATGGAACGTATCGTTGTTACTGCATATCCACCATGAGGCAAAGAATCAAGCGTTCCTGATGAAAGTGCCACAGATCTGTGGAGAGCTTCTGCGTCAACCCCCATATCTAAATAGTGTGGTCCTAAAATAGGTAATGCAATCGTTTGTCCACCAGAAGAAGAGCCTGTCAAGCCGGCAATAACCATTACAGCTATAGATCCTCCGATTAATGGATTGCCTGGAAGGTCTGTCATAAAATTAACTGCTGATTCAAAAGCTGGAGTGGCTTGTGCAACTCCACCAAAACCAACAACTGCAGAAGTATTTCCGATAGCAACTAATGCTCCAGTTGTACCATCACCTACTGCTGACCAAAAATCTTTAAAGTATTTTCGATTAAGTAACCAGGTAGCGATAATACCACTAAGTAAAGCCAGGATAAGAGCTGATTGTTCTAATGAATCATGGAAAATAAATGATACGATAAGAACTGCTAATAAAGGAACAAGACTTAAAAATGGATTTGGTAAGCTTGTTCTTTTTTCCTGGTTATCCGTTTCTCTTTCCTCGAAGCTTTCTCCTTTTTTAACAGCTTTTCGAATCATTTTCATCAGCCACCAATAGCCGAAAATCAACATGAAAACAGCGACTATCAAACTAACTTGCCAACCCGCATAGGGGGTGGTCCCTAAAAACGGGATCGGAATCCAGTTTTGAATTTCCGGAGATCCGGCAGATGTCATTGTAAATGTAGTAGACCCGAAAGCCAGAGCAGCCGGAATAAATCTTCTGGGCAGATTCGCTTCTTTGAATAAACTGACAGCCATTGGATAGACTGCAAAAGCAACGACAAATAAGCTAACTCCTCCGTAGGTTAATACCGCACAGGCAAGAACAATTGCAAGAACCGCATATTTCATGCCTATTTTTGATACAATCCAGTTGGAAACACTCTCAGCGGCACCGCTGTCTTCCATTACTTTTCCGAAAATGGCTCCTGCCAGGAACATGAGGTACCAGGAAGTAATAAATCCAGCGAAACCGTCCATATACCCTGTTACAAAATCTACTTGTCCTTCACCAGCAAGTTGAGGAAATAAAGGCAACCCATTTAATATTGCAACAAAAAGAGCTGAAATTGGAGCAACAATGAGCAAATTCATCCCCTTCATTACTAAAACGGTTAATAATATCAACCCTCCAACTAACCCCATCATACTAATCATATTGTCCCCCGCCCCCTATTCAGTTAGAAATACATTATGATTTTTCACCATATTTACGAACGCGTAATAATGCTTGTTCCGCGTGTCCTGCAAAATTTTCTAGTTGGCAAAGACGTGCAGCGTATTCTCCAAGATAAGCGCTCTGCTCTTCAGAAGTCACTTTTTGGTAAGTTACTGTTTTCAGGAATTTACCAACCCAAAGTCCGCCAGTATATTTTGCGGCTCCTTTTGTTGGCAGTGTATGATTTGTTCCAATCACTTTATCGCCATAAGCAACATTTGTTTCTGGTCCAAGGAATAAACAGCCGTAGTTCGTCATGTTTTCCAGGAAGAAATCAGGATTCTTCGTTAAGATTTCCACATGTTCGAAAGCTAAGCGATCAGCTTCTGCCAATGCTTCCTGTTCGTCTTCAGCCAGAATAATTTGTCCATAATCCTCCCAGGAAACACGTGCAACATCAGCGGTAGGCAAGGTTGTCAGTTGACGCTCAATTTCTTTTACAGTTTTCTCTGCAATCGCTTTGGAAGTTGTAATGAGTGCTCCAGGTGATGTTGGTCCGTGTTCTCCCTGACCTAAAAGATCTGTGGCAATCATTTCTGGGTCACTTGTTTCATCCGCAACCACAAGTGTTTCTGTTGGTCCGGCAAACAAATCAATTCCGACACGTCCGTATAATTGACGTTTGGACTCTGCTACAAAAGCGTTTCCTGGTCCGACAATCATATCGACAGATTGAATGCTTTCTGTTCCGATTGCCATCCCAGCCATTGCTTGGATGCCGCCAAGAATATAAATCTCATCGGCTCCAGCCATATGCATCGCGTATACGGTTGTTGCCGGAATTTCGCCATTTATTGGTGGTGTGCAAGCGATGACGCGTTGGACCCCTGCTACTTTAGCAGTTAACACACTCATATGAGCAGAAGCAACCATCGGATAACGGCCTCCTGGAATATAGCAGCCTACACTATTTACAGGGATGTTTTTATGACCGAGAATAACGCCGGGCATTGTTTCCACTTCTAAATCTTTGAGGGAATTCTTTTGGTGTTCAGCAAACTGACGTATATTATTCTGAGCAAATGCAATATCTTTCGCCGTTTGTTCCGGTATAGAATCGCAAATTTCCTCAATCTCTTTTTGGCTTAATTGGAAACTTTCCGGGCTCCAATTATCGAATTTCTCAGAAAGGTTACGAATTGCCTTATCACCATTGTCCTCGATATCTTGAATCGTTGAACGAACAATATCAGCAACCTTTGTATCTGCTTCTTGAATATCGGAAGGGGTCTTTCCTTCTTTTAAGTATGTTGACATATTATTCCACTCCTTATGAATTGCATACGTATGCAAAATGCATCATATTGAATGCGTATGCAAAATATTGATATAAAAAAGCTATGTTTAATAGCTTTAAAAAAGATGATAAACGAAAACGGTTACAAATGTCAAGGAGAAATTCAAATTTCTCATTTCTTCGTTGTATTCCGATGAATAAATTGCCCTTTTAATTTCACAGCCTTTGGTGAATCCACTTTATGATCGTGTAAGAGTAGATAAATAGCTTCATCCACCATTTTTTCAATTGGCTGTTCCCAAGTTGATAACATGTAAGAAGGCCAGGAAGCCATTTTTATATTATCAAAACCTACAACAGCTGTTTTATCCGGTACAGATATATTTTTTTCGCGTAATGCATCTAATGATCCAATCGCAGTAATATCATTTGCGCCAAACACAGCTTCAGGAACGTGTCCATTTTCAATCATTGCTTTGGTAAGGTAATATGACTTTTCATACGTATAGTCTCCTTCTAAAATGGTCGCTTCTATATTTTTCTCCTTCAAGTATTCTGTAAATCCTTTTTGCCTATCTTTATTTGTCGATGTATTTTTTTTACCTGTAATGTAGACAATATCTCGATATCCCTGTTCATAGAAATAAGCTGCAATTTCTATGGAAGCACGGACATTATCACTGGAAACAGAGTTGCACGGAATGTCTTTATGGTAACGGTTAAATAAGGTTATTGGGATATTATTATCATGAATTTTCGATACCACTTTGGAGGAAAGGAGGGCATCCGTAATAATGATTCCTTCTACATTGTATTCGAGAAAATGGTTGATCTCTTCTTGTTGGATTTCCTCGTTTTTCGTATAGACAAATAATACATTATATCCCTGTTCTCTTAACTTCATCGAAAACATACCAAGTACTTCATGATAAAATGGATTTTGAATGTCCTTCATTGCCAGACCGACGATATTGGTTTTTTTGTTAATTAATCCTCTGGCAAGTGCATTTGGCTGATAGTTTAATTCCTCTGCCACTTCTAATACTTTTCTTCTTACTTTTTCAGAAACACTGGCTCCCGGAGTGAATACTCTTGAAACAGTGGATTGTGATACATTTGCTAATTTAGCTACATCTTTTGCAGAAACGAAATTTTTCTCCATCGTCATACTCCAATCAAGTTTTGCGTAATTGTTGGTTTATTAATTATTTTAGCATATTCGAAAGAAGGAGAGTAGGTTAGTAATTTAATAGAGAAACGAATATCTTTCAATTTCTTTCTAGCTTCCAATATTTCCAACATGACAACGCAGCAATTTTATGTCATAATATATATTAATTAAATACTGGTACCTTTAAATCAGTCCAGAGAGGCTGACAAGGACAGCGCGAACATAATGATTATCACTTGGGAAAAGTGTATTCAAGTGTGCATTATAAACAAAAGCTTCTTGTCAGGAATAGGACAAGGAGCTTTTTTTCTTGGTTCTACCTGACTTTTGCCGAAGTCTTTCGGTACCAGTTTCTTATATTTAACATATTGGAGGAATTGGTATGTCACAAACAGATAAAGAGTTTTCATTAGAAGCAGTACCTCAGACGCATCGGAATGGGTTTTGGAAGATTTTAGCGGTAATGCTTTCACTCAGTTTCTTCTCAGCAAGTATGATGTCGGGAGGAACATTAGGAACGGGGTTGACGTTTTCCCATTTCATCTGGGTGGTACTGGCTGGTAACCTGATTCTTGGCCTTTACACGGGGTCACTTGCTTATATAGCTTCCAAGACAGGGTTGTCGACCCATTTATTAGCACGTTACGCATTTGGGGAGAAGGGTTCTTATTTAACATCCTTTTTACTCGCTTCTACACAAGTGTGCTGGTTTGGTGTGGGACTAGCGATGTTTGCTATTCCAGTTGCTACAGCGACAGGGTGGAATGTGTATCTGCTTATCGGTATTCTGGGGCTATTAATGACAGTTTCGGCGATTTTTGGAATGAAAACTTTAACTATATTAGGATTTGTGGCTGTACCGGCGATTGCTATCTTTGGTAGTTATTCCATGGTTGATTCAGCGCATGAAATTGGAGGAATGCAGGGGTTATTTGCTTATGAGCCGGCGCAGGCAATCAGTATAGGGTTGGCCTTAACCATTTGCGTAGGTTCCTTTATCAGTGCAGGAACGCTTACTCCGGATTTTGCGCGCTTTGCTAAGTCAGCAAAATCAGCCGTGGCGGCAAATATTATTGCTTTTTTCCTGGGGAATTCATTAATGTTTTTATTCGGCGCAATCGGCGCGATGGCTTTTGGTATCGCGGATATTTCAGATGTGATGTTTTTACAGGGATTGATGATTCCTGCTATTATAGTGTTAGGTTTAAACATTTGGACAACCAATGATAGTGCTTTATATGCTTCGGGGTTAGGATTTGCTAATATTACGAAGTTGCCTAAAAAGAAAATCGTTGTGTTCAATGGAATTATCGGGACAATTGCAGCAATGTGGCTATACAATAATTTTGTCGGATTCTTAAATGTGCTGGGATCGGCATTACCATCCATCGGCGCGATTATATTAGCAGATTATTTTCTGGTCCGCCGCAGAAAATATGCGCCTTTTGAAACCATGACGTTTCAATCTGTCAATTGGGTGGCAATTGTGGCCTGGGCAGGAGGCGTGGCGATTGCTAACTTTGTGCCAGGTATCCCGCCGATAAATGCATTAATAGGAACATCTGTTATTTATGTGATTGGAATGAAGTTGTTGCCGCAAGAAGAAACAGTCATCGCACCATTAGAAGAAAGGGTTAGGTAGTCAATGATTATTAAAAATGCAAAGCTGAGAGGCAAAGAAGGAATTTGGCATATTGTTATAGAGGATGGTAAATTTAGCGAGATAACAGAGGAATTACCGCAGTCTGAGGATAAAGAGATTGTCGATGTAAATGGTTCACTGGTTCTTCCGCCTTTTATTGAACCGCATATCCATTTAGATACGACGTTAACAGCGGGGGAGCCTGCTTGGAATCAGAGCGGAACATTATTTGAGGGCATTCAGCGCTGGTCTGAACGCAAAGAATCACTAACGATAGAAGATGTGAAAAAGCGATCAAAAACGGCATTGAAATGGCAAATTGCCCAGGGAATTCAGTATGTTCGTACACATGTGGACGTGACAGATCCAGAGCTTACTGCTTTAAAAGCCATGTTGGAAGTGAAGCAGGAAATGGCTCCTTATATAGATATCCAGCTGGTTGCTTTTCCGCAAGAGGGGATTCACTCCTATCCAAATGGAAAAGAGCTTTTGGAAGAAGCTTTGCAATTGGGAGCAGACGTGGTTGGCGGCATCCCGCATTTTGAATTTACGAGAGAATACGGTGTCGATTCGATGCGCGTGGCGTTTGATCTTGCGGAGAAATATGATAAATTAGTAGACATTCATTGTGATGAAATCGATGATGAACAATCCCGATTTGTAGAAGTGGTCGCAAAAGAGGCTTATGAGCGCGGTTGGGGAGAACGTACAACGGCAAGTCACACGACGGCGATGGGATCATATAACGATGCGTATACATCAAAACTCTTCCGTCTGCTGAAGATGTCTCAGATCAACTTTGTATCTAATCCGCTTGTCAATATTCATCTCCAAGGCCGTTTCGATACGTATCCAAAACGCCGTGGCTTAACGCGGGTAAAAGAAATACAAGAAGCAGGAATGAATATTTGCTTTGGCCATGATGATATTTTTGATCCTTGGTATCCGCTGGGAACCGGTAATATGTTACAAGTATTGCATATGGGGATTCATGCGTCGCAATTAATGGGTTATGAGCAAATCGTCAATTCGATTGACCTGGTTACCAAAAACAGTGCTAAGACACTGCATATTGAAGAACAATATGGCATTGAAGCAGGGAAACCGGCGAATTTCATTGTTTTATCCGCAGATAATGAATACGATGTGATTCGTAAGCAGGCTGTGGTGACACACTCCTTCAGAAATGGAGAAATGATCGCTCATACGAAGCCGAGTGAGGCGTCAATTTTGTTGAATGATACAGAAGAAAAAGTAACCTTTGATCGATAAAGTAAAAAAGCGCAACCTCCGGAATCCGGAAGGTGCGCTTTTTTAATGCTCCAACACCAAACTGCCAAGCATATAAACAGAAGAAATAATCGTAATAACCGCAATGAAAATTTTCAATTGTTCCACCGGCACCCTGTTAGCAATCCGGGACCCAGCTACAATCCCAATCGTTGTCCCAACTAAACTAAACAAAATAAAGCTCTGCATATTATCAATGCTTGCATATGAGAAATACCCAAAAATAGACGGCAGGGCAATAATAACAGAGTTTAATAGCCCGACACCGACGGCAGTGCGGATATTGACACCTAAGCTTGCCAGCAATGGTACAACTAAAATCGGACCGCCTGCACCTGTTAAAGCGCAAATCACTGCGGTCAGCACACCCAGCAAGATAATCCATACGGGTTGTTTTAACATAAACGATTTACTATTTTCATCCTCACTGTCGGGTTCTGCATTGTTTTTCTTAAGTATAATCGAAAGTCCGGCAAACAGGACAAATAAGTAAAGCAGCAACTTCGCCAGGGTTTCGGAAATCAGTACGTTAACTTGCACACCGAGAAAGGCTCCGGGCAGACTGCCGATGCTTAAATAAAGGGCTAATTTGAAATCCATATATTTCAGTTTCCAGTACGAATAGGCACCGATAACACCTGCAACCAGAAATGCCAGAAAGCTGAGTGCCAAGGAGTCATAGACAGGTAATCCCAGAAAGCCGACATAAATAATCGGCAGCAGGAAGCCGGAGACACCGGATAATCCCACTAATATCCCAATAATTAAATTTGCTATAAATACAATAAAAAACGTTAACATCGAAGCGACCTCAACTCTCTTAAAACTTGGAAGTTCATAAAACTGTTTAAACAAGGAGAAGAGCGCTTTAACATGGCGTTAAACCGCTCTGCCCGTTTTAAAAATGATAATTAAATTTTAGCACGAATAATCAAGTCGTCCATAGCCTTTTTACTTTCATATTGAATGCGTTCTTCGTCCAGTGTCAGCACTTCTCTGTTTTTCATTAATATTTTTCCATTCACAATCACATCTGCCACATCCTTGCTATTCGCAGATTCAATTAATGTATTTGTCAGCTGATGTGTCGGTGCAATATGCGGCTGATCCATATCGATTAAAATCATATCCGCTTTTTTATCAACCTCTATGGTGCCAAACTGATCATCCTGTAACATAGCTTTTGCACCGCCAAGTGTCGCCATATCCAAAATATTCTTGGACGGCATGACGACCGGATCAAAGATAGGAACGCCCCAGAAAGCACGCATCAACGATTTGAAAACTTTCATTTGATCGAATAAGCTCAAACCGGAATGCGCGGCACCATCTGTCCCTAAACCGATATCGACGCCTTTTTGCATCAGACCGGGAGATTTGGTAAACCCTTTTCCAGCATTACTGATCGGGCAATGAACAACCTTACTATTATATTGTTGGATAAGCTCCATTTCATGTTCGGATAGGAGAATACTGTGAGCACCTAAGAAATTTTCATCCAGTACGCCTAAGGATTCTAAAAGTTCATATGGACGCATTTGGAAATTTTCCAGGCAGTAGCTGATTTCATTCGGATATTCATTCATATGTGTCTGCATGCCTGTTCCGTCTGCCTTTGCCAATTCATAAACTTTCTGAATCAATTCAGGTGTACATGTAATAAGCGAACGTAAGGAATACCAGACGTGGATACGTCCGTCCGCCTTGCCGTGATAGGTATCAAACAGATTTTTGCTTTTTTGAATATTATCTTCCATAGTTGTTTTCATGGATTCGGGGATAGCTGCACCAGTATCCATTGTAGAACAAGACAGTACACCGCGTAACCCGGAAGACGCTACCGCTTCCGCAACCTTATGCATATAACTCCCGCCTGCATCAATAAAACCGGTTGTTCCGGACTTCAACATTTCCAGGCAGCTTAATTCTGCGCTGATGGCTACATCTTCTTCTCGCAGATTACTTTCAAATGGAACCATAATCCGTGTCCAGATCATCGGATATTCATCAGAAATTCGTCCGCGCAAAAGTTGTTGATTCGTATGGGTATGTGCATCAATAAGGCCGGGCATGACAAGTTTACCTTTTCCATCTAAAATTTCTTTCGCTTGATATATTTGCGTGGCGTTATCTTCTTCCATCGCTATGATTTTTTGATCTTGGATAACGATATTTTGCCCATGTTTGATTTCAAACGCAGGGGTTAATATCGAACAATGCTTTATCAGTAAATCTGCATTCATTTTCATTCTCCTTTGAAACCACATTGAAAAAGACTGTGTGATCAGTCTTTTCAAAAGTTCGTTTATTTCCATTATAGTATCCAGGCAACTTGGCCTGTTCCGTTTAAAAAGCGTTTGTTACGGTTAAAAATGCTTGCGCAAAGACTGCTTGCAGCAGGAAGGTTCCAGTAAATACAAATATGGCGATAATCACCATTTTCCAACTTTGGCTCATAAAGGCTTTAAAATCAAGTCCGATTCCTGCCAGCGTACCAACGATAGTAATTGGCGCTGTAAAGGAAATCAGTGAGGTCCAGTAAATAATTGGTTCTGAAATCGGTGAAATCGGAATGGCTAATAGCAAACCGGTCAAGGCAACATACACTACTGCGGGTATTTTTAACGGAACCAGTTTCGCGATAAATATACCGATAAATGCAATGCTGGATAAAATTAATACACCAGGGATTGATTCTAAAATCGAAACATCATTTTGAAAAAAGTTTGCAATAATCGTTGTCAGGACAGATGTAAATAAAAGCGAAATGGTCCAATCTTTCATGCTCATATTCATTGTGAGACCCTGCTTTCTGCTGCTGGTGCATTTTTATATTTCCTTTGACGTCTCATTCTCGGCTCTAACCAGGCATACAATTTATTGACTAGTGGCAACGAAATAAACAGCGTAAAGTAAATTCCGGTGATTGCCGATAACATATCACTCATTCCGGCCAGCATGACGATTTGGTCTGCGTAAGCTGGATAAATGGTTGCCAGGGTACTGGAAGCTGCTGCCATCATCACGCCGCTGCCGACACCGCTTGCCATGGCCAGCGCCAGTGGATGGAAAAAGTCAAAAGATGCAACAATACTTGCTAATAAACCGAGATACGTTGTTCCAATGAGAAAACCGATAATATATATCGAAAGGGAGCCCCGTGCTTCCGCGGAGTTTGCTCCGTACTTACTGCAAATGAGTCCATAATCTTTATCACGGTTGGTAGAACTGGTTGCGCCGATGGCTTCTCTTTTTAACCCCAGAAATAAAGCGATGGGGAGCGCAAATAACATTGTTCCAATCGTTCCGAACTCCTGAAAAACGAGAGCCGGACCAACATTGACAAGTTCAGGAAGATTCGATCCTGCCATGACACCGATTTTTGCCATGAATGGAGAAATAGCAACCAAAACAAGCTGGGAAGCCTTTTTCGTTTCTTTCTTTTTAAGGAACCGGAGTACATCTTTTCCGAATATAATACTGATGATAATAGCAAATAGCATCGGATAAAGCACAATCAAAGCAGAACCGACACTGAATTCGATGGTTCCAATAAGCTCGGCGATAAGAACAATTCCAAATGCAATCGTATATAGTCGCCAGTTTTCTTTCAAATGTCCCATAATCGTGGTTTTTTGCTGTGCTTTTTCCATGTTGTGTTTTTCCTCCTTAAATATCTTGCCTGAAAATAAAAAACGCTAGTATGTTTCTATTACTAGCGTTTTCGGCTTGATATATGAAAAACACAAAAAAGACCAACAGCATATACAGGTTAGGCTGGTACACGTGATATGACAGCTTTTCTTTACTTATCTAAGCAAAGGGTGCGTTAACGTACACTGAAAGAGAGATGAAAAGAATTCAATCTCATCACAGCAACATATACCTGTAAGTGGAAAAAGATAACATCTTAATCTGATTGATCGATTGTGATTTTCCATAGTCAAACCATTTACGGTAGTTTGGTAGAAACTTTTGGACCCTATTTCCAAATTTATATGGATAATCAAAATGCGAACGTTTTTTGTTCGTTTCATTTAATTGTTCGTTTATTAGTAATTTACATCAATGTGATTAGAATGTCAAAGGGTTTTTTAATAGGAATTATCATATTAAAGCGATAGTATAGGAAATAAAGCTTGATTAGAAGAATATAGAAAAATGTATCACCCCATATCTTTTTGTACGATAGAATCGTTTCTGTTATAGAGAAGCGTAAAAGGAGTGAGTGACATGTGCGCCAGGCCTGGCATAAATAGAAATGAAGAAGATATTAGCTTTCACACCATGTACCGCCGACTTTCTTATTATTGTTTTTTCTTGTCTCCAAATAAATGGGATGGAGAAGAATTAGTACAGGAAACCGTGAAGAAAGCACTGATAAGCTATGGAAATCCGGATTCTTGGAATGTAACGTTACTGAAAAAAATAGCTTATCATGTGTGGATAGATAAAAATCGAAGCAAATTAAATGAATCAGAACATTTTTTGGAAGAGAAACTGGAGCCGAAAAGTAATTATGAAGAAATAGAAGCACTGGTGATGAGGTTGCTTTCTTTCATGACGGTCAAACAACTGCTGGTATTTCTGATGAAGGATGTATTCGCATATCGGATTAATGAGATTGCAGAGAACTGTGAAATGTCTGAGACAGCAGTGAAAGCGATGCTAAACAGAGCGAGAAAACATATACAGAATATAAATGAGGAAGAAGTTTCAGAAGCTGCTGGTGACAACCTTTCTGAAAATACGGAGGAAAGGTTTGTTCAAGTGGTTGTTCATGCAATTAAAGCAAATGATCCGTTCATTCCTGCTATATTTATGACAAATTATCCGATACTGCTATTACGTTATCAGACACATCGTCCTTCTTCTTACGCTTTCTCGATGGCAGCATAGACTGTCGTAATTTATGCGTGTTACAAGGAGGATGAATATGAATACGGTACCTTATGTGATTGAACAATCCAACCGTGGAGAGCGGTCTTACGATATTTTTTCACGATTGTTAAAGGATCGAATTATTATGGTCAGTGATGAAGTAAATGACCAGATGGCTAACAGCATAGTTGCGCAACTGTTATTTTTAGCTGCGGAGGATGCAGAAAAGGACATTTCAATTTATGTCAATAGCCCTGGAGGATCGACTTCCGCAGGTTTTGCTATTTTTGACACGATGCAATTTATTAAGCCGGATGTTCGTACTATATGCACAGGTTTAGCCGCTTCCATGGGAGCATTGCTGCTGTTGTCTGGAACGAAAGGGAAGCGTTTTGCCCTTCCTAATAGTGAAATCATGCTGCATCAGCCGCTAGGAGGAGCACGCGGACAAGCAACAGAAATTGATATTTCAGCAAAGCGAATTATCAAGCTCCGGGAAAAACTTAATCAGATTATTGCGGAGCATTCCGGTCAGCCTGTTGAGAAGGTAGCGGCGGATACAGAGCGTGATTATTTTTTAAGTGCGGAAGAAGCAAAAGAATATGGGTTAATAGATTCAATTATTTAATTGGCGAAATTGGGCTGTCCAATAAAGAGACAGCCCATTTTTACAATGGGCATGGCATGGTGGTGAAATATCATGTGTTTGTAAGAATGACAAAGAAGTTTAGATAACAGGAAGGGTTCTCCTTTGGTTACACCCCTCACTTGTAGTAAAGTTATTGTAAGAGAGAAAATATTCTGAGGAGGATTGGTATGTATAACGAGCCTATTTTTTTAGAACCGGTATTGCAGGAACGGATTTGGGGAGGAAATAAGCTGCATACAGAATTTGGTTACTCGACACCTTATGAGCATACAGGAGAGGCGTGGGTAATCTCTGCGCATCCCAATGGACCAAGCAGAATCAAAAATGGGCCTTTGGAAGGGCATACACTTCAAGAAGCGTGGGAAGACCATGAAATTTTATTTAATCGGGCAGAAGCTGCAGGCGAAACGTACCCGCTTCTTGTAAAAATACTGGACGCAAATCAGAATCTCTCCGTGCAGGTGCATCCAGATGATACGTATGCACTGGAAAAGGAGGGCGTTCCTTATGGAAAGACAGAATGCTGGTATGTGCTGGATGCGGAACCAGGTGCGGAATTAGTTTTAGGCCATCACGCCAAGACGCGTGAAGAATTAAAACAAGCCATGGCAAATGGTGAATGGGATACATTATTAAAACGTGTTCCCGTCACAGCAGGAGATTTTGTTTATGTACCCAGCGGAACCATTCACGCCATTGGAGCAGGGATCATGATTTTAGAGACACAGCAGAGTTCAGATATTACGTACCGTGTTTATGATTATGAACGGACGGATGAGCAGGGAAATGCGAGAACGTTACACTTGGAGCAGGCTGCTGAAGTAACAAATATACCTCATGAAGATCCAAAAACGGAAAGCATTCAAGAAACAATAGAAGACTTGACGGCTCGCAAACTGGTCGAGGAAAGTTATTTTACAGTTTATCATTGGGACCTGAAAGGGGACGCCGTACTGGAACGAAAAAATGATTTTCTGCAGGTGAGTGTGATAAAAGGGAAGGCGGTAATTCAGACAGGTAATCAAAGATTCTCCATTGAAAAAGGAACACATTTTATTATTCCAAACACGATAAAGCAATTTTCACTGCAAGGGAATGCGGAAATGATTGTATCGCACCCTTAAAAGACCACCAGACAGCACTGGTGGTCTTTTCCTCGTCATATACAAGTTAGACGCATGATTACATCAGATGAAGCACGTGGAATACAATACCAACGACGAACAGCCCAAGAATCATGGTAATTGGTGACACTCTCTTTCGGAGCAGCCACATACAGAGAAGCGTCAGCAACAAACCTGCCAGGCCGGGAATTAAACTGTCTAAGTTGTCTTGTAAGGTTGTAACCTCTGTTTGGGTTAATGCCCGGCCCTCATCTTGTTGCAGCAATGCCGACTGAATTCCTTCTGCCCCGGATGGTAAGTTATCCCAATCAATATAAGCGCCGTCACCAAGCTGGACTTCCGATACGGTTGGCGTAAAGCTTACATCGACCCAGCGGTTTACCAAGGCACCGAGGATGAACATACCCAGGATGGAAGCGCCTTTCGTAATATCCTGAAGCAATCCGCCTGATAGGTCATCAGTGATTTTTTCTCCTGCTCTGTAACCAAGTTCCTGTGAATACCATAAGAATCCCATCCGGACCACATTCCATAAAACGAAGAAGAGGATAGGTCCAAGGATATTTCCGGATACTGCGAGAGAAGCCCCTAAGGAACCGAGAATCGGCCGGAGGGTAAACCAGAAAATTGGATCTCCAATACCGGCTAAAGGACCCATCATGCCGACTTTTACACCTTGAATTGCCTTGTTTTCAACAGGTGCACCATTTGCGCGCTCTTCTTCCAGCGCTAACGTGACCCCAATAATCGGAGAAGCAACATAGGGGTGTGTATTAAAAAATTCTAAGTGACGCTGCAATGCAGCAGAACGGTCTTCTTTTGTTTTATACAATCTTTTGATTGCGGGAATCATGGAAAATGCCCAGCCGCCGTTTTGCATCCGTTCATAGTTCCAAGAACCTTGAAGGAATGTGGAGCGCCACCAAATAGCAATGCGGTCTCTTCTGGATAATTTGATTTCTTCTTGTGCCATCTTCAAATCCTCCTTCTTTTTAATAATCGTCTATAATATCGCCCAGCGGGTCACCAGTGTTTCCGCCACCGCCACCAGAACCGCCTTGTTTTGTCAGTGCTATATAAATAAGGGCAAGTGCTACACCAATACCTCCAAAACCGACAAGCGTAATATCTGGAATTGTTGCCAGTACGAAACCAATAGCAAAGAAAGGCCATACTTCTTTGGTAGCCATCATATTGATAACCATTGCATAACCAACAGCTACGACCATTCCGCCGCCGACTGCCAAACCATCTGTTAACCAGTCAGGCATCGCTTGGAGCATATCTCTAACTGGAGCTGCACCAATAGCTACAATCAACGCAGCTGGAATCGCAATACGTAAACCTTGCATGCAGATGGCAACTACATGCCACATTTCAATTTTCCTAAAGTTACCGTCCTTCGCTGCCGCGTCCATTAAATGGACTATCCCGGTTGCGAGGGTCCGCACGATGATAGTCAATAACAGACCTGCAACAGCTAGTGGAATCGCAATTGCGATAGCAGAGTTTACACCCGATGTTCCCTGTCCTCCTAAAACGAGGATAATAGCAGATGCAACGGAGGCTAAGGCTGCATCCGGTGCTACAGCAGCTCCAATATTTGCCCAGCCTAATGCAATAAACTGCAAACTGCCGCCCAGGATAACGCAAGCGGTTACTTCGCCGGTAACCAAACCGATTAGCGTACAAGCAACAAGCGGCTGGTGCAACTGGAATTCATCCAGGATTCCTTCAATACCAGCGATAAATGCCACAATAATAATTAGTATGATTTGAATCATTGTCAAATCCATGGTGGTTAATCCTCCTTTTTATCCAATAATCAGGATGATGCCTGTCTATCTATCTCTGCTTGAGCTCTTCTTAAAATATCGTCCATATTGGCTCCATGGTTATCCGGAACTTTACGTACATCAAACGCTACACCTAATTCTTTGAGCTTTTTGAAAGCATCAATATCATTCTGATCAAAGGCCAGTACCTTATCCAACTGGACTTTACCAGTTGAGTGTGACATGGAGCCGACGTTAATGGTATCCAGCGGAACGCCGCCTTCCACCGCTCGAAGGGCATCTTGCGGATTTTCAAACAAGAGTAACGCCCTTTGGCCGCCAAAATGCTGATCATCTTTTGCGAGTTCGATCATTTTTTGAATAGGAACGGTATGTGCTTTTATACCGGAAGGAGCAGCCTGTTGAATCAACTTCTTACGGAGTTCATCCTTTGCTACCGTGTCCGATACAACAATGATACGAGTGGGTGA
Source organism: Oceanobacillus timonensis (assembly GCF_900166635.1). NCBI lineage: Bacteria > Bacillati > Bacillota > Bacilli > Caryophanales > Bacillaceae > Oceanobacillus > Oceanobacillus timonensis. Next base: position 262,476 of record NZ_LT800497.1, read on the forward strand.
TGTACTTCTCGTCCAGGAAGTGGCTACCTGCCCGTGCAGTAAACGAGAGTCGATACGTGCTAACACGTACTCGAATGACCCCGGAGCTCCTTTGCTGGCTCCGGAAGAATCGCCATCCGCTTCAGCAGCCGCTGCTGGTTCCAATTCTTCCGGCTTTACTTTCACTGCTTCTTTTGCTGTCCCTATAATATGGCCTGCTATTTCGTGCGCTGTGTTCATGGATAAACGCGATGCATAAGATTCAATCACCATTGCCAAGTTCAAACCGGCAACGATAGCCCATTTATCTTCGTGTCCTTCTATCAAACTGTTGGCCTGGTTGAAAGGAGTTCCGCCCCAAAGATCGACTAAGAATAATACGTCATCTTGGTTATCGAAAGAGGCGATTGCTTTCTCCATTTTTGCTCTAACATCATTGGGGCCTTCACTAGGCATCAATGTAACGGCTTCTACATTTTCTTGTTCACCGAAGATCATTGCTGCGGATTGCAAGATACCGGTAGCAAATTCACCATGAGTAGCAATGATAATTCCTACCATCTTTTTACCTCCTCTTGTTATGATAATAAAAAACATGGTGAGCTTATAAAGCAATATCTTAACTATGGTAAAGCGCTTTCACAACGCTTAAAAATAATAAAAGGCATGAATGAAAATGGATTAAATGAAGACAGAGGTATGCTATCGACCCCTTTATGCTTCATTTAATCACGACCTTTCACCCATGCCTGAATATGTCAGTAACACGAAAAATAATTACAAGGCTTATCCAAATTCGTTTTTGAAACCGCCTTCATTATATTATGAAATTTACTTTATTAAGCTCCCAACTAAATTATAGCACGCCAATTTTTCCCTTTCAATAAGAATTTTATTTTAATTTATCTTATCTAAAACGACTTATCAGGAAACAACGGTAGGGTAGCGCTAAACATGCTAAGTTACAGGATATCTATTAAAATATTATTATCCTTTTTTAAATACATGTTTGACGTTTCGTTTCATGACGTCAACAGCACTTAGTGATTGCACCAAACGGTTTGGATCAACGTATTCACGAATAGATCGCAAGACTTTTTTGGAGTTCTTCGAGGAGAATGAAAATGTTCCATTCTGCTTCGTCTGAATGGCATAACGTGGAATCCATTTCCCTTTGAACATCACAGAAGCAATTACGTAATCTACTTCTTCCCACGGAATTTGAATATACTTGCGAACGTCCCGTTTGTTGAAAAATTCAAAACCTTTATCTCCAATCATAATCTTTCCATAATCAGATACGCCTGTATGTGACGTTGCTTCAATAACTAAATCGACTTTTGTATTGATAGACTGGACCATTTCATCTCCTCCTATCTTCTTTAATTATTATTATACACGCATTATAAAGGGAAGTAAAAAGACTTGGAACAAGGGAGATATTGCAAACCCAATACCATACTGCTAGGATAAATCTAACGATAATAACGGAGAAGGATGTGGCAGATTTGGATAAACAAACGGTGACAGAGTTAGCTGCAACGTATGGATTGGATTTAAGACAGGAGTCGATTCACTTTAATGAATCAGGATTGGATTTTCTGGTTGCTAATGCGGAAGATACAGGTGGAGCGGAATGGATTTTAAGGATTCCCAGACGGGATGATGTGATGGAGCGGACGGTGGACGAACAAAAAGTTTTAGAAGTGGCCCATCAGTATGTGCCCTTTCAAGTTCCTGTCTGGTCGATTTATGAAAAAGATTTAATTGCCTATAAAAAACTGGACGGTGTTCCTGCTGGTACCATTGACCCAGACATACAAAATTACGTATGGAAAATGGATATTGAAAATATTCCGGAGCAATTTCATCAGACGCAGGGAGAGATACTGGCTTCTTTGCATACGGTTCCTAAAGAAGCAGTGAAAAAAGCGGGTGTCCCTGCCCATTCAGCAGGAGAAGCGAAAGCATCGATGAAAGAAAGGATAGAGAAGGTGAAGAAGCAGTTTGGCGTTGCAGATGACCTTTGGAATCGCTGGCAGGCATGGCTGAATAATGATGAATTATGGCCGCAAGAAACAGGGCTGATGCATGGGGATTTGCATGCTGGACATATGATGATTGATGGAGACACAAGGGTCATTGGTTTAATTGATTGGACTGAAGCAAAGGTAACAGATGTTTCCAACGACTTTGTCTTTCAATATAAAGCTTTTGGCGAAGAGGCGCTGGAAAAACTGATTCATTATTACAAGCAAGCAGGCGGCATCTATTGGCCGAAAATGAAAGAGCATATTATAGAATTGGATGCGGCCTATGCAGTGGCGATTGCAGAATTTGCAATGATTTCCGGTGTGGAAGAGTATGAACAGATGGCTAAGGAAGCATTGGGAGTAATTAAGTAAGACTTATGGTATGATTTCGTTGTATCAAGAAAGACAGAAACAGATGAATCGTCATTTTCTGTTTCGCTAATGGGTGCTTTTCTTTAAAAAGGAATGACACCCTTTTTGAAAATAAGCAGGGTTCACTCCGTTGATCTTCTTCATAGTAGGAAACAGGAAAAATCATTCACCTGTTTCTCTAAATTTTATTTTGATACCTTGCTTTACGATGTACATCGTAATACAATGTCGAAAAGAGGTGATATGAAATGGACCGAGAAATCATGAAGGGAAGTATTGATATTTTATTGCTTAATCTACTATCTGGTAAAGATATGTACGGTTATGAAATGGTAAAGGTACTGAAAGACAAAAGTGATCAATTGTATAACATGGGGGAGGGAACACTTTACCCTGCTTTAAAGCGAATGGAGAAAAAGCAGTGGCTTCAGTCCTATTGGTCGGAAACACAACATGGCAGAAGGAAGTACTACCAGATAACAGATGAAGGTAATGCTATTTTAGAAAAGAAACTGGAAGAATGGAATAATATCAATCATTTAATAACAAAAACATCCGGGGATTTATCATGAACCGGATTGAAAAACATGTAGAAGATGTGCTGAAACAGATGCAAAGTCCAGAAGATGAACGTGAGGAGATAAGAGAGGAGCTGCTCAGTCATTTAAACGAGGCGAAAAGCAATTATATCAGCGAGGGTCTCTCTGAAAAACAAGCAGAGAAACAAGTAATAGACGCATTTGGGAATTCGCATCGGATTGGACGGGAATTACAGGAATCGAAGTATCCGTTTCAACGGGGGTTATTGTATCTAATAGGTATCATTACACTCTTGTTCGGCATTATTTTTTATGTGAATCTTGCCTTTGTTATCCGTGAGCCTGATCCTGTCTGGCTGGCCATTCAGTTGTTGGCGGGTAGTACTGTCGTATTAGCAGCCATTAATATTTCCTTCGTCGGGCGTTACTTTTATTTGCTGAATGTACTGCTTATGCTCCACATTATCTGGAATGGGATTAATGTTGTATTGATGCAAAGTTTATCACAGTGGCAGGCTGTCCTTTTCAGTGTTTATTTGTTTATTCTGATTGGATTAGACCTTCTATTTGTTTTTCGAAATTCCTATTATTCTACCAATCAAGCAGAGCGCAAACTGCAGAAACAGGGATTCGTCAAATTCAGTTATATGATGAATCTGCTGTATGGAATCATTATTATCGTTGTGTGTTTGTTCTTCTTGTGGACATTCCTTGCTTTCACCGGGCCAAGCGTAGCAGCCTTTATTATGCTGATTCCGATTCTGATCTGGTTGATTTTTTATAAATATCAAATGAGATTCATTGCCAGAAAACCGGTACTATCTCTTGCGACAGGACTGTTGGTTTCTGCATTAGCTCTTGTGATATCTTTTGCTATTCTCAGATTTTCTATTGGAGGGTAAAAAATGTCATTAAAATGGAAAAATATAAGCTTCATCGCCGGGGTGGTTCTATTATTTCTTATTCTTTGGGGAACAGGCTATTTAGCCGGGGGCGCTGAGGGTTACTCCGGTTTTGGTGAGTCTACCGATATTTCACCGGATGATGAGGAAATAACCTTTATTTATGAACACGAGGGCAAATCTGCCGTTTATACAGCGCCTGTTAACGGTGGCAATGCGGAACTGGTAGCCGAAGCCGCGGAAGGAAATTCTCTGCTTAACCCGGTATTTTCCCCTAATGGTGAAGAAATTGCCTATGTTGAACAATGGGAAGAAGATGATGAACAACCGCTTGGAAAACTGATGCTTATCGATCGTGAAAGTGGAGAGAAAAAAGAAGTCACAGATAAGGAAGGATTAGTGACCGAAGCTGCTTTTGCGCCCGATGGTCAGACTTTATTTTATCTTGAAGCTGGTGTACACACAAATTATTCTCCAATTGCATCAGAGCGGCCCCATGGTTTCGATGTTTACCGCGTTGATTTGGAAACAGAGGAGACGGAGCAGGTTACAAACAAAGATGCTTATGATATGTCTGACTTAGATGTAACGCCTGATGGAGAGGAACTGATGTATCGAAATTATGATGAAAAAGACCAGGTTGTATTTCACAATTTGGAAGATGAAAGCGAGACAAAAGTTGTTCCAAAAGGAAAATTCGCTTCAGGTGCACCGATTATATCCTCGCCTGCATTGTCACCAGATGGAGAGTATGTTGCTTTTGCTGATGTAGCCAAAACAGGTGAAGATGGTAATTATATTTACGAAGGGTTCCAAATGGATTTAGAGACAAAGCAAGCAGAGCAGATAACGTCATTTAGTGAACATGTTACCAAACCAGTCTTTTTTCATAACCAAGATAAGCTGATTGTTACGGTGGATAAAGCATTTGCTACTTCTGAGCCGGATTACAACTATTGGGTGATTAGTGCGGATAGTGAAGAACGGGAACGCATTCAAATAGAAATTCCATGAATGGAGTTTCGCTTTATAAAGGAGAAGCGGCTATAAAACCCCCACGAGAGAAAGGTTCACTTTATACTAGAAGCTTCAGTTTATCGTTTACCTATATTTACACAAGGGAATAATAGAAGAAATAACAGATAAAAGAGGTGCTCTGTAATGGTTCAATTAGGAAACAAATCATTATTTCCAATCGGGATGGGAACCTGGCATATGGGTGACAGCCCGGCAAAACGAAAGCAGGAAATCGAAGCACTCAGATATGGATTGGAAAATGGTATTGAAGTGATTGATACTGCTGAAATGTACGGAGAAGGTAATTCGGAACAGCTTGTTGGGGAAGCTATTCAAGATGTGAACAGAGAAGATATTTATCTTATTTCTAAATTCTACCCGTTTCATGCGCAGCAGCCAGAGTTGGAAAAGGCACTGGAGGACTCCTTAAACCGGTTAGGAACGGAATATCTGGATTTGTATTTACTGCATTGGAAAAGCAGCACACCACTTGCGGAAACCATTGAAGCTTTAGAAAAATTTGTGAAAGAGGGACGTATTCGCGCTTGGGGCGTTTCCAACTTTGATGTCAAAGATGTCGAGGGAATGTGGGAAGTAAAAGGCGGAGAAAATAGTACTGCAAATCAGGTTCTGTATAATATAGCCAGCAGAGGAATTGAATATGATTTACTTCCGCTGCAGAGAAACAGGGGACTTCCGACTATTGCTTATTCGCCCGCTGCTCAAGGTGATACAAGAGGAGATAAAATAACTTCAAACAAGGTGTTGCAGGAAATTGCTAGAGCGCACAATGCGACAGTGTTTCAAGTCATGCTGGCGTGGACGATTCGTCACGACGATGTTCTGGCTATTCCGCAATCCAGTGATCCAAAGCATATACAGGAAAATATAGATGCTGCCAGGATAAACTTTTCTGAAGAAGAACTGCAGCAGATAGACAAAGCATTTCCTGCACCAAAACGGAAAATGCCGTTGGATATTATTTAAGTACAATGATGTTACTGCATTACATGTATAAAATAAATCCAAAGTGGCATCATAAATTCTGTCATGAAGATGTTTCGTTTTATGTGAATCGGGAAAACAATGAATGTAACATTTTACAGGAGGTAGATAAGATATGACATTCGTAAAATCTTATACAAACGATGAAATGTTAGAAAAAGACGTTAATAAGCTGAAAGATAACAACATCAACTCAGATGTAATTTTCATTCTCTCGCACGATGATGACCGGACAGCACGTATTGTGAAGAACACAGCGACAGCAGGTATCGATTATAACAAGCAGGACATCGGAGACGATTTTGAAAAACAAGGTGACGAGTTAAGAGAAAAGCTTCGTGAATTGGGAATTTCTAATGAAAATGCTGAAGAATACGAAGCGGATATGGACGAAGGAAAAGTATTTTTAATTGTGAAAGATAACGCAGCCAAAAGTATATTAGGCTAACTCTATTGGTAAAGAAAATAGAAATAGTGTCATGAAACAAGCCGAATGCATTCTTCTTTTTGAAGGAGGATGCATTCGGCTTGTTTTGTTTGGTATGGGAAATCTGGTGTTCAAACGATAAGTTTCCATTATAGATAAAGATGGACATGCCTTTTTGCTATGAAGTAGTTAGCAAAAGGGCATGGTTATTGGTGAAAATGAGGCTGGCCAAAATAAATACATATACTGAAATAGAGGCAAAGAAAACGTTGAGGAAAATGAATTATTTTCTCTTTTTCATCAATCTGCATAAAACAACAAATTAATTTTGAAAGCGATTAGAAATATAATGATGGCAGAAGAAAAATAAGGAGGCGTCGTTATGGCAAATAATTGGTTGAATTTAGAGAATAAAGTGGTTATTGTAACAGGCGGGTCATCTGGTATCGGCAGACAAATTGTTCAATCTTTTTTAGAGCAAGGTGCGATTGTATATAACACAGATTTACAGGATAATCCAATCGATCATCTACATTATCATTTTAAAGAAACGAATGTAGCGAATGAAGAAGCGGTTCGTGGTACAGTCTATTCTATTTTGGAAGAGCAGTCCCAAATTGATGTATTGGTGAATAATGCAGGTATTAATTTACCAAGGCTACTAGTAGATGCTAAGGGAGAAAGACCAGAATATGAAATGAACATGAAGGATCTTGATCTCATGCTTGGCGTTAACTTGAAAGGTCCAGTTCTCTTCAGTCAAGAAGTATCCCGTTATTTTATCAAAGCACAAAAAGGTGTTATCATCAATATCTCCAGTGAAGCTGGGCAAGAGGGATCGGAGGGGCAAAGTGTTTATTCTGCAACCAAAGCAGCTCTTATTGGCTTTACAAGAAGCTGGGCAAAGGAATTAGGAAAACACAATATACGTGTAGTTGCCATTGCACCAGGAATTTTAGAAGAAACCGGATTGAGAACACAGCAATATGAAGAAGCGCTTGCTTATACAAGAAATACAACCGTGGATCAATTAAACGGGGATTATTCTAAGTCCATTCCCATTCGCCGTGTCGGTCAATTGAATGAAGTTGCTGATTTGGTATGTTACCTGGGTTCTGAGAAGTCAAGTTATATCACTGGAACAACTATTAATATCTCTGGGGGGAAATCAAGAGGTTAATCCCCGGTTGGAATAGGGGAGAGGTTATGGAACTTAATAAGAAGCATTTAAAAATTGTAGAAGTGCTTATCTCAGATGATATTTCAACTGAGAAACTTTCCCATATGCTGGATATATCGCAACGAACGTTATCCAATTACGTGACACAAATTAATGATTATTTTAAAGGTGCTTCTCAAATTATGAAGGAGCATCATATTCTTTCCATGTTAATCCGTGATGAAAATCAATTTTTTGATCGAATGGGTAGTTTACGACAAGAAATGAACAGTTATGAGAATGAAATAAAGGATCGCCTTGACGCTGTTTTCCATCATTTATTAGATCATCAGAAAAGTACAATCGACGATATTGCCGAGGAATTATTTCTTAGTAAAAGCGTTATTAATAATATTGTATCTGCGCTAAAAGATAAACTGCAATCTTATGCAGTAGACATCAAAGGTACGCAAAATGTAGGGCTGCGGCTGGAAGGTAATGAAATTGCTATCCGTATGGTGATTATTGAACAGTTTCCAGACAGTTATCAAGAGCAGCTGATTCCTGAACAAATCGAACAGCATTTATTAGATTTGAAAAAGAAGTATAGGTTAGATGAATCTTCTTATGCCAGATTAAGATTGGCTGTACAAGTGACACTTGCCCGGCTTGAAAATGGGTACTTTATCGAAGGAGACTTAGATATTGATCAGCAGGTGTTTGAATCAGCAGATTTTAAAAACATGAAAACGCTAAAAGAAGTCATCGTCGATAAATATCATCTAGAAAAGCCAAATGAAGAAGTATTCGTTATTGTTCTCCAGCTTCTTGGACGCAGGGCCTCTATAATCGATGAAATGATGAATGAACATGAGCATTCCATGTTAGAACGTATTATAAAAAATACAATCAAAGATATTAATTATTACTTCACCATCAAAATTGATGAATCCATGTTTAGTAAAGACATTCAGCTTCATATCAAATATTTAATAAACCGTTTGATTTTTGGTGTGAAAGTAAATAACAACTTGATGGAGGATGTACAGCAGCGTTTTCCATTTGCTTATGAGTTATCACGGGTTTTAGCTGAAAATATTAAAAAAGAAATTAATATGGATGTGCCAATTAATGAGCTCGGATTTTTATCCTTATATTTTAGTGTATACCTGGAGCAGCTGGAGCAACAAATCAGGGATATTCAATCAGTCGCTATCATCACCAATCAAGGTTTAAGCACCTCGAAGTTATTAACAACCAATTTACAGAAAATCTTTCATAACCAAATTGATATTGAGGTGTTTTCTGAAGAAGCACTTGAAGCGGAAGATATTAAACAATTTGATTTAATTGTTTCTACCGTTTGGACAAATCGTTTGTTTAATAAAGTAGTTTATATTGAAAATATACTGGATACGCAATTACTGAAATTGAAAATCGAGCAATTCTTGGTTTATAAAGATGTGAAGAATAAAAAGTTATTCAATCAAAGTGTGCTTGTAGATTTTATTGAAGAAAAAGATTTTTATCACTTAGATATGTTTGATAATTATGAAGATGTTATCCGTTTTTTGGCGAGGGAGTTAATCCGTGAAGGAGCAGTCGATAGAGCGTTTGTGGAGCGTATTATTGCACGAGAACAAATGAAATCAACGGTTACAGGGAAATTAGCTTTTCCCCATGTAAGCCATTTTGAAAACGGTATTTTTATGAAGGTAGCGTTATTAGATAAACCGTTACGTGATTATCAGAATATCAATATCGTTATTTTATTAGCGACGCCGGATCAAGCTGGAAATGAAGCTGTTTTGATCAGAGTGTATGAAGAGGTGTTAGCTATGACGGCGAATAGTTATCTACTTGATAAATTGACAGACAATACGGATTATACGTCGTTTGCATATATCTTGAATCAAGAAATGAGGAAATAACCTATGTTTTTAATCATGTTGATTATTATTTTAGCAGTCGGTTTTGTTGTCCAATATTTATTTGGTTTTGTCCAAATTAAGCATTTTACAAAACATTATACAGAGCTTAGAGAAAATGGCCGTGTAGCAATTGGAAGGCGACCGGCGGTTATAAGGTCAGGAACCCTTGTATTATTTCAATTAAATAATAAAAATGAAATCGAAGAAGCCCGTTATATGCAAGGCGTGACCGTATTCTCCAGATTTAAGCAGTTGACAGGTTTAGAAGGTAAGAAGATGAATAAGCTCCAGGAAGAAGACTTCGCAAATTATAATAAACTTTTAAGGCGTGCCATTGTAGATGCGAAGCATACGTTTAATGTGGTACAAGCTGGTGGAGAGATTGAACGCATCCCTTCTCCAATGATGAAAGCAATGAAGAGAGTAAATAATATGTTCACAAAGAAAGGAGTCAAAAAACATGGAGTTCATAGTTAAAATTGCAGAAGGATTTATTAATCTGTTTCAAACAGGAGCCGATACATTTATTGATTGGATGGGATCCATCGTACCGTTAGTTTTAATGTTACTTATCGCAATGAATACGTTAATTCAATTAATTGGAGAAAACCGTATTAATACAATTGCTCAAAAATCATCAGGAAATCCGTTATTAAGGTATATGGTGCTTCCGTTTTTAGGATCTTTTATGTTGGCAAATCCAATGCTACATTCACTTGGAAGATTTATGCCTGAGAAATATAAACCTAGTTACTTCGCAGCTGCAGGTCAGTTTGCCCATACTAGTAACGGGATTTTCCCTCATATCAACCCGGCTGAGCTGTTTATTTTCTTAGGGATTGCTAATGGGGTTCAACAGCTTGGATTCCCTATGGCTGACTTGGCTATCCGATATTTATTAGTAGGTTTAGTAATGAACTTTATTGGTGGATGGATAACGGACTTTACAACAAGTTATGTAGAAAAACAACAAAAAGTAAAACTAAGCAAAAAAGTAAATGTAGAAGGGTAGGTGCAGACCATGAGTGAAAAAGTGAAAATAGTTAAAGGCCCTGGTGGTTACGGCGGCCCTTTAGTAATCGGCATAAGTGGGAAAAAAGATAAATTAATGTATGTAACGGGCGGCCACAAACCGGATATTGTAGATAAAATCTCTGAAATCACTGGAGCTACACCGGTAAATGGTTTTGAAACATCTGTACCAGAAGATGAAATCATGGCAGCTATTATTGATTGCGGGGGTACATTACGGTGCGGCATCTATCCCCAAAAAGGAATCCCTACAATTAATATCATGTCCACGGGGAAAAGCGGCCCTTTAAGACAATATATTACAGAAGACATTTATGTATCGAATGTAGACGTGGATCAAGTAAGTCTGGCTGATGAAGAAGAAACTTCTAATGCAGCTCAAAAAGATTCTTCCAAGGATGCTGAGAAAGAGGAAGAGACGGAGCAAGAAGCAACTTATTCAAAAGATAAAAAGATTATGGAAACAAAAGCAGAGCAAGAAAATAAGAGTTTGCTTACTAAAATTGGTTTAGGGGCAGGGAAAGTTATTAATACTTTCTACCAAGCTGCGCGTGATGCAGTAGAAACGATGCTACAGACAGTCATTCCTTTTATGGGATTTGTTGCCTTATTAATAGGAATTATTCAAGGTTCCGGTATTGGTGATTTATTTGCAAATATCATGTCACCACTGGCAGGGAATATCTGGGGTCTCATGGCTATCGGTTTTATCTGTTCTTTGCCATTCTTAAGTCCGTTACTTGGGCCAGGGGGAGTTATTGGGCAAGTACTCGGGACATTAATCGGTGTTGAAATCAGTAAAGGAAATATCCCTCCGAATTTAGCATTACCAGCATTATTTGCTATCAATACACAAAACGCTGCAGACTTCATTCCTGTAGGATTGGGTCTTGCAGAAGCAGAGACAAAAACAATTGAAGTCGGCGTACCATCTGTCTTGTATTCCAGATTCTTAAATGGTGTACCAAGGGTGTTTGTCGCCTGGCTGGCAAGCTTTGGCCTGTATAAATAATAAAGTAAAAAAAGGAAATTAATAGATTTAGGAGTGTTCCATCATGTATCAAACAACCATTAAAAGTATAGGAAATGACGCAAAAGCATTTGAAGCAGAAAAAATGATGATTTTATTTGGGGATAATGCGCCTAGTGAGTTAGCAGATTTCTGCTACGTGATTGATTTAGTATCTGTTGAGGAAGATATTGTAGCAGGAGATACGTTAAAGTTGGACGATGTTTCTTATCAAATTACTAGTGTTGGTAAGGCAGTAAGGAAAAACTTAAACGATTTAGGACATATCACATTAAAATTTGATGGTAGTACAGAACCGGGGCAGTCTGGATCCCTTTATTTAGAAGATAAAGAGATAGTAGATGTGAAGCCTGGGAGTACGATTACGATTGGGAAATAATAGAATAGGTTGATGATGCCCCCATAAGTGGACAGGAAGGACTGCCGCTTGTGGGGCATTTTATATACATTGAAAGATGAGATCAATATAAACACCAGATTATCCACCCTATTACTAAGATAAACGGGGCGTTAAGCAGATAAAAGAAGAATAACCGTATTTTACAGGGGAATATGCACCATAATAGGGTTTGTTCATCTCCTAATTAATTGATAGTATGTAAAAGTTCGACTGAGAAAATAGTCGTTTTCTTAAGTAAAACATATGAGGCACAGAATATGTGAAAAAATGTACAAAAGGAGATGATCATATGAGATCTGAGATTTCTTCGGATCAAAATCAGGACCAAGAATCAAGTGATGATTACTCATTGGGCAGAGTCCCTGTTCATAAAAGAAATATGGGCTGGTTAAGTATTACGAATATTACATTTGGCATTGCAACTGCTATTTTCTATTTTCAAATGGGAAGTGTTATGGCACTTCAATTTGGCGCAATTAACGCCATTATATCTGCTGTCTATGCCATTGTTGTTGCTGGTATCCTCGGAACATTCATTGCATATCTATCTGCAAAGTCTGGTATGAACGTAAACTTATTATCAAGGGGCGGCGGTTTTGGCTATATTGGCGCATCCTTGACTTCTCTGATTTACGCCACTAATTTTATTATGTATTGCGCACTTGAGGGGTTAATTCTAGTTGCTGCTGTACATGAATTCTTTCCTGTTATCCCGGAATGGGCTCTGATTCTTTTCTTCGGCACACTTGTTATTCCTTTGAATTGGTTTGGCATAAAGCAATTAGATAAATTACAAAAATGGTCATTGCCATTATTCTTTCTATTTTTACTAGCTGCCATTATTGTAGCGGCAATGAAACCATCTCTTTATGAGGGTAGTTTTTGGACTTATATGCCGGAAAATGTGCAAGTTGGTGGAACAGCCTTACTGCTTTGCATCGGAATGCAGCACGGTATTATGGGACTAACACCACTTCTGGCTTCCGATTATGCTCGCTTTCTTAAACCAAAAGACCGGAAAATAGGTATACTCGCTATTGGATTTATCCCGCAAATTTTCTGTTTCGGTGTGATGGGCGGACTTGGAATTTGGTTCGGTGTTCGTCTAGGAGAAGCCAATCCGGGTGTATATATTGTGACACTGCTTGGAATATGGGGCGCATTATTCACGATGATTACGCAAGTAAGAATTAATGTGACGAATATCTATAGTGGATCCCTATCATTATCCAGTTTCTTTGAAAATATTTTTCATTTTAAACCGGGCAGACGTTTTTGGGTTGTTGTAACAGGTGTATCTGCGATGGTTTTGATGCTCGCAAAAATTGTGAACCATCTTGACACAGCGTTGACATTCCAGGGCGTTTTCCTATTATCTTGGGCGGCTGTTCTTGTAACGGATGCTGTTTTTGTGAAGCGGGTTTTAAAAATTGGACCTGGATATTATGAGGCGAGACAAGAGAATCTTCATCAATGGAATCCGGTAGGTGTTGCTTCACTTGTTATCGCAAGTGGTCTCGGAACGATTGCTGCGCTGGGTTTTATGGGAGAGTTTCTGCAAAGCACGGCAGCATTTTTTGCTGCAGTACTTGCCTCTATCTTAACTGTTGTTATCGCCATGATAACGAAAGGAAAATACTATATTAAAAAAGAAGCGCATGATATTGAAAAAGGAGACTATATAGCCTGATACGTGAAACCTTCTACATGAATTTGTAGAAGGTTTTTCAGTGTGCGCCCTGCATGGGTGAGAACTTGGTGGTGAAAGTCCACTACAGGCTTGGCAGTAGGAACTGTTAGCGAAAGACAAGGTGGCTATTGTGAGATAGTGGCTGAAGGAAGTCAGACGCAAACTCCTGGACTGACGAACAGAAATTAGATAGAAGGCTGGATTAGGTCGGATAAATCTGCACTACAAGATGAAGTCCAATACTGCCCGAAACCTATACAGTAAATCTAGCAGTTATATGGGAGGAAAGTTCTCACTCTTACCGGGGGAGGTCTTGTGAGGGTGATGAACAAGTTGAAGAATAACGAGTCAACACAACTAAGGTGGTGACATCTTGGTGAATCACAAGAAGTCAGCAGAGGTCGTAGTAGTGTGAAAAGGCCAAAACATGAAGGACCGAACAATCGTAATTTTGAAAAGTCTAGGAGGTGTGAAAGGTGCGAGAACTGCAGAAAACAGGAGAACCTGGCTATCGGCAGAGAGATAATGTGGAACATGAAGGGTATGTCGAAGTGCATAGTGCCTTTCATGGTGAAAAGAACAATCAAAATGGTGTATCCAATCTGTTTGAAAGAATCCTTTCAAGGGACAATCTAAATCAAGCTTACCTTCAAGTGGTCAGAAACAAGGGAGCAGCGGGAGTGGATGGTATGACATACGACCAGCTGCTTCCATACTTGAAGGAGCACAGGGAAGAACTATTAACGCAGTTGTATCTTGGGAAGTATAAACCTCAACCCGTAATGCGGGTTGACATTCCAAAACAAGACGGCGGAATAAGAAAACTTGGAATCCCTACCGTTATTGACCGAATGCTTCAACAAGCAATAAACCAAGTGTTACAACCCATATTTGAACCGACGTTCTCCGATAATAGTTTTGGGTTTCGTCCAAAACGTAGTGCACATCAAGCCATCATACGGGCAAAATCGCATTACGAACAAGGGTACAAACATGTGGTGGACTTGGATATGAAAGCCTATTTCGATACGGTCAATCATGACAAACTGATGTATTTTGTGGAAAAACAGATCACAGATAAACGCGTACTACGCTTGATAAGACAATATTTATTAAGTGGAATCATGATTGACGGCATCTTTCAAAAATCAGAGGAAGGAACGCCTCAAGGCGGGAACCTGTCTCCGTTACTCAGTAATATTTACTTAAACGAGTTAGACCATTTACTGGAGAAACGAGGACACCGGTTCGTGCGTTACGCAGACGACTGTAACATTTATGTAAAAAGTAAAAGAGCAGGTCAACGCGTAATGAAAAGTATTACGAAATTTCTCGAGATGGATTTAAGTCTTACCGTGAATCGGGAGAAGAGTGCGGTTGGAAGCCCTCTGAAACGAAAGTTTCTAGGCTTCTGTCTCCTCGTCACAAAGAAAGGTGTTCAGATTCGTCCGCATTATAAAGCAAAAGAGACCGTTAAACAGAAACTCAGACGAATCACGAAACGTAATCGTGGACGAAGTATCGATAGGATTTTAAAAGAAATCCAGCAACTTATGACAGGGTGGATAAATTACTATGGCATAGGAGAAATGAAAGGATTTATGAAGAATCTGAATGGGTGGTTGAAGCGAAGAATTAGACAATATATCTGGAAACAGTGGAAAAATCCACGTACGAAACGAAAGAATCTAATTCAGTTAGGTATCGATAAACGGAAAGCTTATGAATGGTCGAATACAAGAAAAGGTTACTGGATTATATCAGGTAGCTATGTACTCCACCGTTCATTGACAGACAAAGAACTGGCATCGAGAGGATATAAAGATATCGCTCTTCAATACCAGTTCGTACACTCAAACTATTGAACCGCCGTATACGGAACCGTACGTACGGTGGTGTGAGAGGGGCGAGAAGTTACTTAGCTTTTCCCTCTACTCGATGTAGAGATGTGAATGTTTGTATTCTTGGTTCTGAAGACCTTGAGGTAGGCAGTCTCTCTCTAATCAATAGCATGATTTAAGAAGAATTCCGTTAATAAGTGTTTTGAAAATAAATATAAGTAACATAAAATCAGAGATAAACAGTCATTATTAACGAATATTATAACCTTTAAAAGGTAGTTGACAAATAATAAATATTTTAGTAATATTTCATCAATTAAGGAAGTATTCCTTAATTGATGAATTTTCTAAAATTAATCTGATTGGAGGTGGTAGACGATATGCATCTTAAATTTGGTGTGATTGGACCTGCTGAGTCCGTGGAGAAGATTCTGGAAGTGGGAAAGGAATTTGAAACGATAACTTTTCTACCCTTCCCTTATGAAGAAATAGAAGAAATGTCAGAAATAATTGAAATCAATCGTTATGTTGTTGATCAATGGTTGTTTTCTGGTCTTTTTAATTATACGTATGCTATGGAAAATAAACTGATTCAAAAAGACGAGGGGGGTTACCCTACTTTATATGGGTCGAGTTTTTTTGGAGAACTGCTTGAAGCGCAATTAAATGAAGGAAGGATTTTTACTAAAATCAGTATTGATAATATTGCCAGAACAGAATTGGATAAAATTTTATCTTTTTATCATTTGGATGCTTTGACATATTATACCATGCCTTTTCAATCGGATTATTCGAGAAAAGATGTCATTACTTTTCATAAAAAGCTTTATGATGAAGGAAAGATAGAGTTGGCAATAACGACTCTTAATGCAGTTTATTATCAGTTGAAGGAAGCGGGAGTCCCGGTATATCGGTTAACAGCTTCATATATGTCTATTAAATTGACAATTGAATTGTTGGTAGAGAAAGCTCAGGCGAATCTATTTGAGAATCGGCAAATGGCCATTATCGGCTGCAGATTAAAGAATGCAGAGAAAACAATGACACAGCATCAGCTTTTTCAATGGAAGTATCATCAGCTCAATTGGAACAAATCCCTGCTGGAGATTACGGAATTGCTTCAAGGGTCACTTGTAGAAGAAGGGGATGGCTTATTCTTTATCTTTACCACCAAAGGTGAGATTGATAACCAGGCCGAGAGTGCTTTATTGAAACTAATTGAAGAATACCAGATTAGAGATCAGCTTGAGGCATCTATAGCCATTGGTTTTGGGGAGAACGTACTGCATGCAGAACAGAATGTCAGGTATGGTTTGAGTCAAGATGTATATGAAAAAGAAGCCTCTATTCTCCTTGTGGAAGGAGCGGGCGAATTATCGGAAAAGTCTGTTGACTCGCTGGGGAAATCGCTGGATTTAAAAAGTTTGGAAGAAGAATTAACGAGAAAATTTGCCGATGGGTCGGCAAGTCCCCGAGATGTATTACGAATTATTGTGTATTCCCATAAGTATCACCAGCAGGAATTTACTTCAGAGGATATTTCCAGATGGCTGCAAAGTACAGAACGGAATGGAAGAAGGATATTGGCAGAGCTGGAACAGGCCAACATTATTAAAAAATGCGGGAAAATTCAGTCCAATCAACGAGGAAGACCTAAAAACGTGTATTGTTTCATTGATGATAATCTTTTACAATTACAAACTTAAAATAAATAAGCTAGGAGGAATCAATAAGAATGAAAGAATATATTAAACGCTATCTTGAGGAGAATAAAGATTATTTTTCAGAAGTTTCAAGTTATATATTCCGTCATCCTGAAACCAGGTTTGAAGAATATGAATCTGCAGCATATCTGGCAGGAGAGTGCGAAAAACAGGGATTTCGGGTTGAGCGCAATGTCGCTGGTATAGAGACAGCATTTACAGCTGCGTATGGTTCAGGAAAGCCTGTTATTGGATTTTTAGGAGAGTTTGATGCGCTATCTGGTTTGAGTCAGAAGCCGGGGACGACGCACTATGAACCATTAAAAAATAATGCAGGTCACGGGTGTGGCCATAATTTATTAGGTACAGGTGCGTTTGCGGCAGCTTGTGCCGTGAAGAGCTTTTTGGAAGAAAATAACCTCGCTGGCACAGTTGTTTTCTTCGGCTGCCCAGGGGAAGAAGGCGGATCCGGGAAAACCTTTATGGTTCGGGAGGGTGTTTTTGATAATGTTGATGCAGCGTTGACATGGCATCCATCACCAGCGAATGCGGTGATGAGCCGTCCAACCTTGGCAAACTATCAGGTATTTTTCCGTTTTAAGGGCACAGCTGCGCATGCAGCCAATTCCCCGCATCTGGGAAGAAGTGCCTTAGATGCAGTCGAACTGATGAATGTTGGTGTGAACTACTTACGCGAGCACATTGTAGACGATGCTCGTTTACATTACGCGGTTACGGATTCCGGCGGTATTTCACCGAATGTCGTTCAATCGAATGCAGAAGTTTTATATTTAGTAAGGGCTGCAAGGGTGCAGGAGGCAGAAGAAATCTTGGAACGCGTCAAAGATATTGCCAAAGGAGCTGCCTTAATGACCGGAACCAAGTTGACGGTAGAGTTTGATAAAGCTTGCTCAAATTATATTCCGAATCGCAGTTTGGAAAAGATATTGCACCATCAATTAACGGAATATGGTGCGGATGCAGCAACAAAAGAAGAAGAAGTGTTTGCCGAAGCCATTTGGGAAACGTATACCAAAGAAGAGCAATCCTTTTATGTAGAGTTGATGAGAGGGTTTGGCTACATTGGTGATGGAAGTGAGTTTGCTGGTAAATATATTTCAGATTGTATTTCACCGTATGAAGCATCCAGCGAGCTGTTTCATGGCTCAACAGATGTGTCAGATGTAAGTTGGGTGGTCCCGACAGCGCAATTGACAACAGCCACTTCCGTACTGGGTACACCTTTACACACGTGGCAAATGACAGCACAAGGATTAAGCAGTATTGCTAATAAAGGAATGCTCCGTGCTGCGGGGAGTATGGCTCTTACTGGAATAAGTTTATTAACTTCTGAAGCTGACTTGAATGAGGTGAGAGAAGAATTTCAAGCATTTGCGAAAAGTAATCCATATCAATGTCCTATTCCTCAAAATGTAGAACCATCGAAATTAAATGGACAAAAAATCTAATGAAGAGGTGAATTCATGAAAAAGAAAAAGAGCTTTTTTCAAAAATTTCTGGATATCGTTGAAAAAGTAGGAAATAAACTACCGGATCCATTTGTGTTATTTATTGGACTGGCAGTATTAATGATTATTCTTTCATGGATTTTTAATTTGTTTAATGCGTCTGTTGTTCACCCTGGAAGTGGAGAAGAGGTACCGATTAAGAGTCTGCTTTCCGGAGAAGGACTGGAATTTATCTTAACATCGATGCTTGATAACTTTACAGGCTTCGCACCACTTGGTTTAGTTCTGGTAATGATGCTCGGTATTGGACTGGCAGAAAAGGTAGGATTGCTTGATTATACGATTCGAAAAACGATTCTGAAGTCACCGCCCTTCCTTTTGACATACACAGTTGTGTTTGCAGGTATTATGGGAAATCTTGCATCCGATGCAGCGGTTGTTTTAATACCTCCGCTTGCGGCATTGGTTTTCTACAAGGTAGGCCGTCATCCATTAGCCGGGTTAACAGCCGGATTTGCCGGTGCTGGTGCCGGGTTTACGGCTAACTTGTTTATTGCGGGGACAGATGCCTTGTTAGCCGGGATTTCTACGGAAGCAGCCCAGATTGTAGATGAAACAA
Source organism: Oceanobacillus timonensis (assembly GCF_900166635.1). Taxonomy (NCBI): domain Bacteria; kingdom Bacillati; phylum Bacillota; class Bacilli; order Caryophanales; family Bacillaceae; genus Oceanobacillus; species Oceanobacillus timonensis. The sequence goes on from NZ_LT800497.1 coordinate 281,624, forward strand.
TGCTTGTAACTCCTGTTGACAACTGGTATTTCAACATTGTATCTGTATTTGTTCTGACGATTGTTGGAGGCCTTGTCACAACGCGTTTTATCGAACCACGCTTAGGTAAATATGAAGGGAATGCCGTGGAAGAGGCGGATGCCGAAGAATTGCCTCATGCAGGTAAAGGCCTGTTATACGCGGTAATTGCAGGACTTATATATATAGGCATTGTTGCGGTGGCAGTATTTATTCCAAATAGTCCGTTGACAAATGAAGAGGGCGGCATTATTCCTTCTTCACCATTTTTAGACGGGATCGTACCGCTTGTTTTGTTCCTATTTATTATTGTAGGAGTTACCTTTGGAATCACTGTAGGAAAAATAAAATCAGGAAAAGATGTCAGTGGTTATATGGCTGAATCTATCAAGGACATGGCAAGTTATATCGTACTCGTTTTTGCCATTGCGCAATTTACTGCTTATTTTAACTGGAGTAATCTTGGAACATGGCTTGCAGTAAATGGAGCAGACTTTTTAACCTCCATTAACTTTACAGGAATAGGTTTGATTATCGGCTATATTATTTTCACCGCACTGTTGAACTTTCTGATTACGTCAGGATCAGCGAAATGGGCCATTGAAGCACCTATATTCGTGCCTATGTTCATGCAGTTAGGTTATCATCCTGCATTTACACAGGTAGCGTACCGTGTCGCGGATTCATCGTCAAATATCATTACACCATTATTCCCGTATATGGTTATTATTCTGGCATTTATGCAAAGATATGATAAAAAGGCAAGTATTGGGACATATATTTCTCTCATGCTTCCATATACCATTACATTCCTTGTGACATGGATTATATTAATTCTAATATTCTATTTTACAGGAATACCGTTTGGGCCAGGAATCTATCCGCATTTATAAAATGAATTCTCAAATCAGTAGAAGTTTGACAACAGGATAAAAATAAATATGAAGAAGGAGTCATGATTTTTATGAAGCAAGAAGTGTTGGCAGAACAGTTAGTTGATTGGCGCAGAGATTTTCATCAATATCCTGAAACAGGATTCCTGGAAATCCGGACTGCTTCCAAGGTTGCAGGAGTTCTGGAGAAATTGGGATATGAACTTTCACTGGGGAAAGAAGTAATGTCAGAAGCAGACTGTATGGGAAAACCGGAAGAACAGGAAACGAAGCAACACGTGAAATGGGCCTTGGAAAATGGTGCTGATAAGAAATATGTAGAGTATTTTGCAGAAGGGTATACAGGTATTGTGGCAACACTGGAAACTGCGCAGCCAGGTCCAACTATTGCGTATCGGTTTGATATGGATGCACTGCCAATCCATGAATCCGAAGAAGCAGACCATGTTCCGAATCAACTTGAGTTTCGCTCAGGTGTCGCGAATACGATGCATGCTTGCGGTCATGATTCGCATACGGCAATTGGTTTGGGATTGGCAACACAGATTGCAGAAAATCAAGATAAGCTTCGTGGAACAATTAAGCTTATTTTTCAGCCCGCTGAAGAAGGTACTCGCGGCGCAAAATCAATGGCCGAAGCGGGCGTAGTCGATCAGGTGGACTACTTTATTGCTTCCCATATTGGAACTGGCGTGCCGCATCGGCATTTTGTAGCGGCAAACAACGGTTTTCTGGCTACTTCTAAGCTGAATATTACCTTTCAAGGGGTAGCGTCACATGCTGGTGCTGAACCTCAGGAAGGGAAAAACGCCTTACTCGCAGCAGCTTCTGCCGCTTTGAATATGCACGCTATTGCTCGTCATTCGAACGGGTCTTCGCGAGTTAATGTCGGTGAGTTGCATGCAGGAACGGGGAGGAATATTATTCCTGATCAGGCAGTATTAATCGCGGAAACAAGGGGAGAGACTTCAGAAATAAACCAGTACGTGAAAGAACAGGTACAATCGATTGTAGATGGTGCTGCAAAAATGTATCAACTTGATTATCAATTGGAAGTCGCTGGTGAAGCATTGAATTGTGATTGCTCCTTAGACTTGGCAGAGATTTTAAAACAATGTGCCACGTCGCACCCTGAAATGGATCAGGCATTGCTGGAAAGCAATGATAGCGCTGGATCAGAGGATGCAACGTATTTTATGGAAAGAGTGCAGCGCAATGGCGGTTTGGCAACTTACTGTATCTTTGGAACCGAATTAGCAGCAGGTCATCATAATGAAAAATTTGATATTCATGAGGATACGTTATTGCCTGCGGTGGAGATACTGTATCAAGCAGTTGAAAAGCTTGGGGCGAAGGAAAGATAGTAAGAAAAAGAAGTAGAAAAGGCGAACCATTGCGATGTTTAGCCTTTTCTGCTTCTTTTAGCTTGGAAGGTCAAAGAGTAGGAATATTACGTTGAAACGGGAAGAGAATATGAATTTGTTCCATGACATTTTACTAAACAATTTTAGTTTAATGAAAGGGACATTGAATCATAAATAATTCATGGCTATAACAATGAATAAGACCTAATCTTATGGAAGAGAAACAGAATTTATTATCATTTTATCTTATAAGCGATGAAATCTCCGCAACATCAGCCAATTCAAAATCCTGCTTTTCCTGCAAGTACTGATTAAAAAAGCTTTCTTCTATTCCTGTTAATTGATAAAAGAAGCCAAGTTCAGCCCTCCAATCGACATCTATCATATGCCGTATATCAATGATACTTTCCTTCACAGCATAAACGATAATAGATTTGATTTTCTGTGGTTTTTGAATAGGTAAGGTATCGTCAAGAGGTTCTTGTTTTTGATATCCTTTTCGATGAAGCGCAGCATAAAAGTTGCGATGTTTTTTAGAATCCAGAATACCTAATTTCAATGCCTGATATCCTAAAACCTGAATAGATACAAACCACTTTTTCTTTAAATCTATATAAGCATCTGGATTAGTTGGTCTTGCAATGGACTGAAACTCTTCTTGCAGGACATGTTCAGGAAGTAGAAAGGCACCTGCAAATTGATTGGCTTCATTCTCGAGAGCTCTATACTCTTTGCGATCTAAGTTCGTAAATTCTACGCGATAATGGAGTAATAAATGACCGAGTTCATGAGCAATATCAAAATTCCGACGAACGGCAGAGCGTTTTAAGTTTCCCAAGATAATAAAAGGTCTATCCTGCTCCGTCCATAAGCTATAAGCATCTATTTCCTCGCCAATAGCTCTTTCAAAAATAAAAACACCACTTTTTTCAACTAGAAACATCAGATTATGGTTCGTCATCTCATTAAGACCCAGCTCTTTACGTGCTAACTTAGCTATTGCATTTATTTTTTCTTGTCTACTATCTGTTGCAGAATTTAAATAATGAATGACTCGGTTTCTTAGCTGAATAATTCTCTGAGTTGGATAAGAAATCTTATTGGATAAATAATCTACAAACCGATCGAGAAATTCCATTTGTTTTGCCTCTGCTTGTGTTTTAGACGTCCGGTTCATTTCTTTTGATCGATAAGCAATATTCATTATGTTAATATTCATCTGGTTATTCGCATTTTGGAGTACATCCTTTTTATAAAAATATTTGCTTTTTACATGAAATATACTCTTTAAATCATTAACTATCTGCATTTTTGGTGATGTATAATTATTTTCATATTGCCAAACTGCTTGCTCCGTTATTCCCAACATATCAGAGAGCTGTTTACGTGAATATCCATGCATCATCCGTAAATTAGTTAGATTTTCACCTTGAAACATGCGTTGCCCTCCTTGTCGTAAAAACTATTCTTGATCTTCTTCTAATATGCCAATGTCAAATGCTGCAGGGTCAATTATATCATCATCTTGTTCTGGAGCAATGATATCCCTTTCTTCATCGGTTAATTCAGAACCTGAAATATATTCAGAAAGGTCTTCAATCATATACGCTTTATTATCATCAGGATTTGGAAGATAATGCGTGATATCAGATATTTGATAAGCTTCATCTATTTTATAGGTAAGAATATGAAATTCATTATAAGTTGTTTGCAGATTTGTCAGTTCCTCTTTTGCTTGCCTGTCAGTCATAAATAAAGAAAGTTGCTCGCTCATTTCATTTGGATGATTCACATTCTTAGATGTATGTGTGAAATCAAGGTGTTTATTTATTTTTGAAAGTTCATGGAGATAAGTTCTTTTCGCTTTTTTATGGTTAGTGTTTCCGGGAAGTACCGCTTGTGAAAAACAATCTTTATTGAAGTAGGCTGCATTTTTAATTAAAAAAAGTTTTTTGGTATCACAATGAACGAATTGTAAATAATCCAATGTCAAACCAGCTTTAGCACGCCTATATGTTAAATGAAGTCTGTCACTATTTTCGGCAAGCTTACTTTCGATAAAGTTTCCCTTTGTCCAAGCAAAGGCAGAGCTGATTTCCATGTGTTGATGACGTTCTTTACGATGGTCTACATAATCCCGGTAACCTTCTACAATAGCTTCTACGATACATTTACTGTCATTTGGGTCAAATTTATATTGCTCCATGTAATCACCTCGTAAGATATGATTTTAAATAAACATCTAACTCTATCATAATAGAATGATTGTATTAAATCCATGAAAAATATAATATTTTTTAAAGTAAATGTGAAAATAATTGTTTATTTTAAAGATGCGATGATGATTTGATTATAAAAATACCGTTTTATTTTCTCTGTGAATATATGTATTTTCATTTTCATACAATTACTGATAACCGCTGCAGCCTTCCCCTATTTGTATTTTCCACCCAAATCATCTAAAATTAAAATTTGGATTCCATATTCTTTAAAAGCAAAACGATGGAAATAAAAGGAGTAATTATAGATGAGTCATTTAAAAAATAAAGGCTATGCGCGGTATGATTTAATGCAGCAATTAGACTATGAAGGAATCGAAGCAGATTACCAAGCTTTATTAGATTATTTTGAGGATCTTCCTGTCGATGAATATGCAAAAGGATTAAATCGTTATAGAAGATATTCTCGTGCCCTTGTGCTGCCGACATCTGGCCAGATTGAATGGCTTCCGACACTAACGAAAAACGGAGAAGAATATTCCGCGTACTTCCAGGGAAAATTTAATCCGGAGTATACGGGCTCATATCGAGAGTTTCCTTATATAGATAAAGAAATACAAGCAAATAAACTGTTAGAAAAAATTATTCTGTTTGATTACCATGAAACATTCTGGAAAGAAGAAGACCGCATTATGCCGATACATGTTGGCGTGCATTTTGTGAAATTGTATGTAGAGAATGATTCAGATAAAGCTGTTTCTTCTCCAAACTGTTTTCACCAGGATGGGGAGCCGTTTACTTTTGCCCATTTAATCAAACGGGAAAATGTCCAAGGCGGTACAAATGCGATTGGTGTTCCGAAAGCAGCAGGAGAAACGTTTGATACAGTTAATCAGGATGATGTGATAGAAGTATTTGAGATTACAAAACCTCTGGAGTCCTACGGCGTGGAGGATTCGGCCGTTTCGCACTATGTCAGTCCGATTGAAAAAGGAGATGCAGAAGAAGCAGGTGTACGTTCTGTTATCTTAATTGATTATCAGCAGACGGTTGTAGCTGATGTAGACGATTAATAAAATATATTCCATATTTGAAAAACGTCATGCGAGGGCAGGGGTGTCTGCCTTACATGACGTTTTTTATATAGTCCTTGTTATTTGAATAGGAGCATCTATAATATTTTTAAACTTTTAAAGCACCTGAAGAGTAGGAATAAGAAAAACATAACAAGCGAATAATCTACCTACTTATTTTTCTAGTTCCTTTTGCAAAAATGCCAGAACGGAATCTGGTAATGGAATGCCTTCTTGTTCTCTTTTTTGTGCAGTGTATGTCTCTATTTCACCAGGAACATAAACTCTATCCGTGTTTGAGGAAGGAGCAGTTCTTCTTAGCTCCTCAATCATTTGGTCCAGACGGGAAGTAAAGATATCAGCAGACACAAATTTTGCCGGATCAATTGCCATAAAGAAATGTCCTAACTCCCTGTTTTTATCATATTCCCCATACATTTTAGAAACATGAGGTCCAAAAGCTGCGCCAGTCAGCATAGCAGTGAAGATTTCCACAACCATTGCCAGCCCATATCCCTTTGGACCGCCAAAAGGAGATAATGCAACAACTTTACTTGGATCATGGGTAGCTTCTCCGTCGTTGTCGACTCCCCAACCATGAGGAATATCCTCTCCTTTTTCTTTTGCATTTAAAATTTTTCCTAAAGCGACGGTACTCGTAGCAAAATCTAATATCACAGGTTCCTCCTTATTTGCCGGGAAACCAAACGCCATTGGATTTGTACCGAAAAAGGGTTCTGCTCCGCCAAAGGGAACAACTACTTTATCTGTATGCGTCATAGCTATACCGATTAAATTATTTTGTGCTGCCTGTTCAACAAAATAGGAAAGTGCACCGCAATGACTGCTGTTTTTAACTGCTACCGCACCTGTTCCAGCTTCTTTTGCTTGTTTTATTGCTAGGTCCATTGCTGTTTTTGAGATATAGTGACCAAATCCATTATCCCCATCTAAGATACTGGTAGACGGGGATGTTTTTGTTGCTTGCAATTGAGCAGCTGGATTAATTCCGCCGGATTGAATGCGTTTAATATAATGTTCAACACGTAAAACACCATGAGAATCGACACCTCTTAAATTTGCGTGAACTAATACATCGGCAATTGCCTCAGCCGCTTCCTCTGTTACCCCATGCTTTAAAAATATTTGCTTCGTTGTATGTTGCAGTTCTTTACTTGAAATCATAAACATTTCTCCCTTCTTTTCTGCAAACGCTTAAATTTATACTAGCATACTTGTATGGTAGTGTGGTAGAATAAATTTCAGAAAGGAGCTAAAAAAATGTTAAATCGAACTCCGTTTAAACATTCCACGAGAGATTTTGTTTATGAATCATTAAGAGAATCTATTATAGATTTAGATTTGCCGCCGGGTACAGCGATTTCTGAAAAAGAAATTTCTGAAGAGCTGGAGGTTAGCCGTACACCAGTTAGAGAAGCTTTCTTGAGGCTAAAAGAAGATGAGCTTCTGACCGTGCTTCCACAAAGGGGATCATTTGTGGCATTGATTGATTTAGACCATGTGGAAGAAGCCCGCTTTTTACGAGAACAGGCAGAAGCCGGAATTATTCGGTTAGCATGTGAAAAGTTCTCTGATGAACATCTGCATAAATTAGAAACAAATTTAGCAGAACAGAAGAAAGCTAGAGATAATGAGGATGAAAATACGCTATACGATTTAGATAAAGAATTTCATCGACTGTTTGCAGAAGGAACAGACAAGTATCGTGTATGGACAACCATTCAAAAAATGGATACGCATTCTTTGCGGCTCAGGAAATTAAGTATCGAATTAAAACTAAATTGGAAAAAATTAGTTGAACAACATGAGGCAATGGTGGAAGCTATCAAGGAAAAGGATCCAGAAAAGGGAGAAGATCTGATTCGGGAACATCTGACCATGCTGATATATGATCAAAAAGCATTAAAAGATAGATATCCAAATTATTTCAGTTAACTAAAAAAATATAAAGGGGTTACACGTCATGTTAAAGAGATTGTTTGTATTCAGCGTGCTTACTATCCTTATTCTTAGCGGGTGCTCATCAACAAAGGAGAGTGCTGCTAAAGAAGATGATGTGACACATTGGAAGATGACACATATTTCCGATGAAAGTCATCTTTGGCATCGCACAGCTGTTAAATTTGCCGATTTGGTAGAAGAAAAAACAGATGGAAAAGTAGTAATTGATATTTACCCAAATAGTCAATTGGGCAGTGAAGTAGATAATATCAATTCCATCCGCTATGGGGCAACGGATGTAACTATCACAGGGGAGACATTAGAAGTGTGGACTCCTAACGCTATTATGTTAGCGATGCCATATGCGTTTGAAAGTCAAGAGCATATGCGCGATGTCATTGAAGGAGACATTGGAGAAAAAATTGAACAGGATATAAAAAAAGATGTTGGATTAACGCCGCTGTTTTATATGGAACGCGCTCCGAGAAATTTAACCTCTAATTATCCGATTTCCACACCGGAAGATTTACAAGGGTTCAGTATGCGTGTGCCGAATGTGCCGTTATTTTTAGATTCCTGGTCATCAGCTGGAGCGCAACCGCAGGTTATCAGCTTGAGTGAGGTATTTACAGGGTTGCAGCAGAGCGTGATTGATGGACAGGAAAATCCAAATGATTTAATCGAAAGTAATGGTTTTTACGAAGTTCAAAACTATTTAAATACTACAGAACATGTCCGTTCCTGGATTTATGTGGTGGTCGGTACAGAACAGATGGAAGCGCTGCCTGAAGATCAGCAGGAAGCTGTCAATGAAGCGGCGGCAGAAGCAGAAGCATATTCACAAGAATTATTTGAAGAAGAAATGGAAACAGTTCGTCAAAGTCTGGTCGATAATGGAATGGAAATCAACGAAGATGTTGATCAGGAAGCTTTCCGCGAGGCAATGCTGCCTGCATTGGAAGATTATTTTGATGAAGAACAGCTTGAATTGTATCAGGAAATCTTAGATGCTGCTGATGATAACGGGGGTGAAGAAGAATGAATCTGATGAAAAAAGTTGACAAGATTCTCGGGATGGTAACGATGTTGCTGTTTACAGCTTTATTGCTTGTCGTTATTATTCAGATTTTAAGTCGATATTTCCCGTATGATTTTATATGGACAGAAGAGCTTTCCCGTTATCTATTTGTATATTCGATTGTTACAGCGGCACCGCTGGCATTGAGGAAACAAGAGTTCATAAGAGTAGATTTACTTATTGAAAAGTTGCCAGAGCACACTAGGAAAGTATATGAAAGCGTTATTTCTGTTTTGATTTTTGTATTTTCCCTCGTGTTATTTATTTATGCAATCCAGTTTACCAATCTGGGAATTGATTTCTATGCTCCTACCTTAGGTTTTTCAATGGCTTACGCCTATGCGTCTGTCCCATTGCTAGCCATTTTGTTAATGATTTATTCGGTGGTGTCTATTATTGATCAATTTCGTAATGAACCACAGGAAGAGGAGGAGGAGCAGTTATGATGGCATTATTGCTTTTTGGGTTATTCTTTTTATTAATTGCTGTTGGTGTTCCTATTGCATTCAGCTTAAGCATATCTTCATTGGTTTATCTTATCGTTGCTGGGGTCCCGTTTACAGTTATTCCCCAAACAATGTTTGCTGGATTGGATTCTTTTGTCATGTTAGCTATTCCTGCTTTTATTTTGGCAGGTAATTTAATGAATGCTGGCGGCATTACCAATCGGATTATTGATTTCGCAAACGCTGTTGTTGGGCATATCCGAGGCGGTTTAGGGTTAACAAACGTAGCTTCCTCGTTAGGATTTGCGGGGATTTCCGGCACGGCCTTATCAGATACTGCCAGTATCGGGTCTGTTATGATTCCTGCCATGAAGAAACAAGGTTATGGTGCAGGGTTTTCTGCAGCAGTTACTTCTATTTCTTCAACGGTGGGTCCAATGTTACCGCCATCTTTACCGATGATTATTATAGGTACACTTGCAGGTATTTCTATTGGAGATTTATTTTTAGCTGGAGCCATTCCAGGAATCCTTTTAGCTGTAGGATTTCTCATTGTTACATATGCTATTTCTGTTAAACGTCAATACCCAAAGGGAGAAAGACAATCCTTTTCCGTGATTGGAAAAACATTTTTTGGTGCATTTTGGGCGCTGTTAATGGTTGTTATTATTCTTTGGGGAATACTTGGAGGTTATTTTACTCCGACAGAAGCAGCTGTCGTTTGCGTTGTTTATGCATTTGTTGTAGGGAAATTTGTTTATAAAGAATTAAAGTTAAAAGAAATTCCAAGCATTTTACTAAGCACGTTACGCTCTACTGCCTCCATTTTGTTACTTGTTGGATTTGCCAATACATTTGGATGGGTTTTAGTAAGTGAAGGGGTACCTCTGCAGATTGCCAATGGCATTTTATCACTGACAGACAATCCGATTTTGGTGATTTTATTAATTATTTTATTACTGCTTATTGTCGGAATGTTTATGGAGACAATTGCAGCACTAGTGATTTTATTCCCGGTACTGTTGCCTGTTGCAGAAAGTATTGGAATGGATCCAATTCATTTTGGAGTTGTGATGGTACTGGCACTGATGATCGGCCTGTCCACACCGCCTTTAGGTGTTTGTCTATTTGTGGCTTCCACATTTGCTAAAATACCAATCACTAGAACAGTAAAAGAATTATTACCTTTCTTTGGCGTGGCAATGCTTGTGTTGATTATAGTTGCGTTTGTACCCACTCTATCATTGTTTTTACCAAGTTTATTTGAATAAAGGATGTGTTGATATATGAAAGCTATACAAGTTGAAAAACCCGGTCAGTTAGATATAGTAGAAGTGAATAAGCCGGTATTGGAGGATGCACATGATGTTATCGTCCATGTGAAGAATGTGGGTATTTGTGGTTCGGACGTTCATATTTATCATGGCAGTAACCCATTTACCGTCTATCCGAGAATTATCGGCCATGAAGTTTCCGGCATTGTAGAAGAAATCGGAGAGGCAGTAACTTCCCTGCAAGTGGGGGATTTGGTTGCTTTAGAGCCGATTGTCTACTGTGGAGAATGTTATGCTTGCCGTAAAGGACAGCCGAATGTTTGTGAATCACTAGAGGTGTTTGGTGTTCACCGGGATGGCGGAATGAGTGAATGGCTTAAAGCAGGAGAAAAGAATTGGCACAAGGTTTCCAATCAAGTGTCCGAAGAAGCTGCAGCACTCATTGAACCTTTAACCATTGGTGCGCAGGCAACCTTTAGAGGAGAGGTGAAAGAAGGAGAGACGGTCTTTATTATTGGCGCAGGTCCAACAGGGATTGCTTGTCTTTTATTAGCCAAGGAGCGGGGAGCCAAGGTATTTATTTCCGATTTTAATCAGACGAGATTAGATTACGCTGCTTCCATCGGTGCGGATGTCACCATTCAGCCCAAAGAGGTAGAGGTAGCTGACGAGATTGCGAGATTAACAGATGGAGAGCTGGCGAATGTTGTGATTGATGCAGTTGGACTTCCTCAAACGTTCCAACAAGCTGTTGAAATAGCATCGATTGCAGGGACAGTGGTTACATTAGGGTTTAATGAAAATCCATCTTCTATTCCTTCTTTACTTTTAACCAAAAAGGAGTTAAAAGTAGTTGGATCACGATTGCAGACACATCAATTTAAAGGTGTAATTGAAAAAGTGGAAAACGGAAATCTGGATCCGAGTCAGATTGTTTCACACCGTTATCCGATGGAGCAAATCAAGGATGCATTTGAACTACTGGAGAACAATCCGGAAGAAGTAAGGAAAATTGTACTAACATTTTAGCGGCAGGAGTTGATGGAAAGTGAGAATGACATTTAGGTGGTACGGTGAAAATAATGATTCTGTTTCCTTGGCGCAAATTAAACAAATTCCTGGTGTAGAAGGTCTTGTTTGGGCATTACATCATCGTGCAGCAGGAGAAGTTTGGCCGGAGGAAGAAATCAAGGAAGTAAAAAAGCAAGCGGATGCTTACGGCTTTCATTTAGATGTCGTAGAAAGCATTAATGTGCATGAAGACATTAAATTAGGAAGACAGACGAGAGATGAATATATTGAAAACTATAAAGCGAGTTTGCGGAATGTTGCTAAGGTCGGCGCAAAGGTAGTTTGTTTTAACTTTATGCCGGTTTTTGATTGGACCCGTACAGACTTATATAAAGAATTAGAAGACGGTTCCACTGCTTTGTTTTATGAAACGTCAAAGGTAGATAATATGGATCCGAACGATTTGATTGAACAAATCACGAATTCAGGCTATACGATGCCTGGCTGGGAGCCGGAGCGCTTAAAGACGATAAAAGAATCGTTTAAAGCATATGAAGAAGTGGATGAGGAACAGTTATGGAAGAACCTGGAGTACTTTTTAGAAGAAGTTCTCCCTGTTGCGGAGGAGGAAGACATCAAACTGGCGATCCATCCGGATGATCCACCTTGGCCAGTGTTTAATCTTCCTCGGCTAATAACGAATGAACAAGCTTTGGAAAGGTATTTAGCTATTTCAGACAGTCCATCGCATTGCTTAACGCTTTGCAGTGGTTCATTAGGTGCAAATCCGAATAATGATATTCCAGCTATCATTCGAAAATTTCATGATCGTATTGCGTTTGCACATATCCGTAATGTACGTACTTATGAAAATGGGGATTTTGTTGAAACATCGCACCGGACACAGGATGGGTCTGTACCCATTGACGATATTGTCAAAGCCTACCATGAAACAGGCTTTCAAGGCTATGTCCGTCCGGATCACGGCAGACACTTATGGAAAGAAGAATGCCGCCCGGGTTATGGATTATACGATCGGGCTTTAGGTATTATGCATTTATGGGGATTATGGGATGCTTACGAACTAGTGCAGAAAGAAAAGGAGCGTGAATCATCTTGCTACCAGCATATGAAGGGTTAATTGGTAAAACAGCAGTTGTCACAGGCGGCAGCGGAGTTCTTTGCCAAGCAATGGCGAAAGAGCTTGCACGTCAAGGTATGAAAGTCGCTATTTTGAATCGGAATGTAGAAAATGGCCAAAAGATTGCTAATGAAATTAAAGAACAAGGCGGAACGGCAATTGCGGTTGCCTGTGATGTATTAAATGAAGACAATGTCAGGGAAGCATATGACACCGTGAAACAGGAATTAGGAGCGTGCGACCTGCTTATTAATGGAGCTGGCGGGAATCATCCGGACGCCATTACAGATAAGGAAACATTTGAAGCTGGAGATATAGAAGATAGCACGATAAAATCATTTTTTGATTTACAATTGAATGGTTTTGATCATGTTTTTCGTTTGAATTTAGTGGGTTCGCTCATCCCTACGCAAGTATTTGCAAAAGAAATGACAAAACGGGGAGGGAATATCATTAATATTTCTTCCATGGCGGCACCGGCTCCCATGACCAAAGTTCCGGCCTACAGTGCTGCAAAATCAGGGATTGATAACTTGACTAAATGGTTATCCGTCCATTTTGCTGAGGCAGGTATTCGTATTAATGCCATTGCACCAGGCTTCTTTTTAACAGAACAAAATCGAGGGCTTTTACTGAATGAAGATGGTTCTCTATCGGCGCGTGCAGAAAAAATTATTAGCCACACACCACAAAGCCGTTTTGGAAAACCGGAAGATTTATTAGGAACGCTATTATGGCTGGCAGATAATCATACGTCTGGATTTGTCACAGGAATTACTGTTCCTGTAGATGGTGGTTTTATGGCTTATTCAGGTGTCTAGGTTAGGAAATAAAGAAGGCTTGGAATAAAGGAAAACTTTATCCCAAGCCTTTTTGATATGTGTCAGGAAGAAGAAAAAACTAACTTTTTTCTTCTTCAACAAGAGAATGAAAATATGCATAGACCGTATTTTCCTTATCCAACACTTTAAACAGCTTCCCATCTTTTTCTGGCGGAACCACTCGGATATATTCGTTGGTAAGATAGAGATACAGGCTATTTCCATCAGAAAGACGCATTTCTGCCGTGTATTCCGGACTGTTACTGTTACTGGTGATTCGTCCACCATCGTAAATGCGTACATCCTCAATAAGCGTTCTGGTAATCGCATTGGATTGATCCAATACAATTTCCGCCTCATTTTCTGATTGTACAGGCTCATCGCTATTTAAGTGACTGGTATCCGATTTGGTAATCGTGATGGATTCCACATGTCTCCGTTCCCCTTCCACGGTTAGTTCTTCCGTTAAAACAATAGGCAAATTTGTTGGCACAGAGGTAAAGGAAATTTTAAAGTAGAAAATAAGTATAAGCAGGATAACGATTGCAACAGCTAGGATACTGCTGAAAATAATGTATTTTTTGGGCATGGATTCCGCTCCTTATGAATTTGGAAGTTCAAAAAGAGTTCCATTATAATGTTGCATCAAGAAAAGGGAAAATTTCACAAATCTTCTCTTCTTTTTTATATGCATATTATAATATCATCTCATCAATTAGGATGTTACAAAATGAATGATAACATACTATCCATATGAAGTAGAAAGAGGAAGATGAAAAAAGCCCAGTGTCGTCACTGAGCTTTTTTGGTCTTTCCTTATTAAGAAATAGATGTTGCTGTTTCCTGAACAACTTTATCTAATTCCTGAATGTTACGAACGCCTTCTGTCTGCAGCCATTTCGCAGCTGCTTCGCCGTCCACATTTTTGAATTCGGACGTGGCACCGCTCCAAGTGGCTCTGCCGCATAGCACGCCGTTAAATGTAGATTCCGCTTCTTTGGCAAAACGCAATGTTTCCTGGAATAATTCTGGGGTAACCCCTGCGCTTAAGAAGATGAACGGCAGATTCGTTGCTTCTGCCTGTTCTTTGAAGATAGCTTTTGCTTCGGCTTGATTTTGGGCAGTTTCGCCTTCTGTATAGCCTTCCACAAAGTTCATATTGACAGGAACCTCTATTTTTAGCACATCCACATTAAACCTTGATTCGCTGTAGCGTTTCATTGCTTCGATTACTTTTTTCGGTTTTACTTTAGCAAATTCCAACCCTTTCTCATTGCCGATGGAATCGTCATAGGTGAGAATTTCTAAAAACAATGGAATGTTTTCCGCGGCACACTCACTACCGACGCGTTCTACAAAAGCTTCTTTGGCGTCATTAATGTCGCTGCTTTCATCTACGTCGACATAGATGAGCAATTTAATGGCGTCAGCGCCTGCTTCTTTCAAATTTTTAACTGAGCAGTTCGGGATTAAATCTGGGAAGCGACCTGGCGCCTGCTTATCATAGCCCGTTTGTTCATAAGCCAATATTAACCCGCAGTTTTGATCTCTTTGCTTCGCTGCTGCTAATCCATATTCCGGGTCAAGCAGGATAGAAGAAGCGTACGGAGTGAGCTCCCCTGATACAAGCTGTTTGAAGTCAGAGATTTGCTCGCCGGAAATATCTTCTCCCATCATTCGTTTGAGTGCACCACGCTGATCAATAGCGAGTGCGGAAATAATTCCCTGGTCATTCATGAGTTTTTCTAAGTTTTTCATTTCTCGACGCCTCCAAGTAATAATTCTTTTATTTCAGCTTCGGATTGGGAAGCTTTTAGCTGGTTAATAAAATCTCGATTCATCAGTTTTCTGGAAAGAGCGGATAAGATATCTAAATGTTCGTCGCTGCTTCCATCGGGTACGAGAATACTAATGACAAAGTCGGTTGGTTGTCCGTCCATTGCCGGCCAGTCAATACCTCCTGCTAATTGCACAACCATTAATTTTGCCTGCTGAACGGCTTCACTCTTCACATGCGGGATAGCGATACCATTTTCCATACCTGTTGTGCCTTCTGCTTCTCTCTTTTGCAGGCCGGTTGCTACTTTTTCTGCATCGGTTGCAATGTTTAATGCTTTTGCTTTTTCTGCTATAAATGTCAGAACGTCCTCTTTGGATTCGAGCTTTTGCTGCAGGTGAATTTGATTTGTTTCTAACAGTTCACCTTGCTCTTTTGGTGCTGGTTTTTCTTCTTGTACGGGTGCGCTTGTTTGTTCTGGATTGTTTTTCCGTTGATGTCTTTTTTGTTCCAACGCCATCAGGAATCCGGAAACAAGGGCACCGATTACGATAGCCAGTACCCATAAAAAGGCATGTGTGACAACTGGCAGAACGATAAATCCGCCATGTGGTGCAGGTACTTCTACTTTAAACGTATACGTCAGCATGGCGGCGATCGAAGAACCTACCATGATAATTGGAATAATAGTAAACGGTCGTTTTGCTGCAAAAGGTATGGCACCTTCTGTAATGTGTGTCGAGCCTAATAGAAAGTTGACATAGCCGGCACTTGCTTCTGCCTGGTTGTAGCTGCGCCGTGCGAATAATACAGAGAACCCTGTTGCGAGCGGCGGCACGATACAAGCAGCAGAAACACCTGCCATAAATAAGAAGTTTCCTTGTGCCAAGAGTGCTGTTCCTGTGACATAAGCCGCTTTGTTGATTGGGCCGCCCATATCGAAGGCACTCATGATACCAACAATCAATCCTAGTAAGAGTGGATTGGAACCTTGGAAACTGCTGAGGAAGTCCATCATTCCTTGGTTAATGGCTTCCATCGGAACGGACAGATACCACATGGCAAATCCGCCGATGAAGATACCGAGAACCGGAATTAAGAAAATCGCTTTTAAACCGTCCAATGATTTTGGCAGGTTCTTTAATGCTTTCATGAGCAGCAGAACCACGCCACCCGCTAAGAACCCGCCGGCAATCCCGCCTAAAAATCCGGTGCCATTTGTGTCAGCGATCATGCCGACGATAAAACCAATAATCAAGCCGGGCCTATTGGCGATCGATTGTGCGATATAAGCACTTAGTACAGGAACCATCAATCCCATTGCCAATCCGCCGATTGTATTCATTTGTTCGGCAATGACGTTATACTGGGATGAGTCAGGGTCAGCGGAATAGATGCCGAACATAAAGGAAACGGCTGTCATTACCCCGCCGGCCACAACTAAAGGAAGCATATGGCTGACACCATTCATTAAATGCACATAAACCTGATGCCAAATGCTTGCAGATTCCTGGCTGCTGTCCTCATCTGCTTGTGACGCTTCTCCGGAACCTTTGTAGACAGGAACCTCTCCGGAAATAGCCCGGTCGAGCAATTCCTCAGGATTTTTAATTCCTTTTGAAACGGAAACATTAATCACCTTTTTGCCATGAAATCGGTCAACATCGACGTTTTTATCAGCGGCAATAATAATGACTTCCGCATCTTTAATCTCTTGGGCAGTGAATTGGTTTTCCGTGCCTCTTTGCCCATGTGTTTCGACTTTGATGGAAACACCTTTTTCTTCCGCCGCTTTTTCCAGTGCTTCTGCAGCCATGAACGTATGCGCAATGCCTGTTGGACAGCCGGTAACGCCTAGAAAACGATATGTCATGATTTTTCACCCTTTCATTTATATGGTTAATGTTTTGACTTTTACCTTTTCCATCAGTTGATCGACATCCTCAAAATCCGTTAATCCAGATCGAAAAGCGGTAGAGGATCCGGCTGCTACAGCTTTTTTAAGTGCTTCCTCTGGAGTGCTGTTCTGTAAAGTGCTATAGAAAGTAGCCAGCATTGTATCCCCGGAGCAAGCGGTATTCACGACTTCTCCTGCTGGTGCGGGGCAATAGATTGCCGTCTCTTTATTGACAAAGTAAGCACCTTGTCCTCCTAATGAAACCAAGATATTGTGGCAGCCTTGATCGACTAATTTCCGAGCAGCTCCAATAATGGCTTGTTCCGATTCCAGATTATCCTCTGGAAACAGGATTTGCAGCTCTTCCTCGTTCGGTTTGATTAAATAAGGCTGATAGTGAACTAATTCACTTAAGATGGGGTGACTGATATCTAAAATTAATCGAAATCCAATATCAGAAGCATGCTTTGCGATAGAAACGAGGATGGCTGGATCGACACCTTTTGGCAGGCTGCCGGATACAAATAACACATCATCCTTTGTAAAGTCGGCAATTTTTGATACGAATTCATCTATTTTTATATCCGTGATTTCCGGGCCGCTATTGACGATTTTGTACTCGCCCTGATTGGATTTCACAAATGCGTTAATTCTGGTGATACCATCTACTTCTGTAAAATCCGTATTAATATCCATTTTTTGCAGTTCATCTTGAATAAAATGGCCGCTGAACCCAGCTATATAACCAATAGCGGTGGAAGGGGTTCCAAGTTTGTTTAAAATAATAGATATGTTAACGCCTTTGCCATTGGGCTGGAATTCATCGTATATACTTCGGTTCACCTTATCTGGAAGAAAGTCTTCCATTTCAATGAACATATCAATTGCTGTATTTAACGTACATGTATAAATCATGGCAAACATCCTTTCTTATTCAAAGTATCGCACAGCTTGGGATGAAAATGTTTGCATTATCAGTGGTAACATTAGAAAATAGATGAAAAAGATTTCAAAATGGGCGGGTGGTTCTTGTGAATTTCGAGCAGCGTATGCAATATTACTACAATGAATTAAGCAGCAGTGACAAGCATTTATTAAATTATATTGAAGCGCATGCGGCAACAATGGGTGATATCTCGATCACCCAGCTCAGCGAAGAAGCAAATGTCTCCACATCCACGATTGTCCGTTGTATGAAAAAGCTTCATTACCGTGGTTTTACCGATTTTAAATTTCAATTTGTTTCTGAGAAGTCGCAGCAATTTCCGGAAGCACTGGAGAAAATAAAAAATATTGATTCACAAATTCAATCTGCTATTTTCAAGAATCAGGAGGAAGTAACGAATACCATCAATTATCTGGATTCCTCGATTATTGAAGATGCTTTGGTTGCAGTGAGATATAGTAAAAAAATCACCATATTTGCCAGGGGATTTTCGGAGCATATTTCCAATGAAATGACGGTAAAGCTGCAATTGCTGGAAAAGCACTGTGAAGAACATACTGATCCGAATATTATCCGTATCAAAGCGAAAAAATTTACAAGGGATGATTTAGTTATCTTTGTCTCGTTAAACGGGGAAACAGAAGAATTAGTAGAAGCGGCACAATTTTGCAAGCGGAATAATGTGAAAACGATTTTGCTGACAACGAACAAGGAAGGCAGGCTGTTTCAGTTATGTGATATCAATTTGCTGGGCTATAAGTCGAAACAGAGCTTTTTCCCGGATTATGAGGTGCGTTCACGGTTACCGCTGCAAGTGTTAGCCCGTATATTTCTGGATGCGTATGTGATTCGGTTTAATTAATTTTTATGATGAGGAAAAGTAACTTGTATTAGTTGGAAAAACGTATAGATTAGCTTATTGAATGCTTTATTCCAGAAAAACATGGAGAAACCGTGAAAAATATTATTTTCTAAATATTCATCATCCGAATTGGAATATATCACATACCAACATCATAAAGATGTAGAGACACATTTCATCTAGAGTGGATCTACATCTTTTTTTGCATGGCAACCAATATAGTTTATTCATATAGAACCTATTTAACAGCAGCAGTACCCGCTTCGGACGAGAAGATTTCAAATACATGTTTTTGGATTCTTATTTTGATAGCGCTTTCTTTTAGTGGTGAATGGCATGGATTACATTTGAATAGAGAGGGTGTCATTTCTAATGAAAGCTAAAAACCTGACCAGAAATATCCTTATTGCATTGGTAGCTGGTGCTATTGTCGGTATGGCTTTGACATTTGCTCCTGAAAGTTTTTTTGGTCCGTTGGATAAATACGTATTAGATCCGGTTGGACAAATATTTATTAATCTCATTATGATGTTAGTTGTTCCTTTGGTGTTTGTATCTATTGTTCTAGGAACAGCAGGACTTGGTGATCCGGCAAAATTAGGGAAAATCGGTATATCTACAATTAGTTTCTTTTTAGCAACGACGGCTATTGCGATTACGTTAGGGTTAACGTTAGCTTATCTGGTGAAACCGGGGAAGGCGGGGATTTTTGATACATCTAATCTTGGTGATTACACCCCAAGTGAAGCGCCGCCCATTATGGAGACCCTTATCAATATCATACCGGAGAATCCAATCGCGGCCTTATCTGCCGGAGAAATGCTGCAAATTATTGCGTTTGCCATCTTTATCGGGATTGCTTTAGCTTATTTAAATAATAAGACAAAAGGCATTTATAGCTTATTTGAACAGGCAAATGATATCTTAGGATGGCTTGTGATGTTGGTGATGCGGTTTGCTCCGTATGGGGCGTTTGCGTTAATTGCATCAGCAATCGCCGGAGCTGGACTGGATGCAGTTGGTTCGATGTTAAGTTATTTATTAACGGTCATTGCGGGACTGATTCTGCATGCTTTCATTATTTATTCACTGGCTATATGGTTATTAGGACGTGGGAATCCAATCACGTTTTATAAAGGCTTCTTTCCTGCAATGACAGTGGCATTCAGTACGTCTAGTTCGAATGCGGCGCTTCCAATGTCGATGAAAACTGCACAAGAAACCCTTGGTGTAAAGAAAGAAATCAGCAGTTTCGTACAACCGCTAGGCGCAACAATCAATATGGATGGTACGGCAATTATGCAGGCTGTTGCAACGGTATTTATCGCCCAAGTATATAATTTGCCGCTGACAATGACAGAACTTTTAATGGTCGTGCTCGTTGCCACTCTGGCAAGCGTTGGTACAGCTGGGGTGCCTGGAGTTGGGTTAATTATGCTGGCGATGGTGCTGAACCAAGTTGGCCTGCCTGTTGAAGGGATTGCATTAATTATTGGTATCGATCGTATTCTGGATATGTTGAGAACAGCTCTGAATATCTCTGGAGATGCGGCATGTGCTTATATTTTATCGGAAAGAGAAAAACGGAAAATAACAAGTAAGTGAATGGATGGAAAAAAGGGGAACTTTCTTCATTGGCCTGTTTCAAGAAGAATATATTGGAAAAGCAGCGTAATCCCAGCAGGGAGTTACGCTGCTTTTCCTTATGAGATATGGGTTGAGTTGCAACAACTTATTTACATGAAAAAAGATAGTATGAATCTAACTATATAAAACACGATGGGAAGTATCGCAATAACGATGCCAACTCTTTTTAATTGAAATAAATAGTATAAAATTGCTCCCAAAGCCCAGATAGCAATGAGTAAAAAGAAGTCCAAGCCAACAGAACCACCATCTCCCTCAGCCATAGCTCTTCCCGTGAAAAAGAAAGATAAGATGATAGTGATAAATCCCGTTATGATGAAATAAATCAAAGACGAGCGATTAGTGTTTCCTCTTAATTTATTTTCAGAAGTAGACTTCATGAGAAATCCTCTCCTATTCAAGTGATTAATTAAATTTTTGTGCAAGAAGTTACATGCTTTCCTATCTTTAATTGTATACCTGTGAATAGGCTTTGTAAATTTAGGGGGTTTATCCATTCATTTTTTGAATGATTATTATTTTAAGGCGGGAGTTGGAGTGTTTCAGCTTTTTTTGTTTAATAATAGTACATTCAGGGAATTGATTTCTAAATATTTTAAACAACAATTGTGATGAAGAAGGTATTGACAGTACGAGGTGCCCTATGAAAAAGAATGCTCTCCTCATCGGTTATTCACTCATTTTTCTCGGATTTGCTTTCATTGTAGTGGATACGAGTGCCCTATTTCATATGTATTATTTTCATTATATATCCATCATTGTTGGTGTCGTTATTCTTCTGACTTATTATTTAACAACCAGAAGGGAAAAGAGCCTGCTTTGCAGAATTGGATTCCATAAATTTGAACATGTCGGCTGGGATGATGACGTTCCATTTCGTCTGATTTATCGCTGTCAACGATGCGGTTACGAGAAAAAAGTAATAAGAAGTTCAGGTGGCGGCGGACCGTAATATTTTAAGGCAGATATTCCAACTTTCTTTTTCCTCTCATTTGTAGAGGCCTTGATAGATAGAAGGAAAAGAAAGGCAATGATAACAGGGATATCCGGATTTATTACATTAATAGGAGCCATATTTGTAGCTATAGCTCCTTTTCTGTAAGGAGATGGTGAAAATGAAATATGTGAACCTTATCAAGTTAGCTACAGTCGGAGCGGTTTTTATGGTTATTTTCTTTTTTGTTTTAGATTATTTAATGGCAGGAGCGATAACGTATAGAGCCATTACTTTGTCGATAACAGGTATCCTGATATCAAAAGGAGCCAGCTGGATATTTGGATGGATAGAAAAGCAGAGGATGACATATGATTGGTTAGAAGAGCAAAAGAGGACACAAGGTCGGATCTTAGAGAAAATGGAATGAACGTTAGGAGAGAATACTGATGAAGAAATATATGATATCGATCATCCTTATTCTGATATGTAGTGTCACACTCATAGCTTGTAATGATGACGAAGATACAGCTGATAATCAAACGAACAATGACCAGGAAAATATGGAAGAAAACAATGAGGATGCACAAAATGCAAATGGTGACGAAACCAACGATAATCAAGATAATATAAATGAAAACGATAGTAATTCAGAAGAAGCTGATGAAGACACTTCTAATAATCCTTCCGATAGTAATAATGATTCGGAAACAGATGGAGATACAGAAGTGAAAGAAGATACAGAAGCAGGGGATGAGGACGCTTATGAATCCTATGAAAATGGAAGGTTCGGATTTTCTGTTGAATATCCCTCTACGTTTGAAGCAGATTATATGCCGGAAAACAATGACGGGATCGAAGTAAATGATGATACGGCCACAATTATTGCATCTGGAAGCCATGCTAGTATGACGGAAGAAGGCAGTGCCTTTGTGAATGAGGTAGAATCGATTGAGCCTTATTATGAGGGAGATCTGGCAGAGGCAGAAGAGGAAGGGGGATCCATCAGTTATCAAAGACAGGAAGATAATTGGTACGTCGTTTCTTATCATGATGGAACAAATCATATTTATAAAAAATCGATTTTGGGCGATGACTATATAGCGAACCTTGTCATTGAATATCCAGCAGACTTACAAGAGGAGTATGAGCCAATGGTGGAACGGGTTTCTGATACATTTTCCATACCGTAACAGCGGTTTTGGAATGAAAATATAAATCTGCAGGATGTGAGAGATTCTATGCTTATCTTAATATATGGAGTGTTGATAACCATTTCCTGTTACCGTTCCATCCTCTTTGGAATAGCGCTTAAAACGGCTTGGTAATCATCAAAGCAATAATAATTAAAAACAGTGTATTGATCAGATGTTCATAGAAAAATAATCGCTTAGACAGCGCGGTATATTCTGCAGGAATGTCTTCTCCCTTGTGATTATTCAACAATGTTTTGATCGGCTTAGAGCTGGAAACTAATACCGTAGGACCGGAAGCCAGCGCAAGTAAAAAAAGAACCAGACTGGTCCAAAACCATCCTTGCTGGAAAAGGTATGAATTCAACAATCCCATGCCGAATCCTGTAATAAGTAACAAGGTGCCTCCAATCATAACGAATTGATGCAGTTTATTGCGAATGGCATACGCGTGCCGCAGTTCGGTCATGTTAGAAGCTTTTTTAGCAATGGGGGTCATGACAAAACCGGGTCCCATCCCTAAAATGGCTGAAAATATATGTATAAATACGAGAACGTCATAAAATGTCATTCGTGCGAGTCACCTCCGCATACAAACAGCATGCGTTCATTGACGGCAACAGTTAAGCCGTTTAGAAAGCATGCTTTTGAAGTGTTTTTTGTTTTAGAATAAAGCCTGTAATGTACGCACCTATCAATGCAAGCAGAATTTTTACGGCAACCAGAGGAATCACAAAAAAGATGGTAAACGATAAAGATAACCATAAAACCGTTACAGCGGTGATTTTTGCTTTTAATGGAATGCCCTTTCCTGCCCGGTAATTCTTAATATAAGAGCCAAAATATTTATTTTCAAGCAGCCAATGGTACAGTCTTTCCGAACTTTTGGCGTAGCATGCCGCTGACAATAATAAAAAGGGCGTCGTCGGTAACAGCGGTAAAATAATACCAATGATACCCAGACCCAGCGATAAAGAACCGCAGCTGACTAAAAATGCCTTTTTCATCGTAACACCCGCTTTAGCTTGGAATAAAATACTGCCTGAAGCAGCAGCTTATATGCCTTTCCATAAGAAACCACTTCTATTTTACAATATAATAGCTGTCTGTGAAGATGCATAAAATGACTAATTTGTGTAGATTGCAAGTAGTATAACAGAGAATGAAAAAAAGCCTTACCTAGGGCAAAGCCTTTTCAAATAGTGTTTATAAAATGCGTGCTCCATTGTTATTATTCACAATAGCGACTTTTTCATTTGGCAGGATATCGACAGTATCTAAAATATCGGCATCAATCGTAATACTGCCGACATCATTCAAGTTGGCTTCAGTGACACGTGCACGATGAATCTTCCCGTTCATCATTGTTCGAATCCTAGCTATCTCCTTTAATGATAATATTATCAATCAATCTGGCTTTGGAAAATTTTACAGCCAGGGATATAAAAATTTGACCGGTAATCAGCGGCTGTTCTACTAATTCCGGATAACTGTAGACCGCAATATCCTCCACGTTTCCAGAGATGTTTTCCGTAAGGTGCTGGTTGATTGTGTTCATTAAAACGGCGCTGTTTCTTTCCCCGGCGTCATATTTCTTTTTGGCTTTCATCAGGCTCTGATATAAATGAACTGCTTCCTGGCGTTCCTGTTCGGTTAAATAGACATTGCGGGAACTTTTGGCAAGACCATCTGCTTCCCGGATGGTATCCACACCGATAACGTCGATGGGATGATTAAAATCAGCGACCATTTTTTCAATAATCGCCAGCTGTTGCGCGTCTTTCTTTCCAAAATAAGCGAAATCTGGACGAATGATATTGAATAGTTTATTAACAACTGTAACAACGCCGTCAAAATGGCCGGGACGTTTTGCGCCTTCCAGCACTGCAGCCATGCGGTTTACCTTCAAGGAAATCGCTAATGGATCCGGGTACATTTCTTCTACGCTTGGATAGAAAATATAATCAACGCCAAGCGGTTCTAATTTTGCCTGATCCCTGTCAATATCCCTTGGATACGCATCGAAATCTTCATTTGGACCGAATTGCAGCGGATTCACAAACACACTGACGACGGTAATATCATTGTCTTCCAAAGCGGCTGTCACCATTGTTAAATGACCGTCATGTAAAGCACCCATTGTAGGTACCAGACCAATTTGCTTTTGTTCTTTTTTTAACGTTCGTATAATAGCTTTCATTTCTTGTATGGTTGTGATTCGTTGCGTCATGTGTCTACCTCATCCATAATTTGTTTCTTATACGTAAATTCAGGTGATGGAAATATGCCTGCCTTTACTTCTTCGCGATAGGCTGTTAATGCATCTACCCCTGTTGTAAAGTCTCCATAGCGCTTCACAAATTTTGGTTTGCGGTCAACGCCATAATTTAATACATCATGATAGACAAGCACCTGGCCATCTGTATCTGCACCGGCGCCAATGCCAATAACCGGGATGGATAATTGTTTGGTAATTGTTGCTGCCAGGTCACTCGGGATAGCTTCTAATACCAGCATCACAGCGCCGCTTTGTTCTACCAGCTTGGCGTCTTCTATTAAAGCTTCAGCGGCTTCTTTTGATGCTGCCTGAAGCTTATAGCCGGTAATACCGAAACTTTGTGGTGTCAGCCCGAGATGAGCAACAATCGGAATACCGCTTTGAGTACATCTTTTAATCAATGAGGCGGCATGTGCGCCTTCGATTTTCAAAGCATTGGCGTTGGTTTCTTGATATAATTCCACTGCGTTTTGGATATCTGTTTTATCATCCATACCAACGGAACCAAATGGCATGTCCACGACCATAAAAGTATCTTTTGCTCCTCGGCGTACCGCTTTCGCATGGTGTTTCATATCCTGCATCGTTACCTGTACCGTGCTTTCATAGCCAAGAACAGTCATGCCAAGAGAGTCTCCGACAAGAATACTCTCGATCCCTGCCTGTTCTGCCTGCTTTGCACTTGGATAGTCGTACGCTGTAAGCATTGTCATTCTTTCTCCGTTCCTTTTCATGTCTATAAAATCTTTAAGGAGTTTCACTTTTGAATCACCTACTATTTTTATTATTGTTCTTATTATAAAATTATCTGTATAGATTCACAATGGCAAGTTATTAGCCTAAGAAAAAAGGTGGAGCATAAAAATGAATACATTTGGAGTTATTGGACCTGGTGCTGTTGGTTCTGTTATCGGTGAATCATTGCACAATAGCGGTTACCAAGTGACTTTTCTAGGTCGGAAACCGGGAGAAGTGCATGTTAAAAGAATGGACGAGACAAAAACGGCTGTTTTTTCGGTAGAAGCTATTTCGGAAGTGGAGACAGCTTTTGATTATTTATTTATCACAGTGAAAGGAACACAATTGAAGGGAATCATGCCTTATTTAGATAAGCTGACCCATGAAAATACAATTTGTATTCTTTGTCAGAATGGTTATGGGCAGCTTGATACATTTCACATTCCCAATGCGTATCAAGCAGTTGTTTATATTAGCGGACAGAAGAAAGAGAATGTGGTTACACATTTTCGTGACCGCGTCTTGATGTTGCCTGAGAATACAAAAACGAAAAAACTAAAAGAAGACATCGCAGCAAGTAATCTGGAAATCCGATTAAGCTCTGATTATCGTTATGAGGTTTGGTATAAACTGCTCGTTAACGTTGCGATTAATTCTGTCACCGCACTCAGCAGAAATACGGCACTTATTTTACAGGAGGAAAACATACGAACGCTATGCAAAAGATTAATCCAGGAAGGAATCGGTATTGCTGCAGCTGAGGGCGTCCATTTTCAAGAAACAATCATAGGTGAGATTATGAATATTTACGCTGGATATCCTCCTTATATGGGGACAAGTATGTATTACGATAGGGTAGATGGTCAGAAAATGGAAGTCGATTATATTCAAGGTTATTTATATCAAAAAAGTAGAGTATATGGCCTAGATACACCTTGTTTAGATACAGTATACAGTTTATTGGTGGCGAGTGAGATGAAGGAGTAAAACAAGGAGCGCGTTAAAATAAAAGATAGAAAATGGAAATTTAATATTTCTTTCGATGTTTTGAGATTTCTCTTCAGTGGTATTAGTTAGACATGAAAAGCAGACGGCATCTTCTGATTGATGTTGCTAATCCCAATAGGAAGAAGAGAGGAGAAATAAAAAATGGACGCGCCAAATCAGCAGAAGAAAAAAAGCTTTGTTGAGAAGAAAATTGTGATTCCTTCTATTGTCATTATAGCTATCATCAGTTTTCTATTTGCCATGTATACGAGTGAGTCCATGGAATTACTGAATAATATTTTTAATAGTTTGGTAGATACCTTTAAATGGGGATATTTATGGTATGCATTTCTCATTGTTATAGCTGCATTGTTTTTTGCTTTTTCTAAATATGGAAGAGTCGTTTTAGGAGATCCGTCACAAAAACCAAGATATAACTTATTTGAATATGCATCGATTTTAATTGCCATGGGTCTTGGTTCAACAGTCATGCGGACAGGTTTGACACAATGGAGCGAGGTTGCGAATGATCCGCCATTTGGGCTGGATGCAGGCTCGATGGAAGCGATTCTTGCCGGGAATTCCTATAGTATGTTTTTATGGACCTTCCAGACATTTGCTGTTTTTGTTATGGTTGCGCCGGCGATGGGATATCTTTTATATGTCCGGAAGAAGCCAAGAATGCGTATTTCCGAAGCGTGCCGTTCTATATTCGGTGATAAATTTACAGACGGAATCGGCGGGATTATCCTTGATATTCTTTTCTTAGTCAGTATTTTAGCAGGAGCGGCAGTGACATTAGGTCTTGGTACTCCGATTGTTACGTATAATCTGGCAGAATTATTGAATATCGAAGTTACCTTTCCTTTTACGCTCATTGTGACATTAGTATGGGTTTTAGGCTTTTCTATCAGTGCTTATGTGGGCATTGATAAAGGAATCAAACGGTTAAGTACATGGAATATGTATCTTGCAGGAGCTTTTGCTATCCTTGTACTTGTTATTGGGCCTGGAATCTTTATTATGAATTTCTTTTCAGATTCCTTACGTCATTTATTCTCTAATTATATCAATTTTTCATTGTATACCAATTCGCTGGACTTAGAGGGCGGTACACATATTGAAAGTCATACGGTTTTCTGGTTTGCTTATAACGCAACTTGGGCTATGCTCCATGGTGTTTTTGCAGCTATTGTATCCAAAGGCAGGACCATTAAAGAAATGATATTAACGTATTTGATGGCACCGATGCTGCTATCGTGGGTAGCGACAGGTGTTCTTGGCGGATTAAGTGTGCACAGGCAAGTGACGGATACCATTCCGGTTCTGGATATTGTTCAAGACCAAGGCATTGAAGCATCGATTCCTGCTGTCTTGAGCTCTTTACCAATGTCTGCTGTTATCCTTATCCTGTTTACAATTATAGCGACGATTTTCCTGATTACCACATTAGATTCTACAACCTATACCGTAGCAACCTATATGTCTAATCAGGATATGTCCAAATCGAACCCGTATAAATCCTTACGCATCTTAGTTGCAGGATTGATTACGGTGCTTGCTCTAACACTGATGAGCGTAGGCGGCTTGTCACCGCTGGAAGTACTCTCAGGACTGATGGGCATACCGATTATTATGATTCAGATTCTGACGGTCTTTGCAGCTAAGAAAATGATGGACGAGGATCGGGCTTGGGTAAAAAATGTCCGAAAAGCCAGGTATGCTACGACAAAGCAAAAGGATTAAAAAAGTACTTCGAGAAAAGACCTTTGCTTTCTCAATAATAAGATGGAGCTTCCATAAGCAGGTGCGCAACGGCCTCGTGTCTTATGGAAGCTCCATTTTTTTATAAAACGAAACTGCACGCAGTGGGCGTTTTACGGAAGGTTCTCCATGATAAACGCAAAATCGGATTTATCACGTTATGACATTTCCGCGTTCTTGAGCTCCCAAATATCAATGTATTCTGCGGTTGCTCCGGTTCCTTCTGTATATAATGTGATATCGTTGCTTGCAAGGTCTGGATAAATTCGCGTAGAGAGTGTTGCTTCCCCATCATTTACGAACACTTCGACAGAGCATGTATCGACAAATATATGAAATGTCACCTCGTCGTTTTTATGCAATAAGCCAGCTTTATTAACCGCTTTGTGAGAAAGTTTCCCTGCATGTGTTGTGTCGACGATTACTTCGTTCGTTGCCAGGTCATAGAAAACGGTTGTCTGTTCCGAACCATCTTTTGATTGGCGTAAGTGTAAACCAACTTTTCCGTCTGCTTTATTTTCAGGTAATACCCATTTGCATTTTAATTCATAGCTATGCTGAAAAGGATAATCAGCATGAAGCGGATGTGTTTCATCTTCGGATAGCACAAGTTTATCATCGTGCATATGGTTATCCCGAAGTGCAGTCAGCTCTGGAACCGGCTGAGAACGCACATAACCATCCTTACCCAGCGTGAGTTCACGAGGAATCGTCATAGCGCCGGACCACTTGTCCGTCTTGGACGGGAATTCTGTGAAGGGAAAGTCCATCCAGGCGAAAAGGATACGTCTTCCTTTCTCATCTTCAAAAGTCTGAGCAGCATAAAAGTCAATCCCATAGTCGATTTCATGCTGTGATTCCGGAATAAAGACACCCTTGTCATAATCCATGCTCCCCACCATCACTGTACTTTTACCACGATCCGTGTTCATGGGGGAGGTCATCAATACATACTTGTCTCCTAGTGGAAATAAATCAGGACATTCCCACATATCGCCTTGTGTTCCGTCACTTTTGGCAGCAATACCTACATACTCCCAGTCTATTAGATTACTGGACTTGTATAATGCCACGGCACCGTCATGACCTACAGCTGTTCCTACAACCATATACCAAAGTTCACCATGCTTCCATACTTTTGGGTCGCGGAACTCATCGCTTAATCCTTCCGGGCTTCCGTTGATAACTGGATTTGCGGCATGTTTGGTAAAGTGTATTCCGTCTGTTGACGTGGCAATAGCTTGTACTTCTTTCGGGTCGTGTCCTTCTAAATGCCCGGTATAAAATAACATCATGACATCTCCGTTCATGACAGCCGATCCGGAAAAGCAGCCCATCTCGCTCTTTGTTTCGTCATATTCATAAGGTTCAGAAGGTGCTAGAGCAACCGGTTCATGTTTCCAGTTCACAAGGTCTCTGCTCGTTGCATGTCCCCAATGCATGGCTCCCCAGTGATAACTATATGGATTGAATTGATAGAATAAATGGTATACCCCGTTATGCTGGATAAGACCATTCGGATCATTTAACCAGCCTGTCGGAGCCATAAAATGATAATGGAGCCGATAGGAAGCTTCCTTCTGTTCATGTTTGGTATCTGTCACGGCCTGATTAGCGCGGGCGAGCTGTTCAAAGTGCGTTTTGTGTTGTGTCATATGGTAAGACCTCATTTCGTTTTGAGTTTTGATTGGTTAAGAAAAAGATAGAAGCAATTGTGAAAATATAGACGATAGTGCCAAGGACAAAAAATGTTGTTATAAAACCTGTATTATCATATAGTTTACCAATAATAGATGAAAAGGCTATGACACCGATTTCACCTGATATTTTAAAACCAATCAAATAAATGGTAGCAGATAGTCTTTGATCAAAATTAAGTGAAATATATTTAAAAATAGCAATCAGCAAGATAGGCAGTTCAATCCCATGCAAAAGTTTGATGAATGAAATAGCAATGGTACTATCGACAAGTGCTGATCCTATAATACGCGTTCCCATAATAACACCTGCTAAAATCAATGACTGCTTTGCTCCGATTCGATTGACAATAAAAGGCGCAGCGAACAACATGGCTGACTCAAGAAAAACTTGGAATGAATTAAGGTATCCGAATATTTGATATCCTATATCTGTATCGGTAAAATGTTCTGTGAAATAAATTGGAAAAAGCTGTACATCATAAATCGTATAAATGCAAGCAGTTCCAAAAAGGAATAAAACAAAATACCAGAACTTTTTCACCTTCACAATAGATATGATATCTTTTATTCGTAAACTAGGTGCTTCTTCTTCGGGCTCTTCCTCTTTTTTAGTTACTTCCGTTTTAAAGAAGCAATTTAACAGAAAGAAACCTACCCCTGCAACAGAGGCAATCCAAAAATTAAGATGGGGGTTAATACTTAGCAGTAATCCTGCGGTTAATGTGGCACATGCGTAGCCTATAGAACCCCACATTCTTGATGTGCCATACTCAAAGTTGAATTTCCGGCTTAGTTTCTCTGCATATGACTCTAGAAAAGCAACACCTGCGATGAAACCGGCTCCAAAATAAACCCCGCCCAAAATGGCGCTAATCGTAAAGTTCGTTTGAAGAAGCGGTTCATAGATATAAATGATAAATGGCCCTGTTCCCATAAGGAAAATACTCTGAAACCAAATCAGATGTTTTTTTGTGCCTATTTTATCCTGAATAACCCCGTATAGAAGCATAAATATCAAAGAAAGAAATGAATTGATTGAAAAAACAGTTCCTGTCTGAGAACCTGTTAAGCCAAGTGTCCCACTCAGCCAAATAGAATAAAAAGACCACCAAATTGACCATGTAATAAAGAAAAGAAACAGATAACCGGATGAAAACCAGTAGTTTTTATTTTTAAACATATGCATTGTTATCACCTATTCTCTAAATGTAGTAAAATATAAGATAAATGGGATGTTGCTTGAATGTAACAGCTGTTATGTTAACCTTCTCATGAATAATTTAAGAATACGTATTCTTGATGATGTTTATTATATTCTTTCAAAAATAGGAAGTCAATCATTTTAGAAAACGATTTCTGTTTTACTTTATATTTGCTTTGAATCAAGGTATGCACACTTCTTCAGGTGTTTTGTCAGGAAGCAAGTACATATGGGGAAAGTTGTAACTCGAAAGAAAAGAATGCGTTTATGAGAATACGAATTCACGAAGGGGAGAGGGAGTCTGCTATGGCTAAACTGACAATGAAAGAAATTGCTAAGTTGGCAAATGTTTCGCAATCTACCGTTTCACGGGTGATTAACGGAAACGAAAAAGTGAATGCTGATGCGGTAAAACGAGTGCTTGATGTGATTGAAGATGTTGGATATGTTCCAAATAGTGCGGCACAAACTTTAAAAAGAAGTCAATCCAAAATTATCGGTGTAAGTGTGACCGAAACCTATAATCCTTACTTTGTGGAATTAATTGATGTGCTAGAATCTGAAGCTAGAAAATTGGGGTATAGTATTCTTCTGCATAATTCTAAACATAACCCAATTACAGAATGGGAAAGTATCCAAAATTTTATTGCCCGTCAAGCGGATGGGATTATCTTTATCCCTACGGGGGAGTATAATCTTAAACGAATAAGTAAACTTGCTATTCCGTCCGTAATTATTACCCAAAACTATCGCACGCTGGATAGTGTCAGCCTGAATCATATGCAAGCAGGAAGAATTGCTGCCGAGAAATTTATACGTACAGGTCATACAAAATTTGGGTTTATTGGAACAGCGCTAGATGATAAATATTTAGGGTATAAAAGTTTATTGTACGAAAATGGATTCGATTTTGATTTGAACAACTTTATTCGCGTGGAAGAATCGTCCACAAACAATTATCTTATTCAACAGGATATTGAAGCATACGTAAAAGAGAAGGAAGGACAGCTTGATTTCACATGTATATTTGCTGGGAATGATGTGGTAGCTTTGGAATTTTTAGAAATGGCTCAAAGAAGAGAGATTCGTATACCCGAAGATATTAGCTTAATTGGTTTCGATGATACATACCTGTCCAAAACAATGGGGATTTCCAGTATTCATCAGCCAATGGAAGAAATGGTTAAAACAACACTTGAGGTTCTTATTGATCGTATAGAGAATGAAGTATCTAAAGAAAAAGTGAATATTAAGCTGGAGCCAACATTGATTGAACGAAGTAGTTCCAGCTTTAAAAAGTTATAAAGTTGGTAGGTGTTTTTATTGTAGAATACATTCATTTTCCATAGTCTATATGATAATCTATTGGTGCTTGAGTATGATAAAAGAAAAGAGGTACTTGTCTATGCAAAAGAAAGTTTACTTGAATCATGATGGCGGTGTAGATGATCTAATCTCGCTGTTTTTGCTATTACAAATGGAAGATGTGAATTTGACCGGCGTCGGCGTTACCCCGGCAGATTGTTATTTAGAACCTGCTGTATATGCAAGCCGTAAAATTATTGACCGTTTTGGAAAAGGACAGCATGTCGAAGTAGCTGCATCCAGTTCCCGCGGCAAAAATCCCTTTCCAAAGGACTGGCGCATGCATGCGTTTTTTGTAGATGCCTTGCCTCTGTTAAATGAGTCTGGAAAGATAGAAGCAAAACTTGCAGAAAAAGCAGCACACGAGCATTTGGTAAAAGTACTTCGAGAGAGTGATGAAAAAGTAACGCTTGTGTTTGTCGGTCCATTGACCGATTTAGCAAGAGCTTTGGAAATCGCTCCAGATATCGAAGAGAAAATTGAAAAACTTGTTTGGATGGGCGGAACATTCTTAGAAAATGGAAATGTGGAAGAACCGGAGCATGATGGAACTGCCGAATGGAATGCCTTTTGGGATCCGGGGGCTGTGAAAAAGGTATGGGACAGTTCGATTGAGATTGATTTAATTGCTTTGGAGAGCACAAATATGGTTCCGTTAACACCTGATGTCAGGAATAGATGGGCTGCTGAACGAAAAGACATTGGCATTGATTTCCTTGGCCAGTGCTATGCAATGGTGCCGCCGCTTGTCCATTTTCAAACGAATTCAACTTACTTCCTATGGGATGTTTTAACAACAGCAACGATTGGCAAGCCGGATTTGGTAAAGAAAAAAGAAGTCAAAAGCATTGTTCATCCGGACGGCGCGAGCCAGGGAAAAACGGAGATTTCAGAGGCTGGACGCCCTGTACAGTTTGTTTATGAAGTGAACCGGGATGCGTTTTTTGATTATATGACAACATTAGCGAGACAGGAGAAATAACAATGAGAAAAATTATTATTGATACCGATACAGCCGGGGACGATACGATTGCTCTTTTAAAAGCGATGCATCATTTTAAAGTCGAAGGGGTAACGATTACCGGCGGAAATGTGGATTTTCATCAAGAGGTGGAAAATGCGCTATATACGATTCAAGTCGCTCATCCGGAAGAAAAGGTTCCTGTTTATAAAGGTCTGGAACGGCCGCTGCTTGCAACAGGTCAGGAAAAGCACCGGACTGTAGAAGACGTTCATGGCGATGATGGCATGGGCGGTGCGCATTTTCCCAAGGCAGTACAGCGTCCGGAGGAAGGACATGCGGTTGATTTTATCATTGAGAAAGTGAAAGAATATCCGGGAGAAGTCAATTTATTGGCGATTGCGCCGTTAACAAATATTGCGATGGCGATTAAGAAGGACCCTTCCATTATCAAGGATATCCCGCATATTTATATCATGGGCGGTACGAATAATACATTAGGAAATATTACGCCGGCAGCGGAGTATAATTTCTATGTGGATCCGGAAGCGGCAAGACTTGTCCTGCATTCCGGTATTCCAATTACCATGGTTGGCTGGGATATGTGCATCGATTATTCCATTATGGATGACGATGATCATGCGGAAATAGCCGGCCTGGAAACGGCAGGTTCTCAATTTTTTATAGATATTAATAAAGTAGTGATGCAATTTAATAAATCGGTGCATCGCCTGAACGGGACAACGCATCCAGATACGCTGTTAGTAGCGATTGCGGCAGATGAACGTATCATGACAGGGTCGCATGATTATTATGTAGATGTTGAAACGAAAGGAGAGCTTACCAGAGGTTATAGCCTGGTGGATATTAATAACCGTATGGAGCAGAAGCCGAATGTCCGCGTTTGTGAAGCAGTGGATCGTGATCGGTTTAAGAAGAATTTGTTCAATGTATTAGGAGCTATTAAGTAAATAAGCAATAAAAAAGCCAAGTCTTTTATGAGAGACTTGGCTTTTCCATTGCAGTAAAAACGATATAGATGGAAAGCTAGTTAAAAAATAAAAAATAAATGAGCGCTCCAAGCAAGAAGCCCAAAATAAAGCGGATACCTCTTTTCATTATCATTCTCCTCGTTCTTATGTATGGTCTTATTGTTATTGTACTAAAGAGAGAAGAGGATGCAAGAATGATAATGGTTTAGAGGCGTTTATCCCATCAAAATAGCAAAAGCACTATATACAAGTAATAGCCCCATCACAATATTAAAGGTCTTCTGATAGCGGGACAAAAAGTTTTGAAGCACCGAACCGAACAGGCTCCAGGTAATCGAACTGCATATACCAACCAGGCCGAGGAAAAGACAGAACAGGATATAGCTTATATACGAATGATAATAGGGTAACAGAAATGTAGCCACAACTGTTATCCCGTAGAGAATCGCCTTTGGATTAATGAATTGCATCAATGTACCGATTACAAATAAGTTTTTCTGCGCTTTTTCAGAAGATGCTTCCCCGCTTCCTGAACTGGTAAATGTTTTATAAGCCAGATAAAGCATATAAAAAACACCTGCGAATTTTAATGGGGTTTCAATAATGGGCAGAATTTCGATAAGGGCCCGGTTAAAAAAGCTGCAAAGTAAAGCGATGAGAAAGAAACCCGCTCCTACGCCTGCACAAAACGATAATGTATTTCTAAAGCCATAACGGTTAGCGAAAGAAATAGCCATAAAATTATTTGGGCCAGGAGTAAAACTGCTGATAAAAACAAAAGTAAGAAAAGGAAAAATAGGCATACATGTAAAGCTCCTTTATCATCGATTCAGAATAAAATGTATTATACATTAGTAACATTAAAGAATACAGCATTTATACGGTTTATTTTAAAATAATCTTTGGTTTTTAACCTTTTAAAATGAAAAAACAAGGACGCTTGAACATAGACTAGGCCAAGATATTCTATGTTTTCACGTATACATTTCCCGATTTTTTAACTATTCTCTTTCGATTTATGTTATAATGCATATAAACGCATGATTTTGCATGAAAATACATTTGTGATATAATTATTTTTCAGATTTAGGAGGCTTAGCAGTAAATGTCATTAGAAAAAAACTACGAATCTATCCAAAATGAACTGATTAAAATCAGTAATCAATTATATGAAAATCCAGAACTCGGTGATCAGGAGTTTGAATCCATGAAGTTACTGGTTCAATATTTAAAAAGTTATGATTTTGAAGTGGAAACAGGCGTTGTTGATCGTCCAACTGCTTTTCGCGCCGAATATACAAGCAGTAAACCTGGACCGACAATTGCTTATTTGGCAGAATATGATGCACTTCCCGGAATTGGACATGGATGCGGTCATAATTTAATTGCGACATTCGCTGTCGGAGCAGGAGTCATTCTTCGTCAGCAGGTTGATGAAATTGGCGGAAAGGTTGTCGTTTTGGGGACACCTGCAGAGGAAACGAACGGTGCCAAAGTACCAATGAGTGAACAGGGCACATTTGATGATATTGATGTGGCGATGATGGTACATGGAGCAGATGTATCTTCAGAGAGCGGTCCAATGTTGGCAATGGATGCACTGCAGTTTGATTTCACCGGAAAAGCAGCACACGCAGCGGCATCTCCAGAGCAAGGGATTAATGCGCTGGATGCGGTCATTCAATTATTTAATGGAATAAATGCCCTTCGTGAGCATGTACCGGATGATGTACGGATACACGGTATTATTACAAAAGGCGGAGAGGCAGCAGGTATTGTGCCGGCAGAAGCGACCGCGCAATTTTATATTCGCGCCAATGAACGGAAATTGGTGGACGAGCTTGGAGAAAAAGTGCGGAAAATTGCAGAGGGAGCTTGCTTGATGACCGGGGCTTCTGTGGAAGTTTCTAATTATGAGATAAGTTACGATAATATGGTTACAAACCAGTCCCTGTCAAATACATTTACAAAACATATGAAAGCTTACAGCTCCAATCCAGTTTATCCGGCTGTTCCGGCAACAGGGTCAGCAGATATGGGAAATGTGAGCCAGGTTGTTCCAGCGATTCATCCATTTGCCGGTTTAAATGAGCCGGGACTTGTTTTCCATACAACCGAATTTGCAGAAAAAACGATAACGCCAGACGGGGAAGCAGCGATTCATGATGCGGTTCTGGCTTTAGCACATACAGGATACGATATTATAGTCAACAAAGATTTACTACACGTCATTCAAGAGGAATTTGAAAATCGATAAGGGTGAACCATATCGATAAATCATCTTAACAGGTAGTTTATTTCTTTATAAAAGATAGTAAACTGCCTGTTTTTTATTCATCAACTTAGAAAAAGGAGCGCTTGCCATGAGTGAAAATGTAAGTACGGCGGGTGAAAATGCACAAAAACCGAAGAAAAAATGGGAGTTTCCACATGTTTTTGCGCTTATGTTCGGGCTGATTATTATTACAGCAGTATTAACCTATTTTATTCCGGCGGGAGAATATGAGCGGGAAACAACCAACGTCAATGGTACAGAAAGAACCGTTGTTATTAATGATACATATCATGAAGCAGAAGGAAGCCCGACTGGATTTTTTGAAGTCTTTCAAACCGTCCATAAAGGGATGACGCAAAGTGCAGATATTATTTTCTTTATTTTTATTGTCGGTGGAGCTTTTGGTATTTTAAATGCGACGAAAGCAATCGAAACAGGACTTGCCAATTTATCAATGAAGATGGCAGATAAAGAAATTTATTTGATACCTGTTATTATGTCCTTGTTTGCATTGGGCGGCGGGACGTTCGGCATGTCAGAAGAGACAATTCCGTTTATTATGATCCTGGTTCCTTTGGCTATTAAATTAGGCTTTGACTCTTTAACCGGTGCTGCAATGGTAATTATCGGTTCTGGTGCAGGCTTTACTGCATCCTTTATGAATCCATTTACAGTAGGGGTGGCGCAAGGGATTGCTGAGCTTCCTACATTCTCCGGAATGGCTATCCGTCTTGTGATGTGGGTTATCTTTGTCACAATCAATATCACTTTTGTAATGCTTTATGCGAGAAAAGTGAAGAAGAATCCGGAAAAGAGCCTGATGTATAAGATTGATAGTGATAGAAAACTGGATAATTTAAGCAGTCAATATCATAAACTGACAGGGAGACAAAGCATTATTATTGGCTTATTAGTAGCTACAGTTATTATTTTAGCAATTGGCGTTATTTATTTTGACTGGTTTATTCTCGAGATAGCTTCTCTCTTCTTAATTATGGGAGTCATCGCTGGTTTTGTTGGAAATCTGCGAGTGAATCAGATTGCAGAGTCTTTTATTGAGGGCTGTAAAGATTTGATTGTCGGAGCGTTAGTTGTTGGATTTGCATACGGGATTCTGGTAGTTTTAGAGGAAAGTAATACGATTGATACCATCCTGTTTGCTGCATCAAATCTGGTAAGCCAACTTCCTACGGCTTTTTCGGCCATTGGAATGTATGTGTTCCAGAGTATACTGAACTTTTTGGTTCCATCCGGAAGTGGACAGGCTGCATTAACGATGCCGATTATGACCCCTTTATCCGATCTTACCGGAGTCAACAGACAAACTGCAGTCATGGCTTTCCAATTGGGAGATGGCATATCCAACTCGATTACACCTACGGCCGGTGTGCTCATGGCTTCGTTGGCAATCGCTAAAATTCCATGGACAACGTGGTTCCGCTGGGTGATTCCATTGATTCTCCTGTCTTATCTTGTCGGAGGTATTATTCTTACCATCGTTCATCTGTTTATTTGGACAGTGTAATCAAAAAAAGGTTATGCACAGACATTTCACATTGTCTGCGCATAACCTTTTTTCGTTTCAGATTAAGAAATAGAAGCTTCGTAGATCGAATCGACAGCTTTTTTCAGCTCTGCATCAAATTCTTCCTGCGATTGATTTGCGTTTAAATCCTGACTTAATGCTCTGGAGAAACTGGCTATAAGTCCTTTATTGTCTTTTAATTTCGCATTGGCATCATCTGTGGAGTAACCGCCGGATAATGCAACAACACGGATAACATTCGGGTGATCGATTAATTCTCTATATAAGTTATTTTGTGTTGGAATCGATAATTTCAGCATAACCAGTTGATTAGATTCCAGCTGATTTAAATGTTTGAGTATTTCTGTTTTTAAAATTTCTTCACTATCTTCTTTAGAAGGGCTGTTAATATCTACTTCCGGCTCAATAATTGGTACCAGTCCAGCAGCGATAATTTGTTTTCCGATTTCAAATTGCTGGTCAACGACTTTTTTAATGCCTTCCGGGTTGTCTTCTTTAATGACAGAGCGCATTTTTGTGCCGAAAATATGACGTTCATTAGCGCGATCGAGCGTTTCTTTTAAATCATTAATTGGTTTCATCAGTTGAACGCCGTCTGCTTCTTCAGCAAGTCCTTTGTCCACTTTTAAGAATGGGACAATCCCTTTTTCTTCTGCAAGATAATCTCCTGTATACTTTCCTTCAATCTCACGATCCATGGTTTGCTCGAAAAGAATAGCGCCAATAATTTGATCGGAATTAAAGGAAGGGGATGTAATGATTCTTGTCCGCATTTCGTGGACTAAATCAAACATTTCATCTTCACCTTGATAAGCATTTTCAGGGATGCCATAAGCAGCTAAAGCTTTTGGTGTACTTCCGCCACTTTGATCCAGTGCTGCGATAAATCCTTGTCCATTTTTTACTTTTTCTAATTGATTTTCCTGCATCACTTTCACTCCTTTTTGTATTGAGCCGATAACCGGCTTGTAAAACAGTTTGAAGTAATCTCCACTTCCTATTGTAGCACTAAATATTAATAGATTATAGTGTTTTGTATAAAGGGCGGGGCGTTTAAAAATTTTTTGAAACGTTTAAAACAGCTACTCCCATCCTGCTGATAAAGCATATCTTTACTTCTCTTCTCTAATAATATACAATTTATAGTAAATAAAAAATGCAATTTAAACAATTTTTACACATTTTAACCATCGGCGCTTTACTAAAATCTATGAGTGATAAATGGCTATATTTTTGATAGTAGCAACCGGTCCGCTTTCCGACATACAAATGTTTCCGTTGGCGTGAGTAACCGCAACCCTAGGAGTTATGGTTTTAGCCTAAATAACGAATCATTCTGGTATTTAAAATGGTTGGTTAAGCAGTTCAAATCATGACAGCATGGATCGTTCATATCGAGTATAGCTTTCATGCATAGAAAGGCATGATTAATGAACATTTTTATCATGCACCAAGAAAAATTTGTTCTGTTTGATTGAACTTTTATTTGTACAGCTATTGCAACCGCATAGAATATCCTACTAGCGGAGGCGGACCGTTTTGACTCCTGAGGGATCAGCACCATCTGAAGATCCACTTTTGCCAAGTGCTCTTCTTGGCAAAAGTTAGCTGAAGAGCGTGCTCCTAGGAAAGCAAAACGGTCCGCCGCAGCGGCGCAGTTCAGCGGTCGCCTTATACTTTACCTTCTATCCTTTGTCAACAGCTGTAAGGAAATTATTTTTAAAAAGCGAAAGTTGAGTAACTTATTTATGGAAAAATAGCAACCATAGATGTTGGTGTTGAACCTAAACTTCTAATAGATATGTTAGTAATAGTGTACGGTACTTCTTGAAATAAAATATACCTTAAAGATGAGGGGGGAATTTATGAACATTACCTATCTGCTCTTTTTTCTCTGTATTGTTGTTTGTACGCTGATTATAACTTATTGGGCGGCGAGACAAAGTAAAACGACCAATCAGTTCTATATTGCTGCCGGCAGTTTAACAGGCTTGCAAAACGGCATGGCGATTTCAGGGGATTATATCAGTGCAGCTTCCTTTTTAGGGATTGTCGGTACCATTGCGATTAATGGTTTTGATGGGTTTTTATATGCCATTGGATTTTTAGTTTCTTATTTAATTGTCTTATTTTTTATCGCAGAACCGGTACATCGTTTAGGGAAGTATTCATTAGGTGATGTGATTTGTGCCCGTTTTCCAAGCTACAAAATGCGGGGAATCATGGCGATAGGCGCTTTAATTATTTCTATTTTTTATATGATTCCGCAATTAGTGGCTGCTGGATTGTTAATCCGCTTGTTATTGGATATCAATTATTCTGCTTCTGTTTTAATTATCGGCATATTAATGACGATTTATGTTGTATTTGGCGGTATGTTTGCAACGAGTTGGGTACAGATTGTCAAAACAGTGCTGCTATTATCTGGTACATTTTTGCTTGCACTCATTGTACTTGCACGATTTAACTGGAGTATTCCCAACCTCTTGGAGCAGGTTACGTTGAGGTCCCCCTTAGGAAATCAATTTTCATTGCCAGGACATTTATTTAACAATCCTTTGGAAACGATTTCACTCCATCTGGCGTTAGTCCTGGGTACCGCTGGACTTCCGCATATTCTAATCCGTTTATTTACCGTGCGGAATACCGTAGAAGTACGTAAATCCCTGCTGACAGCAAGCTGGATTATCGGCGCATTTTATTTGATTGCACTCGTTTTAGGGCTGGGTGCTGTTGCTTTAGTAGGTTTTGAAGAACTGGTGATGCT
The DNA here is from genome assembly GCF_900166635.1 of Oceanobacillus timonensis. Lineage (NCBI taxonomy): Bacteria > Bacillati > Bacillota > Bacilli > Caryophanales > Bacillaceae > Oceanobacillus > Oceanobacillus timonensis. The sequence goes on from NZ_LT800497.1 coordinate 322,754, forward strand.
GGATCCGTTCGGGAATTTAGCTGCACCATTGTTAGCGGAGAGTCTGGGCGGAGATTTTTTAATGGCTTTTATCGCGGCAATCGCATTTACAACCATTGTTGCAGTTGTAGCTGGTTTAGTCATCTCTGCAACAACTGCTTTCTCCCATGATATTTATTATCATCTGATTAAAAAAGAAAATGTTTCGGAAAAGAAACGTGTACGTGCTGCGCGTTGGACAGCATTTTTCATTGGTTTGCTTTCTACATTGTTTGCACTGGGTTTACGGAATATGAATGTCACATTTCTGGTTTCTCTAACGTTTATTGTAGCAGCATCCAGTAATCTGCCCGTGCTTTTATTTACCATCTACTGGCGACGTTTCAACCAGACTGGTGCTATCACAGGGATGCTCTCTGGTTTAATCGTGTCGCTGGTACTTTTATTTTTGGGGCCGCATGTGATGAATCCGGATGGAGGATGGATTAGCATGGAGCCGCTGGTTCCTCTTTATAACCCGGGGATTATTGCCATTCCTGCAGGATTTTTAGGTGCGTATTTGGGAGCCGTGCTTTCACGGAATAAGGAAAGCGCTGTACCATTTTCTGCTTTTTATCTGCAGGCACAAACAGGTGTTGATATAAGGAGAGAGCGCCCGTGATGCATCTAACTATTGTTTTATTCGAACGTCTGGGTTTATTACTGGTGATTGCATTTGTTTTGACACGCAGTCCCGGGTTCCGATCGCTACTTTACCGTGAATTTCGTTTTAAAATGGCGGGGCTGCATGCGTGTGTCTTTGGTTTGTTTGGTATTGCCGGGACATTAACCGGCGTCGTTATTGACAGTGATTTTACGGTGATCAATACTTTTGTCTGGAATGTAGAAGCCGATCAGATGGTGGTCAGTTCCAGTCTGGTTGCTATCGTGATTGCGGGACTGTTAGGGGGACCAGTTGTTGGTTTGGGAGCTGGAATCATTGCTGGTACGCATTTATTCTTCCTTGGCGGGGTCGGTTTTCTAGCCAATAGTCTCGTCAATCCACTGACCGGGCTGCTTGCTGGTTTTACTGCTCGGTTCTTTTCGCAAGAACGTGTTATATCTCCGGTGAAAGCACTTTTTATCGGCATATTTCCTCCTATTTTATTAATGCACTTATTACTTATTTTTGATGCACAGGACAGGAAAATGATGGAGCTGATTAATACGATTGGGTTGCCCGTTGTGTTGTCGAACAGTATTGCCATTGCTATTTTTACGGCCATGATTGCCATTGTGCTTAGAGAGCAGGAAAATGAAGCGGCATTTGCAACAAGACAGGCATTAACCATTGTGGAAGAAGCATTGCCCTTTTTGAAAGAGGAAACATTTCATAAGAAGGCGGAAGGAATCGCTGATTTGTTCCATGCCCGTTTGAAATTGGCCGCGGTGACGGTGACAAATGAAAAAGAAGTGATGGCACACAAGGGGTTAGGGGGAGACCATCATCACATTGGAAATCCGTTACGGACATCTCTCTCCAAGCGGGCATTAACATCACAAAAAATATTGGTCGCTTATTCGCAGACAGAGATTCAATGTACGCATAAAAATTGTCCGCTGGAATCCGTGATCATTATCCCGATGATAGAAGCGCAGCAAACCATCGGCCTGATTAAATTGTATTTTCGTAAACCGCAGCATATCCGTCCAGTGGAGGTAATGCTGGCGGAAGGGTTGTTTCAATTAATTGCAAATCAATTAAAAACAATCAAAACAGAAAAGCTTGAACTGCATACCCGTGATGCAGAATTAAATAATTTACAAGCTCAGATTAACCCGCATTTTTTATTTAATACGTTGCATATGATTGCTGCCTTGTTTCGAAAAGATCCTGAAAAAGCGAGATATATCACGATACAATTAGCAAACTTTATGCGGTTTAATCTCAAACTGGTATCTGCACATCTGGTTTCTTTAGAAAAGGAAACGGAGCATGTGAAAGCGTATATCGAGATTATTCAGACGCGATTTACAGGAAGGATGCACATTCATTTTTTACAACCGCAAGGAATTTCCCATTTGTTAATCCCGCCATCAACGATTCAGCCATTGGTGGAAAATAGTGTCAGGCATGGATTGGAACATGTTTCCGAGGGAGGGAAAGTAGAAGTGAAGATGGAAAGAGTAGACGAGCGAATTCAAATCAGCGTCCGGGATAATGGACGAGGATTTCCGGAATCTGTGTTACAACAGGCTGGAGAAGCAGTGTTGACAGAGAAACAGCATGGCGGAACAGGTTTATATAATGTGAATCAGCGCTTAATGAATCTGCTTGGTGAAGAGGCGCGTCTGCATGTGCGTAATTTACCTGCTGGCGGTAGCGAGGTTTATTTTAGTATTCCCTATCATGAGGAATAGAAAGGAAGGTTTTTCTGATGAAAATGCATATCATGATTGCAGAAGATGAGCAATTGGCACGGGAAGAATTAATGTATTTATTGGAAAGAGAACAAGACGTCAAACTTTTACCCAGTGCAGAAACAGGAGAGCAACTGGTTGAGCTGTATAAAGAACATGAACCGGATGTGATTTTTCTGGATGTGCATATGCCGGGAATGCGCGGTGTAGCTGCTGCAAAGATAATCATGGAGCTTGCTTATATCAAACCGCCGTTATTTATTTTTACAACGGCATACGATGACTATGCGGTAGAAGCTTTTGAAATAGAAGCGGTGGATTATATGCTGAAGCCTTATGACACCGCACGTTTTCAAACAGCAATGCATCGTCTCCGCAAACGAATACAGCAATCAGAAAACAGCAAAGGTAGGGAGTCTGCACAAAATATACCTTCCTCTGCGAAACTTTTGGTTGATGATGACGATCGGACGATTGTTTTATCTCCCGATGCGATCTATTATGCTGTTCCACACAAACGGATGCTGGAAATTCATACCGAGGACAGGGTAATTTATAGCAAAATGACACTGCAAGAACTGGAAAAGAAGTTACAAGGGTACGCTTTTTTCAGAACCCATCGCAGTTATCTGGTTAATTTAAATCATATCCAGGAGATTACGCCGTGGTTTAATGGGGCAAGCAATATCACTTTAAAGGATGAAAAACAGACTAAAATTCCTGTCAGCCGGACAGCCAGAAAGCACCTGTTTGATTTATTTGGCAGCTAAAAAAAGGATATCCTTTCTTAGCTGCGTAAATGTAACGACGGTGGCCGCATCTAAGCTTGACGACAGCAAAATTTTCTAAGGAATAAACCATTCATCCCACGATGACAACCGTTCACCCTTTTATTTAAACCGTTGAAACAAATATCCATACGTATATTATCATCTTCCTTTATAATTAAGAAAGCGTTTACAAAAAGGATTAAAAAAAGAGAAGGAGGAATGCCGGTTTCAAGTGACAATGGTGATGGAAGAGGGTCTATTAGAGGGAAAAGCGGTCATTGAATAAGAAAAGAAAAAGAGAAGCTGGTAATGACTCAAAGGAGATGAGAGGTTTTAGGCATAGAGAGAAGAGGCTTTTAATCATGTACAGGTGCAAGCGTGAGGGATGCATCAAAGGCTAAGGATCGGGGGGTACTTCGTCCGCATGAAGAGCTGGAGGCCTGGAAACCTTTCATTCCGATTTTCGAGGAGGATGCAGATGGGGGCAGAAAAAGAATATAAGCAGGACCCTGCAAACGAAATGGATTATGTACAAGTAACTGAAAGCAGATCTTTTAAAAAACTGATGCATGATCGAAAAAAATTTATTATTCCGTTAACAATCTTTTTCCTGGTATTTTATTTCTTACTTCCAGTTTTAACTTCTTATACGACTTTTTTAAACACACCGGCAATTGGTGATATTTCTTGGGTTTGGCTATTTGCGTTAGCCCAATTTATCATGACATGGGTGTTATGCACTGTTTATGTGAGGAAGGCAGCGTCCTTTGATAAACAGGCAGATAAAATTATAAGAGAAATCGAAGAAGGAGGAGAGGAACGATGAGTGCCACAGTTATTATCCTTTTTCTTGCGATTGTTCTTCTGACACTGGTTATTACTTTTTTTGCTGCAAGGAAAACACAGACAGCAGGAGATTTTTATACTGCCGGCGGTGGACTGACGGGCTGGCAAAATGGTCTAGCCATTGCAGGTGACTATTTATCAGCTGCCTCTTTTTTAGGGATTGCCGGGGCGATTGCATTATATGGTTTTGATGGATTTTTCTATAGTATCGGCTTTTTAATTGCCTATTTAGTGGTTCTCTTTCTTGTAGCGGAGCCGTTACGTAACCTTGGTAAATACACATTAGCAGATATGATTAATTCCCGTTTTGATGCGAAGAAGGTTCGGGGAGCAGCTGCACTGAACACCATTACAATCAGTACATTTTATATGATTGCACAGCTTGTAGGTGCAGGCGCTTTAATACAGCTGCTTTTTGGCCTTGATTATTGGGTAGCAGTTCTGATCGTCGGGGTAATGATGACCATCTACGTATTATTCGGCGGGATGATTGCGACAAGCTGGGTACAGATTGTAAAAGCAGTCCTGCTGATGGGCGGGATGGTAGTTATGGCATTTTTAGTTTTATTAAAATTTAATTTTAATATTGGACAGATGTTCACTGATGTAAAGTCTGTTACTGCGCATGGTGAGGCTTATTTGATGCCTGGCTTGCAATATACGGAACCACTCAGCACGATATCACTTATGCTTGCCTTAGTGTTGGGGACGGCGGGACTACCTCATATTCTCATGCGGTTCTTTACTGTTCGGGATGCTCCGACAGCAAGAAGTTCCGTGGTTATCGCAACATGGGTTATCGGTATTTTCTATGTACTGACGTTATTCTTAGGTTTCGGTGCAGCAGCCTTTGTCGGGTTTGATAATATTTTAGCGGCAAATCCGGGAGGAAATATGGCAGCACCACTACTTGCCCAAGTCATAGGCGGCGACATTCTGTTTGCTTTTATCTCAGCAGTTGCCTTTGCAACCATTTTAGCTGTAGTGGCAGGACTTGTTCTTTCTGGAGCATCCGCATTTGCACATGATTTATATGGACAGATTATTAAAAAAGGAAAGACGACAGAAAAAGAGCAGGTGTTAGCTGCACGTTATGCTTCACTAGCTGTGTCTGTTCTGTCCATTGTTTTAGCTTTATTTGCACAATATCTCAATGTTGCGTTCCTTGTTTCATTAGCCTTTTGTATCGCGGCCAGTGCCAATTTACCGGTTATTCTTTACACCATCTATTGGAAAAGATTCAATACAGCAGGGGCAGTGACGGCCATGCTGACCGGTCTATTCTCCGCGTTAATTTTAGTGTCGATCAGCCCGAGTGTATTCTCTCCGGTTGAGGGTGCGGCGTTATTTGTAGGAGAGCCAATCTTCCCGCTGACGAATCCGGCGCTTGTTTCCGTTCCGCTTGGGTTTCTTGGTGGATATGTAGGAACGATACTGTCGAAGGAAACGGATATGAAACGTTATGCAGAAGTGAAGGTGAAGGCGAATACAGGGTATAAGAGCAGTGGGGCTAGTCATTAAATAGGGAAAAAAAGAAGCTGTTGCATAATCCATTCACTGATTATGCAACAGCTTCTTTGTGTCCACTATATTTTTGTTGATGAAATAAATGTTTGCTGCCATGTAATAGCACATGGCAGCTTTTTCATTGTCTAGGAAATTATAAAATTCTCTAGCTGTGGATAACTTTTATGTTAAACTTTTATTAACTCACTGGAGGGGTAGAGATATGAGAAAGGGAAGCGGAGTTATTAAAGAAATCTTAAAAGACCATTTTGCTGGATTTTGGGAGTTCCATGCTGATCGTTTTCCGAAAACTTATCGTGAACATATAAAAGAAACGGTAGAAAAAACAATTCGTTGCGGGACACGTGATTTAGGATATGCTCGCTATGAGTGTTTAGGATGTGAAGGGGATCCTTCTCCTAAATTCGTGTGTTTTACTTGTAAAAGCAGACTATGCCACCGTTGTGGGAAAAAGTATACGGATGACTGGTCAGACAAACAACAGGAAATGATATTTAATGTTACGCATCGCCATATGGTCTTTACACTTCCACGAGAGTTAAGAAACATATTTTACAATGACCGAAAAAAATTAAATGAATTAAGTAAACAGGTAGCCGAAGTATTTCAGTACCATAATAAAAAGAAAGGTAAGAAAAGAGGCTTCCGTTCAGGGATTATTACGGTTATTCATACGTTTGGAAGAGATTTAAAGTTTAATCCTCACATACATGCATTGGTGACAGAAGGTGCGTTAGATAATCAAAATGAATGGGTTAATAATGGATATGTTCCTTATGATTTTTTAAGAAAGTCCTGGCAAAAAGTTGTCTTAGATTTGTTGAAGAAGTGGTTTCCTGCAACACCGAAAATCATAGAACTTATTAATGAGTTATATCAAAGGTATCCGAAAGGCTTTTATGTCAATGCAGAGAAGAAAATGAACAATGCCAAGCGTGTAGCCAAGTATATCGGCAGATATTTAGCTCGACCAGCTATCGCCGAATATCGTATTGAATCTTATGATGGGGAAACAGTTCATTACTGGTATGAGGATCATAAAACAGGAAAACGTGTAGATAAAAAGGTTCCAGTGTACAGGTTCTTATTTGAAATATTACAACACATTCCACCAAAGCATTTTCGAATGGTTGGGAGGTATGG